>NZ_JCADBM010000019.1:0-210949 GCF_059359075.1 Phytohabitans sp. LZ39 | reverse complement strand
GCCCCGATCACCTTGGCCAACTCGTACGGCATCACGTCGTACGCGTTCACAGCCCGGCCCGACCCGGCAAGGTCACCGACCTTGGCGCCGCCGGCGACGAGCCAGACGGCGGCGAGGCCGAGCCGCACCAGCGTGCCGAGCCACGGTCGCGCGGTATGCCATCTGCTAACAGATGTGGGCGAAACGGGCGGACTCGCGACGGTCACATTCATTAGTCGTCCTACGGTCTGGGGAGGTTCCTTCAGCTGGCGAGTGCGTCGCCGAGCGCGTCGACAAGATCGGCGCGGGCGCGGGCCACCCGGGAGCGGATCGTGCCCACCGGCACGCCCTCCACGTCCGCCGCCTCCACGTACGACAAGCCGAGCACCTGGGTCAGCACAAAAGCGCCACGCCGCTCGTCGGGCAGCCGCCGCAGCAGGTCGGCGGCGCCGAGCTGGGCGGCGGGGTCAGGGTAGGGGCCGTCGGTGTGCGCCTGCGCGGCCAGCCGCTCGTCGAGCCGGCGGCGGCGGACCATCGTGCGCACGTGGTCGGCGCAGGCCCGGCGAGCGATGCCGAGCAGCCACGTGCGGGCGCTGGAGCGCCCCTCGAAGGAGGGGAGTGCCCGAAACGCCCGCAGGTAGGTCTCCTGCGTCAGATCGTCCGCGCTGGCCGGATCGACGAGCGCGGCGACGAACCGCCACACCTCGACCTGGGTGACCCGCACGAACTCCGCCTGCGCGGTCTGGTCGCCGTCGCGGGCAGCATCGACCCACTCGTCGGCGGCGTGGCCATCACGCTGGGCGGGAATCACGGCACCTCAGGGTACGCGGAGTTGCTGGACAAAAGATGTGTGCCCCACCGGGAACTTTTTCCGCGCCCCGACCGACTACATACCCATGACCGGCTATGCGACCCGGCTCGCTTTCGCGCGCCCGGCTCCGAAATCATGGCCGTCATGACCCGCCGCCTCCCCCTGATGCTGCTGGCCGTGATCGCCGGCGGTCTCGCCACGCTCGCGCTCCCGGCCTCCCCCGCCAGCGCCCACGCCGTGCTCGCCAGCAGCAACCCGATCGGCAACTCCGTGCTCCAGGCCGCGCCTGCCGAGGTCGTGCTGACCTTCACCGAGTCGGTGCGCAAGGTGCCCGACCGGGTACGCGTCATCGGACCCGATGGCAAGCGGGTGGACCGGGGCGACGCCAGCTTCGACGGCGCGGTCGTGACGATCCCTGTGCAGCAGACCGGCGCGCAGGGCACCTACCTGGTCAGCTACCGGGTGATCTCGGCTGACAGCCACCCGGTGTCCGGCGGGTTCACGTACTCGGTGGGCGCCCCCTCCACCACGCCGCCGAGCGACACGGGCGAGCAGGAGGGCGAAAACCAGGTCGTGGCGACCGGCGTGAAGGTGGTGCGCTACCTCGGGTACGCCGGCCTGGTGCTGCTGGTCGGCCCGGTGCTGGTGATCAGCCTGCTGTGGCCGGCCCGGCTCGCGCGGAGCGGCCCGTCGAAGGTCATCTGGACCGGCATGGGGTTGGTGACGCTCGCCACGGTGGCCGCGATCTGGCTCCAGGTGCCGTACACCGCCGGCGGCGGCCTCCTCGACGTCGATGGGAGCGGGCTGCGAAATGTGTTGTCCAGCACATTCGGCACCGCTCATCTGATCAGGCTTGGCCTGCTCGTGGCGATCGGCCTGCTCTTGCGACCGCTGCTGCGCGGCGAGACCGGGCGGGTCGACCAGATCCTGCTGGCGGTGCTGGGCGGCGCGGCGATCCTCACCTGGCCGATCGCCGGCCACCCGGCCGCCTCACCGGTCGCCGCCGTCTCGGTGGTGGTCGACGCGGTACACCTGACCAGCATGGCGGTGTGGCTGGGCGGGCTGACCATGCTCCTCGCGTTCCTGCTGCGGCAGGCCAACGAGCGTGAGCTCGGCGCCATCCTGCCTATCTGGTCGCGGTGGGCGGCCCTGGCGGTGGGCGCGCTGGTGCTGGCCGGCACGGTGCAGGCGCTGATCGAGGTGGGCACGCCGGACGCGCTCGTGTCGACCACGTACGGCCGACTGATCATCGCGAAGGTGGCGCTCTTCGGCGCCGTGATCGGCGTCGCGGCGTACTCGCGGAAGCTGGTCCTGCGCCGGATGGCCCCCGGTGAGCCGCGGCGGCTGCGCCGATCGGTGGGTGTCGAGTTGGGCATCACCGCCGTGGTGCTGGGGCTTTCCGCGGTGCTGGTGCAGACGACACCCGCGCGCACCGCCTCCGCGAACGAGGAGGTCGGCGGGTCTGGCTTCTACAGCGCCATGCTCGACAGCAACCTCTTCAAGCTCCAGGTCGACGTCGACCCGGCGAAGAAGGGCAACAACTCCATCCACCTGTACGCGTACGACAAGAGCAACAAGCCGCTGCCGGTGGTGGAGTGGAAGGGCACGGCCGCGCTGCCCGCCAACGACGTCGCGCCGGTCGACATCCCGCTGCTGCCGCTGACCGACAACCACGCCACCGGCGAGATCACCCTCCCGCTGGAGGGCGACTGGCAGCTCAAATTCACGGTCCGCATCTCCGAGATCGACCAGGCCACGGTGACCGCCACCGTGCCCGTGAGCTAGAAGGGTTCCCGATGAAACGCGTTGCTCTCGTCCTTGGCGCTGTCGCCGCGTTCGTGCTGGCGGCGGGAGCGCCGGCGTCGGCCCACGTCACCGTCAACCCGCAGGAGGCGGAGAAGGGCGGCTTCGCGCGGCTGGCGTTCCGGGTGCCCAACGAGAGCGACACCGCCTCCACCGTCAAGCTCGAGGTGGTGCTGCCGGAAAACGCGCCGGTCGGCTCGGTCTCGACGATGCCGGTGGCCGGGTGGACCGTGGCGGTGGAGCGGCGCAAGGTGGACCCGCCGCTCGACGTGCACGGCACCCAGGTCAGCGAGGTGGTCTCGAAGATCACGTGGACCGCCGCGGCGGGTGGCGGGGTCAAGCCGGGCGAGTTCGCGGAGTTTCCGGTGTCGATGGGGCCGCTGCCGGACACCGACAAGATGGTGTTCAAGGCGCTGCAAACCTACTCCGACAACGAGGTCTCCCGCTGGATCGAGGAGCCGCAGCCGGGCGCCGAGGAGCCGGAAAACGTCGCGCCGGTGCTGACCCTCGTGGCCGCTGATGCCGCGGCGCCGTCCGCCAGCCCCGACGCGGCCGCCGCGCCGGCTGACGATGACGACGGCGACGGACCCGCCCTGATCCTGGCCGTGATCGCGCTGGTGGCGTCCCTGGCCGGGCTTGTCCTCGGCGGCCTCGCGATTGTCCGGGGCCGCCGGGCGTCGTGACGCCGGCATGCTCGTTCTCCCTCATAAGGGGCGTCTTCGAGGGGAACGGGAATGCGGATCGTGCGTACGGCGGCTGGCATGCTGCTGCTCACCATCGGGCTGCCGGTGCTGCTGGTCGGCGGTGCACTGTGGACAGCCATGCAGCACCGCGACGGGGGCGGGGCGTTCAGCGGCCGCGTCGAGCGGATCACCACGCCCGGCCACGCCGTCGTCGTACCGGATCTCGACGCCCTCCTGCGCCGCGACGCACCGTTCACCCGCGCGCGTGACACCCGCCTCCGCGTGACCGCCCGCACCGAGGCCGGCCCCGCGCTGGTCGGCATCGCGCCGGCCGAGGAGGTGGCCCGCTACCTGGCCGGCGCCGCGTACGCCCAGGTCGACCGGGTCAGCCTGACCAGTGGCCCGCTGCCGGTGGGCGTCACGCCGGTCGAGGGCACGGCCGTGCCCGCCGCGCAGCCCGCATGGCGGCTGGCCGGGGCCGGCGCGGTGGCGTGGGACTCCGCGGAGGTACGCGGCCAGCGCCTCGCCCTGGTCGTCATGCACCCGGACGCGAGCGCCGGGATGACGGTCGACTTCCGCGTCGAGGTGCGCCCCGGCTGGCTCGCCCCGGCGACGTGGGGCCTGCTGGTGGCCGGCGCGGTGCTGATCCTGCTCGGCATGGCGACGCTCGCCTGGCCGACCCGCCGCCCGGCGCTCGCCCGCCCGTCTACCCTCGCCGACGTCGCCCCCGCGCCCGCCACACCTCCCACGGCCGTCCTGGAGCGCCCGCGGCCCGCCTGGGCCGCGCCCACACCGATGCCCGTACAGCCCATCCTGGCCTGGCCACCCCACCCGAGCGTCGCGGTCACCCCCGCCCCGCTACCCGCTCCCACTTCCCCGGCTGTCCAGGCGACTAGCCAAGACGTGCCACTCGATCGGCGGCCGGCGCTCGATCCGGCCGACGCTGGCCTCGCGGTCGAGCCGGCCGAGCCGGAGCCGGTCGGCGCGGATCTCCCCGGCTCCGCCGACCTGGCCACGGCCCTGGGCACGCTGGGGTCGGCATCCCGCTCCACCCGCCGGCGTAAGACGGCGGCCGGCCTACCCACCGATGTCGTGGCATCGCCACCGGTCGCCCCACCCGTTGCCCGCCGGACTCGCGATTGACCGCCCGGCCGGAGGCGATAGGTGACCGCGACCAACGGCGGACGGGTGAGGCCGCGGGAGCACCGTCCGGACCACGACGGGCGTCGCGGTAGCCCAAACAACGGCGACCAGCCCTCCGCATGCCGTTTGCGGAGGGCTGGTCTCACCGGGGGAAACGGTGTAACACGGGGGAGCTTGTCTGTTAAGGACAGATTAGCCCACTCGGGCGTGGCTAGGTAGATCTGTCCATTTCGCCCCACGCCTGCGATAATCGAGCACCCCGCTACGCACCGGCAGCACGGCGATCAACACGAGCGCGAGCAGCACATACGCGTTGCGGCGGAGAAACTCGCCCACCGTGTCGGTCGGCAGCGGGGTCGCGCCCCAGTCGTCAAACGAGACCACGCCGCGCAGCAGGATCAGGAACCCCGCCGCCGCCAGCCCCAGCAGCGCCAGCCGCGGTCTCAGGTCGCGTTCGCGCAGGCCGGCGTCCACTAGCACGACGAAAGCGGGCACGAACCAGTACACGTGATGGGTCCACGCGATCGGGCTGGCCAGCGCGCCCACCAGCCCGGCCAGCGCGAGCCCGGCCACCTCGTCACCAGCCCGGGCGGCCTGGGCGGCGCGGCGGATGCCGTAGCCGGCGATGAGCACGACAAGCCCGAACCACACCACCCGGCTCGGCTCGCCGGGCAGCGCGGCGCGGCCGAGGAGGCCGAGCAGCGACTGGTTGCCGGTGTAGTCGGTGCGCCCGACCCGCTCGGTCGACCACAGCTCGTGCGTCCAGAACTGCCACGAGTCTCGCGGCGCCATCGCCGCCGCCAGCAGGGTCGCCCCGGCCGCCGCCACACTCGCCGTGATCGCGGCGCGCCAGCGCCGCGCGGCCAAGAGATAGAGGATGAAGATTCCCGGGTACAGCTTGAGAGCCGTCGCCAGCCCCACGCCCACGCCGGCCCAGCGCGAGTTTCGGGGTACGAGCAGCAGCAGGTCGCCGAGGACCAGCAACACGAGCAGCATGTTGATCTGGCCGAACGTGAACGTCTCGCGGGTCGGCTCGATCGCGAAGACCAGCGGGATGGCCAGCCCGGCGACAAACCAGGGTGGCTGCCCGTGGCGAAGCGCGACGGGGTGCACGAGCCACCAGGTGGTGACGCCGATCGCCACCGCGGTGCCGATCAGAAAGATAACGATCGTGGCACCCATCGGGATTTCGGCGAGTGGACGCAACAGCGCGGCGGCAAAAGGCGGGTACGTGAAGTAGAGCTCGCCCTGCACCCGGTCGGGTTGGGCGTAGTCGTAGAGCGGGTGGCCGTCGGCCCACCAGCGCATCGCGCTGACGTATATGCGCAGGTCGAAGAAGTCGTGACGGTTGCCGTACCAGTCCAGGAAGATGGCCACCGCGGCGGCGAGTGCCGTGACGGTGGCGATCCGGATGGCTTTCGGCATGTTCAGCAGCGTAACGGCGCTTCGGCCAGGGTGACGGAGGGCCGTCGGCGCGTAGGCTGAGCCCGTGGCTGATCTTCTGGTCTGGATCGACTGTGAGATGACCGGGCTCGACCTCGGCAAGGACGCGCTGATCGAGGTGGCGGCGCTGGTCACCGACCCTGACCTGCACGTGCTCGGCGAAGGCGTCGACGTGGTGATCCACGCCGATGACGCGGCGCTGGCCGGCATGCCCGACGTCGTCCGCCAAATGCACGAAAAGTCGGGCCTGACGGAGGAGGTCCGCCGCTCGGCGGTCACGGTCCCCGAGGCCGAAGACATGATCATGGAGTACATCACCCAGTGGGTGCCCGACCCCCGCAGCGCCCCCCTGTGTGGCAACTCGATCGCCACCGACCGCGGCTTCGTGGCGCGCGACATGCCGCGGCTCGACGCCCACCTGCACTACCGCATGATCGACGTCTCGTCCATCAAGGAGCTGTGTCGCCGCTGGTACCCCCGCGTGTACTTCGGGCAGCCCGCGAAAGGCCTGGCCCACCGCGCGCTGGCGGACATCCGGGAGAGCGTCCGCGAGCTGGAGTACTACCGCCGCACGATCTTCGTGCCCCTGCCCGGCCCCGACGTGGAGGCGGCCAAGGCGATCGCCGCGACGCTGTAACCGTCCCGGCACCCTGTCGACGGATGTGGCCTGGGTATGGCTATCATTGGTCGGCGCACCGCACCGGCCAGTCCGGCGCGGCTGACGTGGTGGCTGTAGCTCAGTTGGCAGAGCACCGGGTTGTGGTCCCGGGTGTCGGGGGTTCAAATCCCCTCAGTCACCCTCTTGTTTGATCTCCGTTTTCGCAGATCAGGCCCCGTCTCGCGACGGGGCCTGATCGACCCTTCGTCCCGCCGCTGAGATGCCGTTGTTCCGGCATATTTGCCCGCGTCCGTGTCTGGTAGCGCGCCGTATGCTCCGGCGGGCACCGCTCCCGGCCGGTTCCGCTGCTGGTCACGCTCGAGTGCAGCGCCTCCGGCGTGGGCCTCGGACTTGCCGCTTGCGGCTTTCTGCTGGGATGTGTCCCGGAGGCCCAGCTCGGGTCGGAGGCTGCGGGGCAGCGTCCGTGGCGAAAACCGCCCCTATGGGGGCAACAAATCGCCACGGACGCTCAGCCGACGCACCCTTCGCCCGTCGATCCTCCGCGACCGATCTTCCGATAGGTGAGGTCGGGGCTGATCATTGATACGTGGCTGTAGTCCGGGCTACAGCCCGAGGTTGTGTGGCCGCACCCCCGCGACCCGCAACGGAAGCGCCCGGCCCGAGACCGCCGCACTGAGCCGTGACCAACGGCGGACCCGGCAGCGGACGGCCGGGGTTTCGACGAGCCCTCAGGCGAGGAGCCGGCCGGGAGCGGTGCCCGCGGGAGCATACGGCCCGCAACCAGACGCGGACGCGGGCAGAAAATCCTTTAGCCGTTGTAGGGAATCGCGCTGCCCTTGACGTACTCGTCCCAGCTCATGTTCCAGTCGGTCCAGCCGTTGCCGTTCTGGAGCTTCTCCTCGGTGTTCTTCACCGTGACCACGTCGCCGATGCGGGTCTGGCCGAACAGCCAGCCGCCCATCGCCTCGGAGACGTTGAGGCAGCCGTGCGAGACGTTGACCCGGCCCTGCTTGCCCTCGGACCAAGAGGCGGCGTGGATGAACTGGCCGCTCCAGGTGAGGCGCTGCGCGAAGTCGATCGGCGTGCGGTAGCGGTTGGCCGGGTTGGGGTCGTCCATCGTGTCGAAGATGGTCTTGCGCTGCTTTTCGATGATCACCATGGTGCCGCTGGCCGAGGGCGTGGCCGGCTTGCCCAGGCTCACCAGGATGGTCTTGATGACCTTGCCGTCCTTGGTGACGGTCATCTTCTTCGTCTTGTTGTCGACAGACATGATGATCGACGGGCCGATCTTGATGTCGACGCTCACGTCGGCGCGGCCGTAGTAGCCGTCGCCCATCGGCAGCCCGCCGGTTTGCATCTTGTACGAGATCTTGGTGCCGGCCTGCCAGTACGTCTTCGGCCGGTAGTGCACCTCGGTCGGGCTGGTCCAGTGCCAGATGCCCTCTTGCTGGGGCGTCGAGGTGACGAAGAGGCGCCGCTGCACATCGTCGCGGTTGTCCTGGGGCACCTCGCGACCAAACCGCACGATGATCGGCATGCCCACGCCCACGACCTGGTCTTCGCCGAGGAAGCTGGAGACCCGCACCACCTTGCTGGGCTTGGCCATGGTGGTGAACGTGCTGGTGGTGGCGGCCGGCTTGCCGTCCGAACCGGTGGCGTTGACCGTCACCGTGTACTTGGTGCCGTAGTCGAGCGCCCCGTCGGGCAGCCACGACTTGCCGTCTGCCTGCATCGCGCCCTTGACCGTCTCGCCGCTCGCGCTCTTGAGCTCGACGGTCGGGTTGGTCGCGTTGTCCAGCGTGAACGCGATGTCCGTGGATGCCGGCACGTCCTTGGCGTCAGCGGCCGGGCTGGTGATGGTGCCAGCCTGCTTGGGACCGTCTTCGGACTGCTGCTGACCGCCGCTGTCGCCGTTGCCCTCCCAGGAGGCGGAGGGCTTGTCGTCGCTGCACGCGGTGACGAGGGCGAGGGTGGCGGCCAGCGCCGTCGCGGTCAACGTGCGCCATGCGGCCTGTCGGCTCGGCATACGTCGGTGCTGTCGCGTCGCTGCCATGGTCTCCTCGCAAGTTATCGATGCCCCTGCGCTCATTACCCAGCCGCAGAGGTCAATCCTCCTCTAATGACGTCCTCGGCCAAATCACGGTTTCGTGCCGTGGCATTGACCACTGAATTTTGCCCCGTTTTATGCGTATTTACTGTGTTACGGGGAGCGCGCTGCCCTTGATGAACTCTTTCCAGCTCATGTTCCACGCGGTCCACCCGTTGCCCGCGCCGAGCTTCTCCTCGGTGCCCGTCACGGTGACCGGATCGCCGATCTTGGTCTGGCCGAAGAGCCAGCGCGCGTTTTCCGTGGAGACGTTGAGGCAACCGTGCGATACGTTGGTGCGCCCCTGCTGCGGCACCGACCACGGCGCCGCGTGGATGTACTGCCCGCTCCAGGTCAGCCGCTGCGCGAACGCGATGTCCACCCGGTAGCGATCGGCCGGGTTGGGGTCGTTGGTGGTATCGAAGACGGTCTGCTCCTTCTTCTCCATCACCACCATGGTGCCGCTGGCCGAAGGGGTGCTCTTCTTGCCCAGGCTCACCGGCAGGGTCTTGATCACCTTGCCGTTCTTCAAGACCGTCATCTTCTTGGTCTTGTTTTCGACCTTCATCTCGAACCGCTCACCGATCTTCGCGGTCGCCTTCCGGTCCGTGTCCCCGTATCGCCCCTTGCCCATCGGGTGCCCACCGAGCGCGATCCGCGTCGTGATCTTCGTGCCCGGCTGCCAGTACTCGGGCGCCCGGTAGTACGCCTGCGTGCCGTTGGACACCCAGTGCCACGCGCCCGGCTGCGGCGGGTCGGTGCTCACGAACATGCGCTTTTGCACCGCCGCCCGGTCCTTCTTCGCGATGCCCGGACTGAACTCCACGACCACGGGCATGGCCACGCCGTACGTCTTGCCGTCGAAGAGGTACAGCCCCGTGCCCACCCGGCTGCCCGGCTGCCCCATCGTGGTGAACGTCGTGGTCTTGGTGGCCGTGCCGCCATCCTTTGCGGCGACCACCGTCGCGGTGTAGGTCTTGCCGTACTTCAGCGGGCTGCTGGGCACCCAGGCGGAGCCGTCGTCGCGCATCGTGCCGGACACCTTGGCGCCACCCGCCTCGGCCAGCGTGACCGAGGTGACCTCGCCCCCAGCCAGCTTGACGCCGATCTCGGAACTCACCGGCAGGTTCTTCGCGTTGGCCGCCGGCGTGATCGAAAACGCGAACGCCGCGGGCTGCGGCCCAGCGCTCGGGCTGGCATCGGCACTGGCGGAGGGCCCGGCCGTGGTGCCGTCGACGAACCGGGGCGTCTCGCCGCCGCCCCCGCCACATGCGGCGAGAGCCAACGGAGCCAGCACAGCCAGCACGGCAGCCTTCACCAACCCCCGCGTGCCCCTCATGTCAACCCCGTTCGGTGTGTGTGGCTCGTGAACCCCGGCGTGCGCCTGCGCTTATGGTGCACTACGCGCGCAGCCACCGGTGGCCAGTCCAGCACCCTGCCAGATCAAGAACGTGTGTCGCTTCCGCCAACCGGTCCGGCGTGGCTGGGCGAACCGGTTGGAAGGGCGATCGAGGGCCGTGTTAAGGTTGCTGCCGTTGTCAGCGAGCGCCGCTAGCTCAACTGGCAGAGCAGCGGACTCTTAATCCGCGGGTTCGGGGTTCGAGTCCCTGGCGGCGCACATATGATCAAGGCTCTGACCTGGTGCTTCATGCCGGATTGGAGCCTTTTTCATGTCTACTGTGGACCGATGGGTGATCTGTGGGTGATCTGTAGCTTCCGGCCGATCCCCGCGCCGGCTGACATCGTCGATCATGCCGCGACACGTCGCACCAGACGGGTACGGGCGGACCCGGGACGGTAGCGGTTGGCGATCTCTCGGCGCGCGGTCCAGCAGGCTGCACGAAACCGCGCGGACGCCGCCTCGGCCCGTTGAGCCGCCGCCCGGAGGGCGGGAGCACCACCGCGTTCGCGTCGATGGTGAGCAGCTCAGACCGGTCTGGACCGCCGTTCACTTGGCAACGTTCGTCGGTCAGCCTGGACGCGGGGCGGCCTAGCAACTGCCGTTTCCATGACATCCGTCGGCCGTTAGCCGCGATGCGCCGTTGTCGTGTCGTGTCCGCCGGCTGGCTGGCCTACCGTCGGGATGTGGCCGCCCTACCCATCGAACCCTTCTGGAAGAGCTCGTCCGAACCGACCGGTGGACGATCGAGGAAACATGCCACGCCTTCGAACGGAAGGCACGCGAGCTCGGAGAGCAGGCTAGCCTGTCGCCCCGCCAGCTTTCGCGCTGGATGAGCGGGAACGTGGACAAGCCGCGCCCGGTGATGCAACGTGTGGCAGAAGCCTTCTGGGGTTGCAGCCTTGACGCGCTGCTCGGTCCTCCCGCGGCCGGGCCCCGGGATAGCGACCGGTGCGGCGGCGTCGCCACCGGGTCGCGGGAAGTCGCGGCGATCGAGGTAGCTGAGCGTGTGTTCGCTTCCTGGAGGCCTCAAGCGATGCTCACCTGACTTTTGGACTCGCATCGCATGGTCAGGTGCGGCGTCCGGATGCGGCACGTGGTGATCTTCCCCGCCCACGTCTGCCGGATACTGGGAGCGGCGGTGTTGTCGAGCCAACGATGGAAGGCGACGTGCATCGACGTGGCGTGCTGGGATTGGGAGGCGCCGCGCTAGGTGCTGTCGCGGTCCCGGCGTCCGGTCCGGTCGACCGGCTCGGCGGTGTGGCTCGCGCGCTTACGTCATACAACCTGCTGAACGGCACGGCTGTAGCACAGACCCCGATCCCGCCGGTCGTGGAACTGTCGATGGCCGCAGCGAACGCCAAGCGGGACTATCAGGCGTGTCGGTACGCTGCCGTGCTCGACGTCCTGCCGCGCCTGTTGAAGTCGGTTCAGCTTACTTGCTCGACCGCCTCCGGGGACGCCTCAACGAAGGCTTGGGCGCTGGCGGCGTTCGCGTACCAGGTGACCGCCGGCGTCATGCTCAAAGTCGGCGACCTCGGCTTGGCCGCGCTCGCGGCCGACCGGGGTATGGAGGCCGCGATACGAAGCCAGGAGCCGATCGTCCTGGCCGCCAGCACACGCGCCGTCACACATTGGCTGATGTCGGGCGGTCATGCCGCCCACGCCAAGGAGCTAGCGGCCCAAGGCGCCGCACGGCTCGACGCCGACGTACCCAAGCCCGGGCCGAATGCCCTTTCCGTCTACGGTGCCCTTCTCCTGCGGGGTGCCGTTGCCGCCGCTATCGCCGAGGACCGGTCCGGCGCTTGGCAGCTGCTCGATGAGGCCGAGCAGGCTAGCCGGCGGCTTGGCCACGATGACAACGCGCAGTGGACCGCATTCGGACCGACCAACGTCGTACAGCATCGGGTCCACATAGCGATGACCCTGGGCGACGCCGGGACCGCTATCGATCTGGCCCGCCGGGTCGATTTGAGCCGGATACCGCTAGCCGAGCGCAAGGCTGGGTTGCTCATCGACACCGCCCGAGCCTTCGCCCAGTGGGGCAAACATGAGCACGCGCATCAGGCGTTGCGTACGGCGGAGCAGATCGCGCCGGAAGAAATCCGTACCAGCGAAACAGTGCGCCGCCTCGTTCGCGACCTCGCGCTGACCGCCCCACACACCGTTCAGCGGGCCGTAGGCGAGTTCGCCGAACGGACAGGGGTAGACGTGTGACAGAGCCGGCGACGCGTCACCTCGTAACGGTCGTGGTCTGCGGCGCGGGGCCCGCACCGCAGGTACATCGGTTGGTCGAACTGGCGCAGGCCCGAGGATGGGCCGTCGCCGTCACCGCCACGCCGGCCGCGCTGGCGTTCCTGGACGTGCCGAAGCTTGAAGAGCTGACCGGCAATCGGGTCCGCAGCGAATACCGGAAACCAGGCGAGTCGCCGACCCGCTCGCTGCCCGAGGCGGACGCGGTCGTCGTCGCGCCGGCAACGTACAACACGATCTGCAAGCTCGCTCTTGGCATCAACGACACCTACGCTCTGGGCACACTGGCGGAGGCAATCGGACGCGGCGTGCCCGTGGCGGTGCTGCCGTTCGTGAATACGGCACTGGCCGCGAGGAAGCCGTTCGCGGCGGCGGTTGAGTCGCTGTGCTCCGAGGGCGTAAGGGTGCTGTTCGGTCCGGGTAAATGGGAGCCACATTCGCCCGGAACTGGCGGAAATCGCATCGACACCTTTCCATGGGGGGCCGTCCTGGATGCGGCCGAAGTTCTCCCGTTAACCACCCCAGGCTGATACTCGCTCTCACCAAGTGGCAGCCCGCGGGGGAGTCGAACCATGCACGTCCGCGACAGATAGCTGCCGCAGAGCGCCGCCGTAGAGCAGCACGACGCAAGCCCTCCACGCGCGTCGGGACCCACAGACGGCGGCCGCCGCGAAGGAAGTGTACGAAGACGTACATCGTCGACGGTGGTGCTGCGGCCGGCACCGAGGTCGAGCTGCGCCGGACGACCCCGTCGGGCAGTGGCTGCCCGAACTGCACACGAACAGGACCATGATCACCATCCGTGATGAGCAGGAATAGGCGCCCGGATCGCGGCAGAAGAGGATGCCAAGATCACTCGCTTGGACGTCATCGACACGCCGCCGACGTCGTACGCGGCTGGGGCAGATCGGGCTGCTGGCAGGACCGGCCGGCAGGGCATGATGCTCGAATATCGAGCGAGCGTATTGCGGCCGTGGACGACCATGGCCCGGCAACTTCTGGCTCATCCGATCGATGGATTGTATGGCGGCAGGACGACAACGGCCATCAGTTTGAAGTCGCGCGGAGGGACTCACGCGCGGACGCCGAAGACCTCGCAGCAGCGATGGAGGCGCGGGGCCACAAGCAGTTGTACTGGGTCGCCAAGGCAGACGAATAGCGGCATGTTAAACCCTCGGTTCATGGGGCAACGGCGGCTCACGGAGTCTGAATACCTCGGTAGCGGGCCGACGGCGACCGGTGACGGTGACGGCTGGAACATGCGCCCCGACCTGATGGCGCGATGCGCTAGATGCGGCGACTTCGTCTCCCTGGACCCCACGGAGTACGGAGAGTGCCGATGCAGAGCCCTGCGCAAGGATCCGGACGCCGGGCGCTTCGGATCGATGCTTGGGGACGCCGCGATCGAGATCTACCGTCGTCGGCCATAAGCTTCAGCTAGCCTCGTCGACGGCGAGACCGTCGTGGACGTGCCGGCGAAGTTGTCCGCCCGGGTGGTGCGGTCGACACCGGCCAGGGCCGTAAGACCGATCCGGTCGATGCCACAGCGTTGCCGTAGCCGGCCTACGCAGCCCCTTGGGCTGCGCCAGATCCAGATCGAACGACATGACAGTTCGCACTGCAGCTGCTGGGGACCCCCGCCGCGACGAACTAGGACAGGCCCGCACTGAGACCGTCAGCCGGGTCCACCAGCTCCTACTCGTCCGTCATTGCTCGGGTCGTCGTCGGCCGCGATCAATGGCGAGAACTCGCTAGCACGAATCCCTCGCCGTCGTATGCGCCGACCAATACGCCTTTTACTACCACTTGTCCAGACTTTAGCAGATTCGGAAATACGAGTTCCGCAACCAAATTAACTTTGGGCTCCAAAATAAATGCGTTGTACATAAACGACGGATCAGCCAGCCGCAGCGTCCTTTCGACGAGATTGGGGCCGCTGTTAAGTGGTCGGACCGAATAGATCTCGTCGCCGCTTATAGCTACACTCAGATCTGTTTCACGAATTCCTGGGTCCTCGGGACGCCAAAGCGGTAGCTCAACGACCAGGACGGCTTCCGGATACGCCCGGGCAAGTAGCGCGGCGATCTCGCGCATGTCGGATCCGCCTAGGCCGCCGTTACCTAGATTGAGCGCACGGTCGATTGTTGTGCCTTCGGGGACCAATGCAACCGTCGTCATTTCGTCCAAGAGAGGTATCGAAGCCCTCGCTAGCGAGAGCCCCTCTCGCAGACTTGCTCTCACGTACTCGACGACATCAATGCTGATTTCCGCTACTCGCGTCACTTTTTCGGCTCAACCCTTCCGTCTGGGAATATACGGTAGAACGTCCCATCGGGGGCACGGTAGTCGTAGTGTGGCCCGATCGGCGCGGGGTGGCCGAGGTCAGGATGCAGCGTTTCCTTGGTATCCGGTTTGAACCAGACTCCTCGGTTGGGTGTTCCAGGGTCGCCTGGACCACGCCATTCCCAACCCTGCCCAGGTGAAACCGACCCATCCTGCCAATTTGGCCTTCCTGACGTCGGTCCAATCTTGGGTGCGCCACCGCCAGCTTTGGGCCCACCGACGGCACCATCCCCGGGGCAATTGTGAACGAGGACTGAACTGCGGCCTGCCAAGACGTAGAAGGTGTGGATGTCTTCGACGGTCAGAGTGTAGGCGATGACCGAACGACGAGAGTTCTGGTTCAAGCCGTTGACCAGGACCGTGTTCCCATCTGCCGTCGTCAGAGCGGCTTCCACACCGAGTTCATCGGCGCGCGTCCATCTCTGGTGCACCGCGTCCCAATACAGGTGGTCCTCTGTAGTGGTTATGGTGCCGCTGCTGACCGAGAGCGCAAGCACGTCGTCTTCGTGCGTCCACAGGTGGGTAACTCGCTGCGGCGCCTGCTCTCCTGTTTCTGGATCGCTGGCTAGGACGAGGTCGCCGACCTTGATCTCGTTGATGGGGCGTACGCTGCCGTCGGCCATCAGCACCCGTGTCTCTCCAGCGAAACTACATCCGCCGGCGCCGCGGAGGCCGCCTCGTCCCGGCACTACATAGCCTTGCATAGCCGGGCCTTCTGCGGCGTACAGATCCGCTGCTCCGCCTGCGGCAACTAGCCAGAGTTCGTCGTCGGTTTCGATGTAGCCGTTCGAGGAGGCCAGATAGATGGCCTTGGCGGTCCAGAGTGGGCTGTCCTGCGGGTCCGGTAGACCACCCGGGTACCGCCAAGGTTGTTCGCCTAGCGGCACCATTGCGAGTGCGCCATCGTTCGCACTGAGGTGCTCGCCAAGCAGGGCGAACGTCCCCATGGTCGGGTCGCCCGACCGGCCAATGCACGCACCGAGTTACAAGACAGCCCTTAGGCTGACATAACAACCGTTATCGGCCTGCAGGCCGCCGCTGCTCGGCACCCGGCCCAATCATGTCCGCCCTGCTGCGCCTGC
Organism: Phytohabitans sp. LZ39; assembly: GCF_059359075.1. Lineage (NCBI taxonomy): Bacteria > Bacillati > Actinomycetota > Actinomycetes > Micromonosporales > Micromonosporaceae > Phytohabitans > Phytohabitans sp. LZ39. The sequence continues at coordinate 195,305 of NZ_JCADBM010000019.1, read as the reverse complement.
CACGTCGCTGTGCGGATGCCCGGCGACCCCCGGTCGCCGATGTTTACCTGTTGGCAAGCATGCCTGGACGCTCACAACGAGCAAACAGACGATGTGTCACTGTCAGTTCTCTAACTCCTGCCATATTAGCAGCTACCAATCGAGGAGCTCCGGAGGCATGTCAGGGTCTTGATGAAAGACAGCGTCAGATTCTCGGCTTCGGCGAAGCTCATCTTGCTGGGCGCTGAGCAATTCGATCAGTTCATGACCTCTCTCGGTGCGGATTTCATCAGCCGCCACCTGATAGCGATCCCATGTGATCGACAGAGCCTCCTCGTGCTTCCTCGCCAAAGCGGCCAGATTCCACAATTCAGCCGAAGTTGAGGTGGGCTTTCGACCATGCACCCACTTATTGTAACGCGCGTTTTCGGCAGCCAACTCCCCGGCAGCCTCAACTAGGTCCAGCCCAACCCTTGCCGAGGCCATGATTTCCGAAAGCAACGCGGTCAGCCCTTTACTTTCGGGGGTTCGGTCATCCACCCAGATCACCCAACCTTTCTTCCGTTGCGTATCAGCCAGCGTGCTAGCCCGGTGGATGTATCTGGGACATCCACACCGCCCGCGCGTAGCACGTCGCCACAGTATGTCAAACAGCTATTCGTTTCCACGTCATAAGGTCCTTGCTCACGACCTATCGTGTCATCCTGATAGCGCTGTGCGCCGGCCGCATCCGGAAGGTCTACCTCAATTCGTCGAGCACGGGGGGACACTGGATCATGGAAGTAGTCGGGCCGGGTTCCGGTACCCGGAGCGCCCCAGCGGTGTGTACTAACCACTTGACCATCGACTTCGACATCAATTGACGCGTGACCGCCTTCCCAATTCACCGTAGCTTTGCCGCCGCAGTTGTGAACGAGCACCGGCGTGTTGGCGACAATCACATAGTAGGTGTGAAGTGTATCAACGGTGAGGTCATGCATGATGGCGAGGCCGCCATAGGACCGGGACGCCAGAACGATGACTGTTGATCCATCGTAGGTACGAAGCCGCTCGCCGGCTCGGAGGCCCTTGGCGTCCACCCATGCCCCACGGTCTTCGCTCCAGAACGGATGATGCTGTGTCGTTTCGAGCGTATTGATCCCGCCGTCGGGAGTCGTAACGGTGAGGTCAGTTAGATCGGTGTCGAGGTTGGTATGTGTTTCGACAACGTCGCGGAGCTCGACTTCGCCTGTTTCGGGATTCTCAGCGACTACCAGGTCACCGGTCGTCACCTCCGCAATAGGTTTGGTGCCCTCAGCGAGAAGAACCGGGGTGGCTGGATCAAAGCTGTGTTTGCAACCTTTTGGCCCCTTAAATCCACCTCTTCCTCCCGCTGCGATGAGAGCTGCTCCGATGGCCCCTTCCGACCAGCTTTCGGCGGCCTTTTCGTAGTCGCCTTTGATGATGTGGCCTGGGGTTTCGATGAGGTTGCCGATGGCTTCGACCGGTGCTTTGACGAGTCCAACGACGGAGTCTTTGTAGTTGGTGACGTAAATAGATCCGATGTCGAGGGCGGCGTCAAGGGCGGACATTTCGCCGGTCAAGACGCCGTTGACGTCGTGGTAGGCGCGGGCGTAGCTGCTGGTGATGGTGTTTACCGCGCCGAGGAAAGGATCGACCACTGCGTTGGTGAAGCCCTTTTTGAGTCCGCTTCCGATCTGGCCCCAAAAGCCCTTCTTGCCGCCGCCTCCGCCATTTCCAGAGCCGCCGTTGCCGCCGTTGCCGCCGTTGCCACCGTTCCCGCCGTTCCCGCCGTTCCCGGTGGGTGGTGGCGGGGGTATCGGGTCGTTGCCGATCTCGGAGAAGCAGCCTGGCGAGTCGGTGAGGCAGAGACCTGAGGGGTCGCTGTGGGTGACGGGCGTGTTGTTGGCGTAGCTGTAGCCGTTCCACTGCTGCGGATCGCCCAGGTCGAGGATTGGGTCGACGGAGATGAACCGGCCGATCTTCGGGTCGTACTCCCGGGCGCCGAGATGGGTCAGGCCGGTGTTGTCCATCGTGCCGCCGACGAAGCCTTTGTCCATTGCGGACGGCCAGGTGCCGGTGGTGGTGCCGCGGGTGTCGCCGAAAGGCAGGGTGCGGCGGCGGGCCAGGCTGAGATCGGTGTCGTTGAGAGCGGCTTCGGTGGTGTTGTGGTGGTCGCCGGCGAGCCAGGTCAGGCCGGTGAGCGTGCGCACGGCGATGGCGACGCCGAGGTGTGTGTAGTAGCGGGTGGCCGAGGCGGCCCCGGTGGTGGGCGAGCGGACTTCGGTGCCGTTGGGTAGATAGAGGGTGGCGCCGGTCGGGTCGCGGCGGATGAGGCGGTTTCCGTCGGCGTCGTAGATGTAGCTGGTGTTCTTGCTGTTGTCGGCGACGGTCGCGAGGTGGCCCTCGTTGTCCCAGGTGAGGGCTTGGTTCGCCGGGGTGCCGGGCCGGGAAATGGTGTCGCCGGTGTTGTTGTAGGCGTACGTGTCGGTGGTGTCGGTGCCGGTCGGGTAGTCGTGTGCGACCGTCTGCACGGCATGCGGGTGGCTGCCGGGAGCGCCGCCCTGGGCAGGGTAGGTGTAGGTGTGTGTGGTGTCGCCCGCGCTGGCGTGCCAGGTTTCCTTGGTGCGGCTGCCGGCGAGGCCGGCTGGGCCGGTGTACTCGTACGAGTGCCAGTAGGGTGCGGGGCCGCCGAGCTGCGCGACCGCGGGTGTGCCGCACGCGGCGGTATTGGGAGTCCATGCGTTGGTGAGGCGGCCTAGGTAGTCGTAGGAGTAGCACTGGGTGTCGGTGGCGCCGCCGGCGGGTTGGTCGGCGATGGTGATGACGTTGCCGGCGTCGTCGTAGGTGTAGGTGGCGTTGAAGACTTCTGGCTTGAGCTCGGGGATGGCGTTGGCGTTGGTGAGCCGGGCGGTGTTCTGGTCGATGGTGTAGGTCAGCCAGGTGTGGCTGCCGTCTTCCCCGAGCGTCCGCTGGGTGAGCTGGCCGAGCTTGTTGTAGGTGGCGTCGGCGTAGATCTGCGCCGCGGACAGCAGCCCGTCGGGCGCACTGACCTCGTTGTACGTGGTGGTCAGCTTCTCCGAGGGCAGGCCACCGGCGGCGGGCAGAGTGGTAGTAGCGACCTGGCCGTCGTTGCGGTAGGTCGCGGCGTAGGTGTAGGTGCAGGGAGTGGTGCCGCCGGCGGCGCAGAGGGTGCCTTGGCTGGCCGGGACGGTGATTTTGGTGCTCTTCGGTCGGCCGGCCACGTCGTATTCGCCGACCTCGTTGACGTATGCGTTGGTAGAGCCGGCGGGCTCGTACCGGATCGACTTGGTGAGCCTGCCGACGCCGTACTGGAGAGTGTCGTACACCCACTCGGCGCGCTTGTTTCCGGTGATGCTCCCGTCGCGGACGGTCGTTTTCCGGCCGAGGTTGTCGTAGGTGTACGCGAGCGTGATGCCGCGGCTGTTGGTGACGGTCGTGAGTTGCCCGGCGGCGTCGTAGGTGGAGTTGGTTTCTCCCCGGTCTGGGTCCTCGTCCTTGATTTTGTGGCCGCGCTGGTCGTAGGTGTAGCGCCAGGTGTTGCCGGCCGGGTCGGTGACGGTGGCCAGCTCGCCGCGGTCGGTGTACGTATACGTCGTCGCGTCGAAGGTTGTCGCGGTGTGGGAGTGGTACTGACGCGCCTGGCGGGTGCGGTCCCGGCCGTCCAGCAGGGTTTCGCTCTTGGTGCCACCTTCGGGGGGTGTGACAGCCTTGCGGTCGCCGCCGTACCAGGTGGTGGTGCGCCACTGTTCGACGCCGTTGACTTTGAAGATGGCGGCGGTGATGCGGCCGGCGGCGTCGTACACGTTCTCGGTCAGCGCGGGCACTGCGGGCGTGCCGGATCCGCCGACCAGGGTGGTGTCCGGCGGGGCATTGGTGGTGTCGTAGTACGGGTTCGAGGTCCATTCGACGAGGCCGCGGGAGTCGTAGACCGTGTCGGTGAGGGTGCGGCCCCCGCCGGGCGCTTGAGTTTGGGTCTGCCGCTGGCGTAGTAGGCCGTCGTACAAGGTGATCTGTGTTTTGTAGGTGCTGGTGCCGTACGCGGTCAGGGTTCTGGTGGTTACGGCGGTTGGCGCGTCGTTGCGGACCAGGTAGAGGTACTCGACATTCGGTGTGGTCGGGTTAGTGGCCTTGGCGCGGCCGGGGAACCAGACCTTGGTGCGGCGGCCGAGGCCGTCGTAGGTGAGCTCGCTGACCGCGCTGTTCGCAGTGTCGGTGATGCTCACCGGCAGGTGCCAGGCGGTGGCGTAGTTGGTGGTGGCGGTATGCCCGGCCGGGTTGGTGGCGGTGGTGGAGGTGACCGGGCCGGCGGTGGCCGGGGTGTAGGCGGTGGTGGCCTTGCGGGATAGGGCGTCGTAGGCCTCTTTGACGCGGCCGTTCGGGTCGTACTTGGTCCGGGCGGTGGTCACCCACTGCGGGGTGGTGCCGATCCAGGAGTCGATCTCCTCGACCTTGGCGACGTCGGCCTTGACCGGCAGGTAGGTGTTCCAGTCGTTGGTCTCGAGGTCGTAGGTGATTCGCTGGCTGGACAGCATGTCGCCGGGCAGGGTGGGGGTGGTGGCGCAGTTGACGCCGACCTTCTCCACCTTCTTTACCTTGTCCAGGATCCAGGCGGTCTCGTTGCGGGCGTACTGGGTGCGGGTGCAGATGTCGTCGGCGGCGGTGCCCTCGTCGCCGAGGTCGTCCACCTGCGTGGGGAGGTTGTCGGCGTTGTACGTCGTCACGGTCTTGGTCCACCGGGTCGTGCCGTTCCACAATGGAGTCCGGGTGCGGACGGTGCCGACGTTGGTCATCCACGACTTCAGCGGACCGGAGGTGGCTTTGGGGCCCTGCTTGACCGGTGTGTTGATGGTGCCGGTCACGACCGACCCGCCCACGCCGAGTGTTTTCTGCTCTCGCAGCATGCCCGCGTACGCCTCGTGGTCCTCGAGAGCGACGCCTTGCGAGTCGGTGACCCACACGTCGCGGGTGCCGTTGTTTGGTTGCTTGTCGCCGTCCATGCCGCGCAGGTACAGGTAGTCGGCGACGGTCTGGACACCGGACTCCAGGCCCTTGCGGACCTGGACGTGGCCGTAGCCGCGGAACTGGCTCCACGTGCGCTTCTTCGGCTTGATCAGCTCGGAGTCGTCGTAGTGCCAGGCCGGAGTGTCCAGGTAGTCGTAGTTGACTTGCTCGTGCGCGAACCCGCCGGTGTTGTCGTACACGTCGACGCGCTCGACGACGTACTTGTGGAACCAGTCCAGCGTCGGTTCCTCGCCGTCCGGTCCGTACCACTGTGGATAGCACCGTTTGGTGTTGGCGTGCGCCGCCGGCAGCGCCGTCCGGACGCATTCCGGGTCGCTGTAGGTGAGGGCGATCTGGGCACCGGTCTCGGTGGTGATGGTGTTGATGCGGTACCGGAACAGGTTGGTGCGGCCGTCGGCGGGACCGTCGACCCGGTTGGCGAGGGCTTCGGCGCCGGGGTCGAACACGATTTCCGGTTGGGTGACTTCGCCGCCGCCGGCGGTGGTCACCTTGCCGGTTCGGGTGATGCCGGCCAGCCACATCGGCTTGCCCTCGTTGCCCCCGGACTGGAGGTAGGTGTGGCGCAGCGTCACCCACTCGACGTCGTTGAAGGTGGTGCCACTGCCGGAGTACACCTGGGCGCGGATCCGGGACAGCCGCTTCTGCGTCCAGAAAGTGGGAGCAAGCTGGTCGGTGCAAGGCGCGGCCTTGCAGTACTGGTCCCACGGAGTGTCCAACCAGGACGCCGCCACCGGGTCGGTGCCGGACCAGCAGTTGCTCTCGCAGCGTTCCGCGACGTCGAAGAGCAACCGGGCCGCGGCCTGCACCGTGGACGCGGCGTCGGCGCGGTTGCCGTACTCGATCCGGGTCAGATAGCCGCCCCGGTCGTAGGTGGTCCGCTTGTCGACGTCGCCGTCCCGGGCGTAGGCGCCGGTCTCCCGCTCGTAGAAGTAGGTCATGGTGTTGCCGTGCGGGTCCACGACGTAGTCGAGGTTCCACCGCCATCCCTGCGTCCGTCGGGAGGCCACGTAGTCTCCGGCCGTGTAGCCGGGCTCGTCCGGGTGGTTGCCGTAGACCGGCACGGTCCACACCGACTTGGTCGCGGTCGCGGCCGAGGCGCCGCCGGGCCCGGTGTTGCGGCCGAAGAAGTACTGGGTGCCGTCGACGGTGGTGACTTTCCAGTACTCGCCGTCGTCGTCGCTGTTGCCGAACGACGTGTTCTTCAGCAGCTCGATTTTCGAACCGTCGTCGGACACGCCTTTCCAGGTGTTGCCGGTCGACTTGACCAGCTCGGTCCCCCGGCCGTTGAGGGAGATGGAGGCGCTGCCGTCCGGCTTGTGCCAGCACATGTCACCGGTGTTCAGGGTCTTGTTGTTCGGGTCGACGCCGCCGACCGCGTCCTTGTCCTCCCCGCACGCCTGGTACTGCCGCTCGATATAGCCCGGCCACAGGTCCCACCCGTCACCGACCCACGAGCCCTGCGTGTTGGTGCCGCCACTGCGTCCATCGAGTGAGCCCGACGAGTAGGACAGCGCCACGGTCGGTTCCGGGCCGCCGACCGCTGGCACCATCCGCACCGGGTAGGACCAGGCGAACGAGCCGGTCTGTTGCGCCACCTGCCACGTCGAGGCCGGGGTGAGGCTGGTCGCGCTGTAGTCCCCGTTGTCACCGGACGCGCCACCCGTCAACGCCACCATCGTGGCGGTGGCGGCGACCGGGACAACCGCGGAAACCGTCTTGGCCGTCTGATCGTTGCGGCTCGGGATCGGCCTACCGTCCGGCAGCGACACGATCCGCAACCGGGATGCCCAGTCCCCGCCATACGCACCAGCGAACGACGAGTAGTCCACCCGCAGGGTCACCGCACCGGCCGACCGCACACCGTCGGCGCGGCCGACCTTCAGCGCCACACCGGAGACGCCCACCCTCGCGGCGGTACCCCGGTCGAGGACCTCGACGGCGACCCGGCCGACCGTCGGCGTGGGAACGGTTCGCTTGTTGTCCTGGCCGGCGGGAGTCGGTGCGGCCGAGACCCAGACCGGCAGGGACCCGGCCCGTGCCTCCGGTGCACGGGAAAGGTCACGCGCCGAGATGGCCGCGGCGGCCAGGTCGGCCGTTGCCGAGCCCGGCGCCGGCCAGGCGACCATCGGGGGCGCCTTGACCTCACGGCCGGCGGCAGTCCACGTTGGACGGTGCTTGGCCTTGACCGGGGTCACCGCTACCCCGGTGACGTCCTTCGGCTTCGGCGGCTGCCACGACGGCGGTGCGGCCACCGCGACCGCGTTGAGCGCCACGGTGGCGGCCACGACGGCAGCGACGACTCCCGCCGCGCGTCGCGCGAACCGGCCCGCCACGGTCATCGCCGTTCCCGCGAACGGACGTGAGCTACGCACAGCGCCCACGGCGCCTCCCCATCTCGCGAACCGCACCAACCTGCTACCGGCTGTAAAGCCCTGCTACTGAGCAGCGAACTGCTGGATCTCGGTGTCATCCCACACCTGCTGGGCCGCGTACACGTGGTCGACGTCGCCGATCCACAGGTCGCCTGCCCCGGCCAGATGCATCGCCCGGCCGATCGTGAACGGGCCCGTGGCCGCCCACGTCCCGGTCACGGCCGCTTCGGCGTACGCGCCGGACACGGCCGGTATGCCGTTCACGTACATCTTGACCTTGCTGCCGATCGGGTCGTAGACGCCGACCAGGCTCACCCAGTCGCCAGATACGACGTAGTCCGTCGTGCAGGCAGCGTCCGAGCTCGCCCCGGAGGAGTCGGTTTGCTTGAGGGTGAAACACCAGGCCGGATCCGCGACGCTGTCGCCGTCGAGGTCACGATCGTCGCGGAACCCGAGCCGGAACCGGGACGTGTCAGTCCCGTCCTGCCCCACCGCGGTACGCCAGCTCGTCGGATCCGTCAGCCGCACCCACGCCGCCACCGTGAAGCCACCGGTATGGGTGGTGTTCAACACCGGCGACGCGGTCTGCAACGCACCCGTACCGGCCAACGTGACCGCGGAATCGCCCACGAATCCAGACTCGGCCCACGTCACGCCCGTCCCAGACACGGTCGCGGGTCGGGTGTTCGGCACGGATACCGCGGTGGTCCCCGCGCCTTCGTCCAGCGCCCAATGCCACACGTCGGTGTTCGGCGTAACCAGGAACTGGTAGACCTTCGGGTCTGAAGTGAACCCGGCGGTGTTGCGGGACTGCACCGACAGCACGTTCAGCCCATCCTTCGGCGGCGTGATCGACGCGTCCGTCGACGTGCCGACCAGCTCCCGCAGCGACAGGTGGTCCCAGTACACCGACTTCCCGGATCCGGTTGGTGAACCGTTGTACAGGCGCACGAACGCCTCGGTCGCATTGCTCGGGATGGTGACCGCGACCGAAACGAAGTTCCAGGCCTCCGTCGCGGTCGCCTTGCCCGACGGGACCTCGATGTGCGCCGAGCCCGAGTTGTAGAACGCGACGATCCGCTGCCCACGTGTCGTTCCGTAGGTGCCACCCGGGTTGAGGCCGGTCGCGGCCGGAACCCAAACCCAGCCGGTGATCAGGTACTTCTTGCCCGCCTGCATGCCCAGCCGCAGGCCACCGTAGTCGCCGCCCATCGTCGCGTACGTGTCGCCCTGCGGGCCATAGGTGTTGCCCGCCGTCGTCGCCACGGTCACCTTCAGGGCGCCGTTGCCACCGTGACCCAGGTTCGGGCTACGCCAGATCGTCGCGTTGGAGCTACCCGTGAACCCGGTCTCATCGGTACCCACCTGCTGCTGGTTCGCCGTCAGCTTTTCCGTCTGCGGTGCACCGGCGGGCACCGTGATGGGGTTCGCGTCGTTGAGGCTGTAGATGTACTCCTGCACGTCCGCGGCACCGTTCGGCCCAAACGTGAACGCACCCGCCTGCCCCGGAGCCCCGTTCCAGGTTCCCGTCTGCTTCTCCGGATACGCGGTGCTCGTCACCGCCGGCAGGGATGGATCCTGCGTATTGACGGTGAAGGTGAACCAGCCGGAGAAGCCACCACACGTGTGGCTGTCACAGGCGCGCACCTTCCAGTGATATGTGCCGTCCGCCAATGTCGGTGTCACCCGCCACGGTCGCGAGGTGCCCGATGCCACGCCCGTCACCGCCGTGCCGGACGCCGCCTTCCGCGTCGTCTTGGCGTTGTCCCACACCTCGTACTCGGCCCGCAGCGTTCCACCGTCCGGGTCCGATACCACCGCCGCTACCTGCGGTGCACCCGACCGGACCACCGCCGGCGACGCGCACGCGGAGTAGCAGGAGTTGATGGCCAGGCCGGTCGGCAACCGCGGCGTGCGGTTGTAGACCAGCTGCACATACGGCGAATGGGCGCCCTCGGAGGAGTCGAACTTCTTCCACCCGTTGTGGTTCGTCTCGCTCGTCGCCCGGATACCCACCGTCGCGGTGCTGCCGCTGTTGTTGAACACGTACTGGAAGACATCCTTCACCGACGAGGACACCCACCCGTCGCCGCAGCTGGAGCTGTAACCCTTCGTACCCGTCGACGTGCCAGCACGGGCAGCCCACGACGGCTGACTCCCCCACCGCGTACTACTGCTCACCGACGTGGTACGCCAGGTCTCCCACTGCGTGGCGGTGCACGACCAGGAGTGGAAGTTCCACAGGAACAGCTCCGCTGACAGCACAGTCGCGTCGGCGTAGCCGGCGAGGCCGCCGAACGCCAGGAACGAGCGGGCCGTGCAACCAGAGCCGCAACCCTCGTCCGCGTCGTCGCTGTAACCCAGCCGCAACTGCGTATCACCGGACTTGTCAGTGTTGACGATGGTGTCCTGCACATACGCGTCGAACGCCGGCTCCAGGTTTATCGACGGGTCGATCGTCACCGGATACACCACCCGCGGATCGGCCAAGAACCCCGCATCCGGTGTCACCACAAGCTCCGTGCTGTCCCCAGCGCCGGTCGTGGACAGATCCACCTCCGCCCGGCGCACCGGCTCCCCCAACGGCGAGCGCCGCGCGTCCCACATCTCCGCCGGCGGCACGTCCACCACCGCACCAGACCCAGACCGAAGCTCCAGACCACCAGCCGGGCGAGGCGCCACCACCAACTCGCCCGTATCCCATGGCATCGCCACCGAGGCCACCTGAGCTGACGCCTGCCGATCCTTAACGACCAGGAAATACTCAAAGCCAATCCGCCGTGCCTCCACGACCAGGTCCACACCCGGCTTGACATCGACGTAGGTGGCCTTGCGACCATCCAACACCGGCTCCGGCAGCGCCCCCGACCAGCCCAGCTCCGTACGCTTACTCCCCCGACCCAAGCCCACCAAGGCGTCCTCACCCGCGGCACGGGCCCCAGACAACCACAGCCCACGCGGATGCGCCCTCGGCGCCACACTCCCATCCGGCTGCCGCTGCAACGTCAGGTCCACATCGACCCACGAGCCCGATTCGCTACGCATCCGCACCGGCGCCATATGCCTCGTCGTCTCGAACGACCCATCCGGACGCGCGACCGTCTGCGACGTCTCCGACATCAGGCTGGTCACGACCACCGGCCGCCGTTTGCGGTACGCCAGCAATGCCGCCGACGCCTCATCGAACGCCGCCAGCGTCTCCGTCGGCTGCGTGGCCGACGACCCACTCGGCGACACCGGCTCGGCACTCGCGGGACTGTCCACAGTCACCAGCACGGTGCCCACGAGCAAAGCGACAACGACCGGAACGGCGCGACGCCGCCACGAACGACCGAACGACGGTGTGCACCACGACATGCCGTCGAGAAGACGCCGCCTGGCAGCCCGCCGAAGCGGACGAAGGCCACGGCGTGTCCGGCCCGCGGTACCCAAGTCTGTCGAACGGCCAGCCACGACGGTGCCTCCCCGTGCCACACTGAGCAAAGTGATCGACACAGTGCGCCACGCAAAGGATTGATGTCAACGCCTATCCCAAGAGTTTCCTCAAAGATTCGACAAGCCCGGGACACATATCGACACTAGGCGGAAACGATCGAACAACAGGCACCAGAGGTATGAATCGATGTTCGCAAGATCAGATTGGTCATGTGGCTCGATCGCGAGCAATACGGACGCAGGCCACGAACCATGCTTCAAGGGATCGACCGTGCAATCGTCGCTGGGCCCCGGCGAACGACGCGCCAGTGGAAAATACTCGCCTGCGACGTACTCGCCAGGGCTACCTGGGACGAGGATTCGCCATCTCAGCAACCTGGCCAAATTGCCCGCCACGAATCTCCTGCGGAGACCGTTCAAAGGCATATCTACACGCCATATCGCACCGCCCAATCACCCGATGTCCCCACCGTAAACGGCGACCGGACAGCGCCGACCATCCTTCCAATTCCGTATCGCGGTGTTGACGTCGACGGTCCCTGGTATGGCTCAGGCACGAACCTCAGCACGCCAGCCCAGCGCTCATCCGATCCACGTACGGCACCTCATCGGCACCATCGGCCAGCGGGCAGCCGAAGCCACCGCCGCGTTCGTACCACGCAAGACCACGCACCTCGGCTGAAGGCTTCCACACCGCTCGGAGGTTCGCCCAGGCCGGCCCTCCAATCGTGTTCTCGGCGCTGCCGCCCACCACGCGGTTGTGCGAGTGGTGGGTCTTGAAGAAGAACGGCTCGCCGACCGCGAGGACACCGAAACCACGGCCACCGCCGGGGCGCCAGAAGTCGACCTCATGGAGCGCTGCCGGTCGGCCAGGAACCGGTACCAGTCGCCCTCCGTGACGCCCACGTACACTTCACGAACGGCAGTCTGCACGACCCGGCGCCCAGTGCCAGTACCCTCCTATGCGTCCACCACGGACTGTTCGACGAGGCCAACGACGGCCGTATCAACGTCACTGGATAGGGACCGTTCGAGTGCGAAGGTCAGACCCTACCTACCTGGTACCGAACTGTTCGAGGATGTCGGAGACGTCCGGGACGAGGACGGGCTTGGCGATGTAGTAGGTGCTGGTGATTCCCTCACTGGCGTGGCCGAGCTGGGCCGCGGCGCTCTTGGTGTCGGCCGCCTGGGCGACTTGTAGGCCAGCGGTCAGGTCGTCGGACAGGCCGAGGTTGGCGGCGAGCAGGTTGCCGGTACCGGCGGGCAGGACAGCCAGGGCTGTGTCGGTGTCCACGAGCGCGGAGACTGCTGACAGGATCGTGCCGTCGCCGTCGCCGCCGCAGACGAAGACGAAGACGATCTCAGCGCCCGCTTTGATGGCTTGCCCAGTCTGTTCGCGGCCGGGGGATGACGGCGTCGTGTGGTACCAACGCGGGGTGGGCCATCCCGCGCTGGTCAGCGCTGCGTCGACGTGCGAACGGAAGTCATCGAGGTCGTCGACCTTCGAGGGATTGACCACGACGGCCGACCGGACCGGCCGGCGGACGCTGTGTTTGGTGACATCCATCAGCTTGGCAATACCTTCTCGTGGTCCTTCACGCTCGGGGTGAGGTGAGGAGGAAGTGGCGCCCGCGCGAGTCGGCGTACCGGAACGGATGCGTCGAGGCGCGGAAGGGGGATGCTCGGCACGTTGACGTGCCTGCTCGCGGTTGGCATCAAGGGGGCCGCCGCGATAGGCGTCGGCTACGGAGGAAAGGCCTAGTGGCGATTACCCTTCAACCCGGTAGACAAACTGGATCAGCCAGGACGGTGCAGTGGGAGCTCGGCGTGTGCCGTCGTCAGCAAGCTGCGTTGGGGGGCGGGGCTAGGACGTCGTCGACGGTGATGTTGACGGTGACATGCCGCAGCTCGAGGGCGCCGCGCAGGTCGGCGATGACGCGCTGTTGGACCTGGCGGGCGACGTCGTCGATCGACTGTCCGTGGGTGACGGTGAGGGCGAGGTCGACGACTGCGGTGTGGCCCATGACACCGGCGGCGGCGTGTGGGGGGCGATGCTGGCGGGTGTCGGTTTCAGCGGCGCGGGCCGTGGCGGTGCTGCGTCCGAAGGCGATGCGGACCCCGGGGACCTGTAGGGCGGCTTGGCGTGCGGTGACCGCGATGACTCTGGCGGCCACCTTGATGGCACCGGCTTCGGCCTGGTGCAGGGTGTACCACATGTCGTGGGTGAGTCGGTCGATGTGACGGATGACGGCGGCGAGCATGCTGGTTGGGGTGGTGACCGGCTGCTCGGCCAGTTGCCGGACGGGTGCCCACACATCAGCGAGTTCGATGAGTGCCGCCTGGCAGTGCGGGCAGTGGCTCTGGTGCTTGTCGCGCTCGGTGGCACGGCCTTCGGCTACCTGTTCGAGGAGGGTGTCGATGTCGATCCCGCAGGGCACCTGCCGTTGCGCGAGGTCCAGCCGGCCGTCGGGCGGTGTGGGTTGCGGTGCTCCGGCGGTCATCGATGCTCACCTCCAATCCCGCAGCAGTGAGGCTAGTGTGCGCCGTGCGCGGTGAAGATGGCTACGGACGGCCGGGACGCTGGTGCCGGTCACCTCGGCGATGTCGGCGTAGCTGAGCTCCTCGAACTGGTACAGGACCAGGGCGACGCGTTGCGGACCCGGCAGGGTGGTGATGGCCCGGGCGACCGCGTCCGCGGCGGCGCTGCGTTCGACGTGCTCGGGGGGTCCGCCGCTGCGCGCGGCCGGTTCCGGCTGCGCGTCGAGCGGGTACGTGATCCTGGTGCGGTTGATGCGGTTGAGACTTCGGGTGGTCACGATCCGGTAGAGCCAGGTGGAGAACGTCGCGTCGCTGCGGAAGGTCGGCAGCGCCCGCCAGGCGGCGATGAGAGCTTCCTGTGTGACGTCCTCCGCGTCGTGGTGGTTGCCCAGCATCCGCAGCGCTACCCGGTAGGCGCGCGCGGCGTGGCGGGCGACGAGTTGTTCGTAGGCGTCCAGGTAGCCGTCTCGCGCCCGGCGAACGAGGTAGGCGTCGTCGACGGTGTCCACGTTGCCCCCCTTCGTGGGCTCGGCTCTCCTCACCGCTGTCAGCCGCGCGCTCATATCGCCGGCGGAGCGTCGGTGAGGGATCGGCGGGGCCTACGGGTTCCCCGAATGGACGGGTTGAGACCGCGAACTCGAAAGAATCTTGGACATTTGTGCGATGTACGGGCTGGGCCGGTGTCTAACTCGGTGACGAAGGGCAAGCGATGACCGCGTTGGCTGTCATCCCCAGCGAAGGAGTCCACCTGATGACCCAGACCGCTGTGAACAGCGACGAAAAGGCGGTGTCCGGTGACCGCCGGGGCGTGGAGTCGACGCCGGGCCGGCTGGACCGGCTGAACACCGAGGAAGGCAGGATCAGCGTCGCGGAGGGCGTCGTGCAGAAGATCGCCGGCGTGGCCTGCCGGGAGGTGGCCGGCGTGCACGCGATGGGCACCAGCGGCACCCGGGCGTTCAACGCGCTTCGGGAACGGATCCCCGGCAGCGCCGGCCCCAACGTGGCGCAGGGCGTCGGCGTCGAGGTCGGCGAGAGCGAGGCCGCCGTCGACCTCCAGATCGTCGTGGAGTACGGCGTGAGCATCGCCGATGTGGGTCGGTCCATCCAGCGCAACGTCAAGCAGTCCATCGAGCGGATGACCGGCCTGAGCGTGGTGGAGGTCAACGTCAGCGTCGATGACGTGCACCTGCCCGGGACCGACGAAGACCAGTCCGAGTCGCGGGTGTCGTGAACCCCGCGATGCCCGTGATGGCGGTGAGCGACGCGCTCGTCGACGGTGTCGATGTCGACGCCGTGGCCACGGCGGTACGCGGCTGCCCCGGGGTGCTGGACCTGCACGGAGGTCCCCCGCAGTTGATCGCCACCTACCTGCCAGGTCGCCGTGTCGAGGGGGTACGGATCGACCAGTGGGCCGTCGCGGTGCAGGTGCGGGCGCGGTGGGGTACACCCGTGTCCGACCTGTCGGCGCAGATCCGGGCCGCGCTCAGGCCCCTGGCCGCTGGCAGGCGGATCGACATCGTATGGGCTGACGTGGCGGATCCGCCGCCATCGCCACCCGCGCCAGCAACCACCCCTGGTGCCAGGTCGGCGCCGGAGAGGCGGGGTTCGTGGACCGAGCCGAACACCTACACCGGACGCGACGACGACAGTTCATCCGAACCCACCATCCCGACCGTGGCGGCGACCCGGCCGCCTTCATCGCCGGCCTAGCGAACCTGGACCGGGTCGAGCGGGGCGAACGTGACGCCGACCGCGTGCGGGTGGTGATTGTCGCCCGCCTTCCGATCCTGGTGCGGATCTGGCGGGCTCTGCGCCATCGACACGGTCGACCACGGGTGCGCTGAGGCCGGACCGCTGATCGACATTGATAACTTCCCGGCATTGTGAATGTGAGCTGACATGATCCGAAAAGTCTCTGGTACCGCGGTCGGTTTGGCACTTGGCTTTGCCCTGGCCTTCGGCAGCTTCGGTCAAATGCTGATCGTGGCGGTGTTCGGCGCGATCGGTTTCGGCGTAGCCAAGGTCTTCGCCGGTGACGTCGACCTGGCGCCGTACCTGTCCGGCCGGCGAGGCGAGCGGTGACGAGCGCCCTGGTCACCCACGACTCCGGGGCCTCAGCGGCAGCCACCGACGAGCCGTCGGGAACGATCACCATCAGCGACGCGGTGGTCGCGAAGCTGGCCTCGCGGGCCGTGCTCGAGGTGCCCGACGCCGGTGGTGCCGTGCGGCGGGTGCTCGGCCGGGCGGTACCCGGTGCGGGGCATCTGGGCATCCGCGAGACCAGCCTGGCCACGGCGCCGAAGGCGTCCGCCGACGTGGACGGCTCCGTCGCCCACGTCGAGGTCACCATCAGCGTGCGGTGGCCAGTGTCCATCCGGCAGGTCACCGAGCAACTCCGTGACCACCTGCGCGAGCGGCTGCACGCGCTGACCGGACTGACCGTCGCCGAGGTGCGTATCACCGTGAACGACCTGGTCACCAACGTCGCGCCGACCGGCCGGGTGCGGTAGCCGAGGAGACACTGGCATGAGAAACGTCAACCGCCTGATGGCCTTCGTACTGAGCCTGGCCGTGATCGTGGCCGGCGTGACGGTTGTTGTGGAGGTGATCGCCGAACGTGCCGGGTCCGGGCCCGCCCTGCTGGACTGGCCCGCCCCTTATCGGTGGGCGCAGCGCACCACCTGGGGTTCCGCACCGGTACGGATCATCAGTGGCCTGTTGGCCCTCGGCGGTCTGGCGCTGCTGCTGGCGCAGCTGGCTCCGCGCCGCCCCGACCGGCTGGCCGTGCACAGCGACGGCACCGCCACCGACGCGGCCGTCAGCCGCCGCGGGCTGGCCCGAGCCGTCCGCAGCGCCGTCACCGGCGTCGACGGGATCGCCGACGCCCGGGTCAAGGTGCGCCGCCGCCGGATCCAGGTCCTTGCCCGGACGTCGCTGAGAGAGCCGTCCCAGATCGCCGCGGTACGCGAGAGCACGACGCTGGCCGCCCGGCAACGCGTGGACTCCCTCACGCTCGAGAAGCCGCCCGCGCTTTCCGTGCGGGTGTCGCCGAAGGAGCGCTGATGCACGCCGACCGCACCAACCGTGTCCTGCTGGCACTGCTCGGGCTGCTGCTGCTCGCCGGCGGCGCCACCGGTCTGCTCGCCGGGGCCGGGGCCATCGGTGACGACCTCGACCGCCGTCACCTGCTGGACAACCCCGTCGGCAGGTTCGTCGGGGACAACAGCGCCTGGTTCTGGCCTGTAACGGCGCTCGCCGCCGCCATCCTCGCCCTGCTGGCGCTGCGCTGGCTCATCGGCGTGCTCAGCGCCGCCCCCCGCGCCGCGGACATCGTCATCCCCGGAGACCGCTCCGCGGGACCCACCACCCTGCGCGCGGGCGCGCTGAGCGACGCGCTAACGACCGAGCTGGAGACCTACCGTGGTGTACACGCCGCCCGGGTCCGGGTGTCCGGCACGCCCACCGACCCGAGCCTCGACGTCACCGTCCGCACGACCGAAGACGCCGACCTGGCGCGGCTGCGTCATCGCATCGAGGCCGAAGCACTCACCCATGCTCGACAGGCCCTCGACAACCCGCGGCTAATGGCCCGCCTCGACCTCGCCGCGACCGACCACCGATCCAGCCGGGTCAACTGACAACGGCACCGGCGCTGAAAGGGATCCTCATGTCCACACCGCTGAACGCGCTGGCCGAACACGGCCAGAGCGCCTGGGTTGACCACCTGTCCCGACGTTTCGTCCGCGACGGTGACCTCGCCGCCCTCATCGGTCGCGGTGTGGTCGGGGTGACGTCGAACCCCACCATCTTCCAGGCGGCGATCGCCGAGGGCGACGCCTACGACCAGCAGCTGCGCGAGGTCCTCGCGGTCGAGACCGACCCGAAGGAGGTGTTCCTGGCCCTCGCCCGCGATGACATTCGCGGGGCCTGCGATCTCCTCCGAGAGGTGTTCCACCGAGGCGACTCCTCCCGCGACGGCTGGGTCTCGCTCGAGGTCGACCCGAACCTGGCCCACGACACCGCCGGCACCGTGGCCGAGGCCGCCCGGCTGCACCACATGATCGACCGGGAAAACCTGTTCGTGAAGATCCCCGCGACCGAGGCCGGCATCCCTGCGATCGAGGAGGCTGTCGCCCGCGGCATCCCGGTCAACGTGACGCTGCTGTTCTCCCTTCGGCGCCACCATGCCGCGGCGTACGCATACCTCAGAGGGCTGCGACGGCTGCACGCCGACGGCGGAGACCTGCGCACGGTCGCCTCCGTCGCCTCTTTCTTCGTCTCGCGGGTAGACACCGAGGCCGACCGGCGCCTCGACGAGGTCGGCGGACCCGAGGAGCTCAAAGGCACCCTCGCCATAGCCAACGCGAAGCTGGCTTACCAGACGTACCGCGAGGTGTTCACCGGGCCAGACTGGTCCGAGCTCGAAGCCGCCGGCGCGTCACCACAGCGGTGCCTGTGGGCTTCGACCTCGACGAAGAACCCGGCCTACCGCGACGTCAGATACGTCGAGGAACTCATCGGCCCGAACACGGTCACCACCATGCCCCGGGCCACCTTCGAGGCCTTCGCCGACCACGGCCAGGTGACCGACACCCTCGAACGCGACATCGATGGCGCGCAACGCACACTGGACCGCTTCGCGCGGGCGGGCATCGACTACGACGATCTGGTCGCCGCGCTCGAACGCCAAGGTGTGGCGGCGTTCGCCGGATCGTTCCAGGAGCTTTTCGACGGCGTCGCGGCAAAGCGCGACGAACTCATCACGGCATAGGCGGCCGACCGGTGGTCGCCCCGCAGACTCGGTCGGCTGACCGGGAGCCGTCCGGCGGCGCCCGGGCCGCACCGTTGATCCGCCCACCTCAGCTGCGCACCAGCGAGGACCGCACCGCCTCCCGGCTGGAGCTGTTCTTCGACCTCGCGTACGTGCTCGTGTTTGCCGAACTGGCCACGACGTTCGCCAAGGATCTCAGCTGGCACGGTGCCGCCGTCTTCGCTGGCTTGTTCGCCGTTACCTGGTGGTCATGGGTGACGACGACGCTGTACGCAAACCGTTTCGACACCAACGATGTCATCTACCGCTTGGCCAAGCTGGGCGGAACCGCCGCGGTGATGGGCATGGCGGCCAGCGGTCCGGAGGCCGTGGGTGAGAGGGCGACGACGTTCGCGATCTGCTACCTCGCGACCAGGGTTCTGCTGCTCGCCCTGTACGCACGGGCCTACCGGCACGTGACCGAGGCCCGTGCCACGGTACGCATCTACCTGGCAGGAATCGGTGCGAGCGCTGCGTTGTGGGCAGCGTCGCTGGCGGTTCCGGGCAATCTCCGGTTCGTCATATGGGCGGCCGGAATTCTCGTAGAGGCGTCGGCACCAGTGATGGCGACCCGGTTCGGTGGCGGCGTGCCGCTGCACCTGGAACACCTTCCCGAACGGTTCGGCCTGCTCGTCATCCTCGTCCTCGGCGAGTCGGTGGCGTCCGTCGTCCTCGGCGTCCATGACACGAAGTGGGACCTGCGAGCGGCTCTGCTGGCCGCGGTCAGCTTCGTCGCGGTCGCCGCGCTGTGGTGGAACTACTTCGATCTCGGCGGAGCGGCCGGGAAGCAGGCACTCGTGGCAGACGGCGAAGACCAGGAGAGCGGCGTGGCCGACGCCTACATCTACGGTCATCTTCCACTGACGTTGGGTCTGGCCGCGGTGGCTGTCGGCATCGAGCAGTTCATCCTGCACCCGACCAACGGGGTGCCCACGGCTGGCCGGTGGGCGCTGCACGGTGGGGTGGTGCTGTTCCTCGCCGGTACGGCAGCGGTCATCGTCGGAACCTCAAGACGGTGGCGTTCGGCCTGGCCGTGGCCCATTGCCGCAGTGCCCGCCGTCGTACTGGTCGGCCTCGCGGGCGGGCTGCCGCCTCTCGCCAGCATCGGCTTCGTCGGCGCGGTGCTGGTGGCCACCGTCCTCGCCGGGATCCAGGCCCAGCGACACGGGAAGCTCGAAACCACCGAGACCTGACGTTGAGGAGGGCGCCCGTTGAAGATCGCACTCTTAATCCGCGGGTTCGGGGTTCGAGTCCCTGGCGGCGCACCTTCCGTGACCTGGGCGTATAGCCGGTTGGCTATACGCCCAGGGTCTGTGTGAGGCACGTGTGAGTCACGCCGGTGACTCACGCTCCGTGACCTCCGCGACCGTGCTGGCCTGGCCTTGGTGGCGCGGGCGCAGCGGATCACGGAGGGTGACCGCCGGGGTCTCGGACCTCGGGCCTGTGGGTTGCGAGTTCGCTTCTCTGTTGGAGGAGAGGAACGTTGGCAACAACAGGACATGAGAGTGGCGGTCGTGTGTTCAAGCGGTGCGGGTGCCGCAGCCCGAAAAGCGGCCGGCAGATCGGGGCGCGGTGCCCGCTGTTGGCTGAGGCTGGGCATGGTCGGTGGTATTTCGCGGTGCAGGTTGACGGTGTGGATGGCCGTCGGGCGCGGCTGCGTCGGGGTGGGTTCGGCAGCCGGGCGGAGGCGGAGCGGGCCTGCGGGTGCTCGCGCTGGACGAGGCCAGTGTGGAGATCTTGTGGGAGTTGTGGCGGGCGCAGAAGGCCCAACTGGGCCGGGCACCGGATCCACGGGGTCGGGTGTTCCTGCACGCGAACGGGCGGCCGGTGCGCCCGGATTGGTTGACCCGCCGCTTCGCCGCCCTGGTCAGGGAGTTGGGGTTGCCGCCGGTGCGGTTGCATGACCTGCGGCATGGGGCGGCGAGCCTGGCTGGCGCGGCGGGAACGCCGTTGAAGGTGATCCAGCACGACATGGGCCACGGCAGCTGCGTGACCACGGCGGACACCTACTGGACTGTCTTCCGACAGGCGGCCCAGGCAGCCGTGACCGCCACCGCGCAGTTGCTGCTGTCGCATGCCCGTATTCGGCTGAGCCTGGACGGTGCCGCACAGGCCTGAGACCGAACCCGCGCGACGCGGCCGTGGCGCCGCCAAACCTCGTCCCCACCGTTCCCGCAGGGCTGCGGCAACGTGATCCTTGCAGGGCAATCAGCCGGCTGGAGGTCTCGAAGGTCGCAACTTTCGCCGCCACCCTGAGGCCGGGCTGCGCCTTGTCGACGTCCGCGGCCATCGGTCACGTACGAGGTTGGGCTGGGTGATGGCCGGGCCCCGCATGTGGGCGGTGACCTATGACCGGTACGGGATGGCCCGGGGTGCTGCCCAATGGGATCGGTGACGACGGCGGAGCCACCCTGGCCCTGGTACTACTGGCCAGCCTTCTCCGTTACCGCAGCACCTGGGCGCATCCGTCGAGCACCGGCGCGGGACGAGGTCGTCAGAGGTGAGGGCTTCGCGGACGGTGATGCGGGAGGCGCGGGTGGCGGCGGTTTCGGTGGCGAGGATGGCGCCGAGGATGGCGAGCGCGGTCCAGATGCCGACGGCTAGCGGTGAGATGCGGTAGGGCAGGGGTGCGTTGCCGAACAGGTTGCCGAGTCCGTCGCCGAGGATGGCGGTCAAGGCCAGCGTCGGGAGGATGGCGACGGCGCAGCTGGTGAGGGCGAGGAGTACACCTTCGGTGGTGACGATGCGGCGTACGGCTTTGGGTGGTGCGCCGATGGCGTGCATGATGCCGAATTCGCGGGTGCGGTCGAGGATGTTGGCGCTCATGGTGGAGGCGAGGCCGATGCCGCCGATGCTGCCGAGGGGGAGGGCGATGCCGAGTAGCACGAGCAGGACGGGGCCCATGTGGCCGGCGGAGGCGGCGTCGGTGCGGCTGACCGAGGATGCGTTTTCGACGTCGAGGCCGGCGGCCGTGAGTGTTCTGTCCACTGTGGTGGCGATGGTGTCTCGGGTTGGTTCGTCGTGCTGGGTGGTGATGAGGCGGATGCGGTTGACCTGTGTGGGTTGGCCGGTGGCGGCGGCGAGGCCATCGGGGGTGGTGTAGACGCCGCCGCCGGTGGTGTCGCCTTCTTCGACGATGCCGGCGATCTGCCAAGTCGCGGGCGCGCCTGAGTGGGACCTGTATGCCGGGCAGTGGCGGCGCCACCTTCGCGCCCGGAATCTGGCTGCCAGCACGGTTCGCGGCTACCTGGTCAGCCTTGCCAGGTTCGCGGCTTGGGCATCGCCGCGTGAGGTCGTCTCACCGTTGCAGGTCGCTCGAGGTTACCTTGAGTCGTTTCTGGCAGACCGACAGACTATGGCTACTCCCGGCGGCCGAGCTGGCTTTGGAGGTCTCCACCAGCACCGTTTGTAGGTCAGTGCTGACACCACCCGGACCAGGAGGGCACCCTACTGTTGGTGGGAGTTGACACCACCCTGGCGGGCGCGCAAGCGGAGCGAGTCCGAGCAGATTGAGCGGAGGTGGGCGCATGTCGGCGACGAAGCTCCTGGTACTCGGTATCGTGCACCTCTCCGGCGGCGCGCATGGCTACCAGGTGCGGTCCGAACTGCAGAGCTGGCGTGCGGAGATTTGGGCCAAGATCAAGCCCGGCTCGATTTATCACGCGCTGAAGAAGGCGGCGGCTGATGGCCTCCTCACCGAACACGCCGAGCCGGGCAACTCCGGGCCGGAGCGCGTTCTGTACCGCGCGACAGCTCGGGGACGTGACGAGATAGTCGAACTGGTCCGCGACGGTCTGCGGCGCACCCACGACCCGGCCATGCTCAACGCGTCCATCGCCATGTTGCCCATGCTGACCAGGACAGATGCCATCGCGCACGTTAACGAGCGGGTCACGCGCCTGGAAGCGGAGCTCGTAGAGCAGGCCAAGTGGCGGGAGCACCCCAATCGGGACACCCCCGAGCACGTCCGCGATCAGGCCGAACTGTGGGCGGGACACGCACGCACCGAACTGGAGTGGGCGAAGAGCCTGAGCAAACGACTGTCTGAGGGCGCCTACACCATGGCCGATGATCCGGGTTCGTGGCGAACGGTCCCCGATCACCTCAAGATGCGCTTCTAACCAAACTTGACTAGACGTTTCCTCCTCGCGTACTCTGGCCAAGTAATCAAACTTGACTAGCTCAACCAATCCGTTCGCAACACCGAGAGAAGGAATCGAACCCATGGGAAAGTTCGCGATCGAGACGAGAGGGTTGAAGAAGAGCTTCGGCACGACCCACGCGGTCGCCGGTGTGGACCTGGCCGTGAGCGCCGGGGGCGTGTACGGCGTGCTCGGTCCGAACGGGGCGGGCAAGACCACCACGATCCGCATGCTGGCCACGCTCCTGCGCCCCGACGCCGGAGAGGCGCAAGTGCTCGGCTACGACGTCGTGCGTGACGCCCAGGCGGTGCGGAGCAGGGTGGGCCTCACCGGGCAGTTCGCGTCGGTCGACGAGGACCTCACCGGGGTGGAGAACCTGTTGCTGCTCGCCAGGCTGCTCGGCTACTCACGCCGCCGAGGCAGGGAGCGGGCGGCCGACCTGCTCGACGCGTTCGGTCTTGCCGAGGCGGCCGACCGGCAGGTGAAGAAGTACTCCGGCGGGATGCGCCGGCGCATCGACATCGCGGCCAGCCTGGTCGTCACCCCCGAACTGATCTTCCTCGACGAGCCGACGACCGGGCTCGACCCGCGCAGCAGGAACCAGGTGTGGGAGATCGTCAGGGGCATGGTCGCCGAGGGCACCACCGTGTTGCTGACCACGCAGTACCTCGACGAGGCCGACCAGCTGGCCGACCGGATAGCGGTGATCGACCACGGGAAGGTGGTCGCCGAGGGCTCGAGCGGCCAGCTCAAGGCATCGGTCGGCGCCGGCTCGCTGCACGTACGGCTACGTGCGCCCGAGCAGCGGGCCGAGGCAGAGCGGGTCCTCGCCGGCGTCCTCGAGGTGCCGGCCGAGCCGTCCGCCGACCCGGCCGCGCTGTCCGCGCGGATCTCCGACCCCGAGCGGGTCGCCCGTTCCCTGGCCGAGCTGTCCCGCAGCGGCATCGACGTCACCGAGTTCGCGCTCGGTCAGCCGAGCCTGGACGAGGTGTTCCTCGCCCTGACCGGACACGCCGCCGAGGAGACACCCGAGGAGGATGCCGCATGAATGCCACGACCGCAGAACCGGCGTCGGCGCCGGTCACCGAGGACGCGCTGCGCAGTGTGCTGTTGGCCGGCGAGCGGCCGTCTCGCCCCGGCCCGGTGCTCACCTCGTTGACATTCGGCTGGCGCGCTTTGCTGAAGATCAAACACGTCCCGGAGCAGCTCGTCGACGTGACCATGTTCCCGATCATGTTCACGCTGATGTTCACCTACCTGTTCGGCGGCGCGCTCGCCGGGTCGACACAGGCGTACCTACAGTTCCTGCTGCCCGGCATCCTGGTGCAGGCGAACGTCATGATCACCATGAACACCGGCATAACGCTGAACACCGACATCCAGAAGGGGGTGTTCGACAGGTTCAGGTCACTTCCGGTGTGGCGACCGTCGCCGCTGGTCGGCGCCCTGCTCGGCGATCTGGTGCGCTACTCGATCGGGTCGGCGATCGTGATCACGCTCGGACTGGTCCTAGGGTTCCGGCCGGAGGGTGGCGCCGTCGGCGTGGTGCTCTCGGTGGCGCTGCTGCTGGTGTTCTCGTTCTGCCTGTCGTGGCTGTGGACGATGCTCAGCCTGATCCTGCGCACGCCGAACTCGGTGGCGGGGGTCAGCATGATGGTGATGTTCCCGCTGACGTTCGTGAGCAACATCTTCGTGGACCCGAAGACGATGCCCGGGTGGATGCAGGCGGTCATCGAGGTCAACCCGATCACCCACCTGGCGACCGTGGTACGCGGCCTGATGGACGGCTCGGTGCCCGCCGGGGAAATCGGCTGGGTGCTCGTCTCGTCCGTACTTCTCGTCGCGGTCTTCGGTCCCATCACCATGGTCCTCTACCGCAACAAGAAGTAGATGCCGCTACCGCGAGCACTTGGTCGAAATCAACTCCGACAACCCGGCCCACTCGGCCAACGCCATCACCGGTACCAGGCCCGGACACGACAAGGAGAGCCGAATGAGCACCATCCCCAAGAACAACTCGGAAACCGTTGCGCACACGCCCGGGCGGGCGAGCAGCATCGGGGTCTGGATTCTGCAAGTCGTGCTGGCGGCGATAATCGCCGGCGGCGGAATCTCGAAGCTCGCCGGCGACCCGGTCATGGTGGACATGTTCGCCGACATCGGGGCTGGCCAGTGGCTCCGGTACCTGGTCGGAGCGCTGGAGGTCGCGGGAGGGGTTGGACTTCTGGTCCCGGCTCTGGCGGGCCTGGCCAGTCTCGGGTTGGCGGCATTGCTGACCGGTGCTGTGATCACCGATCAGTTCGTGCTCGAGCAGAGCCCTTGGCTGCCGCTCGCCTTTCTCGTCGTGGCGGCCGTGATCGCAAGGGCGCGGTGGTCGCGCACCGAGGCCGTCGTCGGCACGCTGCTCAGGCGCTGAGACAAACCTCTCGAACGGAGATGTGAGATGAACGAGATGGCCTTTCGCGTGACATCAAACGATGGCACCACCATCGCCTACGACAGGGAAGGAAGCGGTCCGGCCGTCATCCTGGTGGGCGGCGGACTGGACGACGGAGCCGAGAACGCTCCCTTGGCGCCGGCTCTCGCCGAGCACTTCACGGTTTACAACTATGCCCGTCGGGGACGCGGCGCGAGCGGCTTCACCGAGCCCTACGCCGTGGAGCGGGAGATCGAGGACCTGGATGCGTTGATCGCGGAGGCGGGCGGCTCGGCACACGTGTTCGGGGCGTCCTCAGGCGGCGCGCTGGCGCTGGAAGCCGCCGCGGCCGGGTCAGCCATCGACACGATCGCCGTGTGGGAGGTGCCCTACGCGGTCGGGGACGACATACGCCCGCGATTCGAGGAGTACGTCGCGGACACCCGACGCGCCTTCGACGCCGGGCGAGACGAGGAGGTTCTCGAACTGTTCATGCGCGTGACCGGCGCCTCCGACGACAACATCGCGGCCAGGAAAGCGGCAGGCAAGCAGACGGCGCATTGGGCGCATTCGGTCGCCCTCGCGCCCACGCTGGTCCACGACAGCGTCTTCCTCAACCGCTTCCAATTGCCGGCCGATCGACTGGCAACGGTCACCCAACCGGTCCTGGTCACCACCGGAGGACCGATCACGGTCCCCTATATGGCAGGCCTGCCCTCGGACTTCTTCGACCGCGCAGCCGACGAGCTTGCAGACCTACTACCCCACGCTCAACGGGAGACCCTCGAGGGGCCGGATCACGTCGTCGACCCACAGACCGTCGGCCCGCTGTTGCTACGGTTCTTCAGTAGCGAACACTGAGGGGCCCGCGAGGTGTTGCGGGAAGACCGATTAGGCACCGCGCAAGCAGATCTTCGTCGCGCCAGGGACACGGGGCGGACAGGTGGTGTCGAGGTTGATGTCGTCGGCGGCATCACAGGCCTGATCCTGGGCGTGCTCGTCACCAACGTCTTCGTCACCACGCAAGGCCGGGCCGTCGTACTGACCTGGGCTTCAGTGGGACTCGACCTGGCCTACTCGCTGCTCATCGGCTCCGTCGTCGGTCGTACCCCGCACTCCGGGCCGACTCAGTACTGCCCATCGAAGCCCTGCGCAGCACATGACCAGGCACCTCGGTAGGGCCAGTGATTCCGGGCTGTGGTCGCATGCGGTCACCGTTCCCGGGCGGTGGCCCGGTGCCGAAAGTCGTGCCCACGGCGTGCTCACGTCAGGAGTGCCACCGATGACGCAGCCGCGTTCCCGGGTCGACCTGTACGCGGCGATCCGACGGGATGCCCGATCTGGGATGTCCAACCGCGCGCTGCAGCGCAAGCACGGCGTCGGCTTCCGAACCGTGACAGCGGCGCTGGAATCTGCATGGCCGAAGGAGAGAAGGCAACCGCCCAAACGCGGCTCACGGCTTGACGCGTACCGAGTGGTGATCGACGACTGGCTGCGCTCGGACCTCGACGCGCCGCGGAAGCAGCGACACACGGCGAAGCGGATCTTCGATCGACTGCTTGACGAACATGACGGGGCCGGGGTGGTGTCGTACTGGATGGTCCGCGAGTACGTCGCCACCCGACGCCGTGAGATTCGCGTCGAGGTCGGACGGGAACCTGCCAACGCGTTCATCCCGCAAGAGCACCTCCCGGGCCGCGAGGCCGAGGTTGACTTCGGCGACGTCGCCATCCGCCTGCGCGGCGAGCTCGTAACCTGCGCGCTGTTCAGCCTTCGGCTCTCCTACTCGGGCAAGGCCGTGCACAGGGTCAGTGCCTCGGCTGGGCAGGAAGCCTTCTTCGAGGGTCACGTCCACGCCTTCAACGTGCTCGGGGGTACCGACCGGGAAGATCCGCTACGACAACCTCAAGGCCGCCGTCGCGGGCGTGATCGGGTTCTCCCGCCAGCGGGTCGAGGCCGACAGGTGGACCGCCGTCCGTTCCCACTAAACCCATGTTCCGGCGAGTTCCGATCGGTCTGTCGATCCGGGAGCCTGGCTGGGAAGGGACTCGACCAGGAGCTCCCTTGTGGACAGCTCAGCCCCAGCGATCTATGATCCAGCTTCACGATTCCTGAGACTCCGCCGGGGATCGTGAGTCTTGGCATGGATAGCTGAGGTGGAGGCTTCGGGTGGCGCTGGCGGTGGTGCGGGACCTGCGGTCGCATCTGCGGCTGGGGGCGCCGGCGGATGTCGCGGCCTTCGAGCAGGATCTGCTGGCCGAGTTCGTGCTGGCGCGGTCCTCGGCCGGGATCGCTGACGGCACGATCCGGGCCGACGTCGCAGCGGTCGAGGATCTGCGGGAGTGGCTTGGCCGTCCGTTGTGGACGATGGCGCCGAGCGATGCGGACGCCTACTTCGGTCGGCACCTGCGCGAGGCGATGCCCGGCACCAGGGTCCGCAGGGCGGCGGCGTTCGCCGTGTACTTCGAGTTCCTTGAGCTGCGTCACAAGGCGGAGATCCACGCCGCGACCGGGTTCGTGGTCGAGTCTCCGCTGGACGAGGTCAACCGGCCCCGCGGTGGCACTGCCTCCCGGTTGCGGATCCCGCCGGCGCCGCGGGAGGTCGCGCAGCTGTTCACGGGCTGGCAGGACAGTCTGGCCAGTGCACGCAAGTACGCCCCGTCGGTGCGTAACTACACCGCTTTCCGGATGGTTAGCCTGATCGGCCCGCGGGGGTTCGGAGCTGTCGTTGCTGCGCATGGGGGACCTGCGGTGGGAGTTGGGCCGGTTCGGCAAGGTGCTGCTGCGGGGCAAGGGCAGCAACGGCCGTGGGAAGAAGGAGCGACTGGTCCCGTTGATCAACGGCTCCCGAGAGCTGCTGGACTGGTGGGTGCACGGCCCACGCTGGGAGTTCGACGACCGAGTCAACGACCCGCTGGCGCCGCTGTTCCCGTCCGAGCGGCGAAACGCCGATGGCAGCAGCAGCTTCGCCACCACTGATGCCCTCCGTGACGGCCTGGCCGAGGCCGTCGCCGCCCATCTGCCCGCGCAGGTGGGGCGGCTGTCGCCGCACCTGCTGCGCCACTTCGCCGCATCCGACCTCTACCGCAACGGGATGGATGTCGTGGCTATCCAGGAGGTTCTCGGCCACGCGTGGTTGAACACCACAATGATCTACGTCCACGTCGACAAGACCCACATCGAGGATGCCTGGGCCAGCGCCGGGCAGCGCGCCGCCGACCGCTTTGGGAGCCGACAACGATGAAGTGGAACCTGCGTCTGGCAGCCGCGCAACGGGACATCTGGAAGGCGTCCCAGCTACAGGCCATGCTCGCCGACGCGGGCCTGGTTATCAGCACGGGCAAGGTGTCGCACCTGTGGTCCAGCCAGCCGGTGACGATCCGACTGGAGGACCTGCAGATCATCTGCACCGTCTTGGGCTGCACACCCAACGACCTGCTCGTGCTCGAACAGACACCCGCCAATCAGCAGCGGCCGGCCAAGCAGGCTCCCCTCAAGGCCGTCGCCGGCGAGGCCCCCATCCAACGCTGGCATGCCGGCCGCACGAAACCGCCGGTATGAGGGAGAGTACGAGCCCACAGCGGCGCCGGCCACGCGAGTATCGGGGACCCGCCCGCAGTTGCGCGCACTGCTTGGCCTGGGGTGTGCTGCGGCAGCGGCTTTGCCGCGGCTGCGCGAACTTCGCCGCGAAGTACCCCACCGGACTATGCCTGACCTGCGCCCGCCGAGGCGTTCCTGTCCGGGACGGCGTTTGCCGGCTCTGCCGCCGACAAGCCGGCCTTATCGCCGGCCCGGGCAACAAGACCGCCGTCGACCTGTCCACTGCGGCGATCACCGGGCAGCAGCTGTTCCTGGCCGACACGCACCGATCGCTGCGCACCCGCCGGCCAGCGGCGCACGCCACGGCATCACCCGCCACGGCACCGACATTGACCGTGGTGACCAGATCGGTCCCGGCGCCCGAACGGACTCAGCTGGTCCTGGTCGACCCGCCGCGGGACTGCCGGCATGCCAGCAGCCTCGATCCACCTCGCGATCCCCGGTTCCTGGACCTCGCCCTGCGCCACGCCGACGCCTTGGCCGAGCACAACGGCTGGCCACCACGAACGCTGCAGCAGGTCCGTCGTGGTCTGCGGATGCTCGCTAGCTGCCACGACCCCGGCGAGCCGGTCAAGGCCAGCACCGTCAGCGCGATGAGCTCGCACGGATCGCGGTCCTGCGGCAGGGAACCCCACGCCGCCGGGCCAGACCTCGCGTCACCGCCTTCACGCTCCTCGCAGCCGCCCGCCCGTTCCTGCTCGACGTCGCCGCCCGCTACACGACGCTGCGGCAGGTCACCCGCGACGATGTGGTCGCCTGGCTGGATGGACGAACCCACCAGGCATCGGACGCCAACGCGCTACGGGACCTGTTCGGCGGGCTCAAGGCCCAGCGCCTCGTCTTCGCCAACCCGACCCGACGTGTCCGCGTCAGCGGCAAGAACCCCAGCACACCCACCACACTGGACAGTCATGCCCTGCACGCCATCGGCGAAGCCGCCCAACACAACCCGGCACTACAGGTCGCCGTTGCTCTCATTGGCGTTCACGCGCTGCACCCGCACCAGGCCCGACAGCTGACACTGGACCGTATCGACCTGCCCAACATGCGGCTCAAACTCGACGCCACCAGCCGGTCGCTCGATTCCTTCACGGCAGCGGCGTTGAGTGATTACCTGGACTACCGGCACAGCCGCTGGCCCGACACCAGCAACGCCCATCTGATGTTGACCCGCCGCACCGCCCACGAACGCGGCCCGGTCAGCGCTTACTGGTTCACCAGTCTCTTCCGGGGCCTACCCGCCACTGCCGCACAGCTCCGCGAGGACCGCATCCTCGACGAAGCCCGCGCCGCAGACGGCGACCCACTGCACATCGCAGCCATGTTCGGACTGACCGCCAAACCCGCCCTGCGCTACGCCAAGACGATCTGGCCGGAGACAACTGAGCCGACACGGGAAATCGCCGAGCAACGCTAGCCCCGGGGCGTGCAGTAGCCACGCCAGGTTGTGCTCAGTGATCAACGTGTTCGGGTGGTCGCGGCAGAGTTTGTCTGACCGGTACTCCCGCACCTGCTGGAACAGCTGCTCGGCTTCATCGAGGTCGCCTTGGGCCCGGCGGGTGTACGTGAGGTCGTGCAGCGCGGTCATCCGTCTTCGCCCACAACCTGACCAAAATCACCCCTGGAAGCCGCGCATACGGCATAACCGGCCACCCGCCCTCCGGGCACGCCGGCAGCCCACGCCGGCCCCGCCACTACACCGACTTTTCAGGTCGAAGTAGCTAGGCGCCGGGGACGATGCGGCGGGTCTCGTACGCCCACATCGCGATCTCAACCCGGTTCCGGACGCCGAGCTTGCCCATCAGGCTCGCGAGGTGGGTCTTCACCGTGCTCAGACTGATGTGCAGGGTGTCGGCGATCTCCACGTTGGTCAGCCCTCGGGCGACGGCGATGAGCACGTCCTCCTCGCGGGCGGTGACCGGGACGACCGGCTGTGTCATGGGCCGCCCGACCGGCACGTCAGCGAACGCCTGCAGCAGGCGCACCGTGACGCTCGGGGCGATGAGCGCCTGACCGTCCGCCGCCGACCGGACGGCCTGGACCAGCAGCTCCGGCCCGGCGTCCTTGAGCAGGAACCCGCGGGCGCCCGCGCGCAGTGCACCGTAGACATACTCGTCGAGGTCGAACGTGGTGATCACGACGACCACGATGGGGTCGGCGACGCCGGGTCCGGCGAGCTGCCGGGTGGCCTCCAGCCCGTCGAGGACCGGCATCCGGATGTCGAACAGGCAGACGTCGGGCCGCAGGTCACGGGCGAGCCGCACGGCCTCGCGCCCGTCGGACGCCTCGCCGACCACCTCGATGTCGGGCTGGACGTCCAGCATGTTCCGCAGCCCCGTGCGGATGATGGCCTGATCGTCAGCGATGACGACGCGAATGGGCTGCACTGTGCGTCCTCCCCCGGGGCAGCTCGGCCTCGACCTGCCAGCCGTGCTCGGCGCCCGGCCCGGCCCGCAGCTCGCCGCCGAGCATCGCGGCGCGCTCGCGCAGCCCCGCCAGACCATACCCATCGCGGCCCTTGCCGGCGCGGACCCCGTCGTTGCGCACCGTAACCGTGATCCGCTCCGGCTCGCCGGTGACCCGGACGATGATCCCGCTGGCGTCGACGGAGTGCCGCCGGGCGTTGGTCACCGACTCCTGCACGATGCGGTAGACCGCCGCGTCCACGGCCGCTGGCAGCGCGTCCAGGTCGCCGTCGAGCCGCAGGTCGATCGGGAGCCGGCCGCCGGTGCCGCTCAGCAGCCGCTCCAGGTCCGTGACCCTGGCGATGGGGGCCAGCTCGGCGCCGGTGCCGCGGTCCCGCAGCGCGGCGACCATGGCCCGCATCTCCTCCAGCGTGCGCGCGCCCTCCTCCTCCACGCCTTCCAGCGCCTCGACGGCGGCGGCAGGGTCCACGCCGGCGAGCACCCGGCCCGCCTGAGCGCGGACGACGATCGCGGAGACGTGATGGGCCACGGTGTCGTGCAGCTCCCGGGCCAGTCGCTCACGCTCTTTGGAGCGCACCCCGTCCAGGAGCCGCTCGCGGGCGATCGCCTGGAACCGCACCGACGCCCCGATCACCGCCGGCATGAACAGGAACCCGAACCCCGCGATCTGCACGGCGGGCGGGGTGATGTCGTCCTCGACCGCCTGGACGACGAACGCCGCGAGGACGATCCCGATACCCAGGACGATCTCCCGTCCTGATCCCCACCGGAGCAGCGCATACACCAGCAGCAGCACGATCACG
Organism: Phytohabitans sp. LZ39; assembly: GCF_059359075.1. Lineage (NCBI taxonomy): Bacteria > Bacillati > Actinomycetota > Actinomycetes > Micromonosporales > Micromonosporaceae > Phytohabitans > Phytohabitans sp. LZ39. The sequence goes on along the minus strand of NZ_JCADBM010000019.1, from coordinate 163,738 downwards.
CTGCTGTCCAGCCCGACCGGCTCGCTCGGGTCCGCTACCAGTGACGACAGCCCGAGCAGGATTATCGCACCGAACCCGAGCGCGACCGCCGCCAGCGGCCGGGTCCGGCGCCACATGAGCAACGCGCACAACCAGACGGCGAGCACGAGGGCCACCGGCCGCCACACGAGGTCGTCGCGCAGCGTGGCCTCGGTGACCGCGGTGCCCAGTCCCGCGGCGAGCAGCGCCCAGTCACGCCACACCCGTACGGGCGCGTCGGGGGGCCGCGGCTCGGTCCACAGATTTCGCAGGTCATCGGTCAGCACGCTTTCCAGCCTAGGGATCGCACCGGCGCGCGCATCGGCCGAAAGAACGGCGGGCCGCTCGGCCCGGGGAGGGACGGATCTGCGGCTCGCAGGCCGATGCCCGCCGGTGCTGCGACGACGAGCCTTTGCATCGGCGGCCGGGGTACAGCGGCCGAAGAGGTCATTGGAGGACCCCGATGCTTTCGAAAGCCATTTCCCGTCTGGGCGGCGGCGCGGCCCGCCATCCGTGGCGGATGATCGCGGCCTGGCTGCTCGTCGCCGTGCTCGCTGTCGTCGCCGCGAGTGCGTTCGGTGGGCGGCCCGCCGACTCGATGACCGCTCCAGGGCTGGACTCGCAGCTGGCCGCGGAGTTGATCGAGCAGACCGGCACCGGCCAGGACGGCATGACGGCCCAGGTGGTCGTCACCCCGCTCGACGGCGGCGTGAGCTTCTTCGACCAGGGTGCCGCGCGGACGGCGCTGGCCCGGCTGCAGGCCGAGGTGCGGCAGCTCCCGCACGTGCTCGGCACCGGCGAGCCGGTCCAGGCGCTGGACGCCGGTGGCGACGCCGCCGTCCGCGCCGGTCTGGTCTCCGCCGACGGGCGGATCGCGCTGATCCGGGTGCAGTACCCGTCGCAGGACGAGCTGTCGGCCAAGGACCTCGACGCACTGGTCGCCGCCGTGGAACGGCTGCGCGGTGAGCTGCCGCTGCGCATCGAGATGGGCGGGGATCTGTTCTTCGCCTTCTCCGATGCCGGCGCCGGCATCGGCGAGCTGGTCGGCCTACTCGCCGCGGCCACGATCCTGTTCCTGGCGTTCGGCTCGCTCGTCGCCGCCGCGCTCCCGATCGGCATGGCGATCTTCGGGCTGACCGTCGGCATCGCCACGATGACGGTCCTGGCCAGGTTCATCGAGGTACCGACGTTCGGGCCGGTGCTCGGCAGCATGGTCGGGCTCGGCGTCGGGATCGACTACGCGCTGTTCGTGCTGGCCCGGCACCGGGAGTACCTGGCCGCGGGCGTCGAGCCGTCCGAGGCGGCGGCGCGGGCGGTGGCCACGGCCGGGCGGCCCGTGGTGTTCGCCGGCGGCACCGTCGTCGTGTCGATCCTCGGCATGGCGGTCGCGGACGTGCCGTTCATGACGATCGGCGGGCTCGCGGTCGCCCTGGTAGTGCTGATCATGGTGCTCGCGTCGGTGACGCTGCTGCCGGCCTTCCTCGGCCTCGCCGGTGCCCGCCTGGGCCACCCGGGCCGGCTGATGCGCCGCGTCGTCCGGCGGCGCGCCGCTACCACCGCGAGCACCGGGTGGGTGCGCTGGATCGGGCACGTGAACCGGCACCCGGGGCTCTACGCGGTCGGTGCCGCCGCGCTTCTGCTCGCCGCGACGCTGCCCCTGCTCAGCCTGCGGGTGGGTCTGCCGGACGACGGCTCGATGCCGCAGAACCGGACGGAGCGCAGGGCGTACGACCTCGTCGCCGAAGGCTTCGGGCCGGGCGCCAACGGTCCCGTCATCATCGCCATGACCACCGCCGGGGATCCGGGCGCGCTGGACCGGGTCGTCACCGCAGTCACCGCCGACCGGGGCATCGCGTCGGTCGCAGGGACGCAGGTCGATCAGGCGACCGGGATCGCGACCCTGGTGCTGTTCCCGACCAGCGGGCCACAGGAGAAGGCCACCACGGACACCGTCGCCCGGCTGCGCGCCGACGTCCTGCCCGGCGCGGTCGGTGCGGGCCCGGCGAAGGCCCACGTCGGCGGTGCCGCGGCGAGCCTGTCCGACGTCGGGAAGCGGACCAGTGACCGCATGCCGGCGTTCGTCGGCGCCGTGCTGGCGCTGTCCTTCGTGCTGCTGCTGCTGGTGTTCCGCTCGGTGCTGGTACCACTGAAAGCCGTGCTGCTGAACCTGCTGAGCATCGGCGCGTCCTACGGCATCATGGTGGCGGTCTTCCAGTGGGGCTGGGGCGGCGCGCTGATCGGCCTGGAGTCCACGGTGCCGATCGTGTCGTTCATCCCGATGTTCATGTTCGCGATCCTGTTCGGCCTGTCCATGGACTACGAGGTGTTCCTGCTGTCGCGGGTGCGGGAGGAGTACCTGCGCACCGGGGAGAACCGCACCGCGATCGTGCGGGGCATCTCCGGCACCGCCCGGGTCATCACCTCGGCCGCGCTCATCATGGTGGCGGTCTTCCTGTCCTTCGCCGTCGCGGACAACCCGTCGACGAAGATGTTCGGCCTCGGCCTGGCCACCGCCATCTTCGTCGACGCCACGATCGTGCGCATGGTGCTGGTACCGGCGACCATGACCCTGCTCGGCAACGCCAACTGGTGGCTGCCGAAGTGGCTGGACCGCCTGCTGCCCGGCGGCCACGAGCCGCTGGACGAGGCACCACCGGTCCGGGAACTGGAGACGGTGCACTAGTGTCCCGCGCCAGAAATTCGCCTGATAAGTAGTAGGGTGGTGGTGTGCCGAGGACCGGACGTCCCACCGCGCCGTTGACATTGACTGGTGAGGAACGCCGGACGCTGACCCGATGGTCGCGTCGGGCGAAGTCGGCGCAGGTCCTGGCGATGCGTTCGAAGATCATCCTGGCGTGTGCGGAGGGCGCTTCCAACACTGATGTGGCCGCCGCTCTGGGTGTGCATTTGTCCACTGTGGGCAAATGGCGTCGGCGGTTCCTGAAGTTGCGTCTGGACGGCCTGATCGACGAGGAACGCCCCGGCCGCCCGCCGTCGATCACCCTGGACCAGGTCGAAGAGGTGGTGGTGGCGACCTTGGAACAGACGCCACGTAACGCCACGCACTGGTCCCGTACGTCGATGGCCGAGCGGTCCGGGTTGTCGAAATCCACGATCGGCAGGATTTGGCGGGACTTCGGCCTCAAACCACACCGGACCGACACGTTCAAGCTGTCCACCGACCCGCTGTTCGTGGAGAAGGTGGTGGATGTGGTCGGGCTGTACCACAACCCGCCGCAAGGGGCGGTGGTGTTGTGTGTGGACGAGAAGAGCCAGGTGCAGGCCCTGGACCGCTCGCAGCCGGTGCTGCCGATGATGCCGGGCATGCCCGAACGGCGTACCCACGACTATGCCCGCAACGGGATCACTAGCCTGTTCGCCGCGTTCAACATCGCCGACGGCACCGTGATCAGCGAACTGCACCGCCAGCACCGGGCCACCGAGTTCAAGAAGTTCCTGACCGCGATCGACAAGGCCGTGCCGACCGAGTTGGATGTGCACCTGGTCTGCGACAACTACGGCACTCACAAGACCCCGGCGATCCGGGCCTGGCTGGCCAACCATCCACGCTTCCACATGCACTTCACCCCCCACCGGCTCGTCCTGGATCAACCAGGTCGAACGCTGGTTCGGATTTCTCACCGAGCAGAAGATCCGCCGCGGCGCCCACAAAAGCGTCCAGTCACTCGAGGCCGACATTCGGTCGTGGATCGCCGACTGGAACAGCAACCCACGACCGTTCATCTGGACCAAGACCGCCGAAGAGATCCTTGAATCACTCGCCCGATTTTGTAGGCGAATTTCTGGCGCGGGACACTAGAGTTGCTTGAGCCGGAGCGCTTTTCATGCAGCAACGCCGTTGAAGATTTCCTGTTGGATAGAGTTATCCCAGTTGCCTACATGGCTCGACATGGCCGCCCGAAGCCTCCATACACCGTTTCCCAAGCGAAGCGATGGCTAGGCTACGTTGCCTATCGGATGAGCCGAGACGGCACACACGATTTCGCGTGGTGGACTATTCCCACCTGGCAGCCGGCAGCTTTTCGAGCCGTCGCAAATGGGCTTCTGGCCGCATCGGTCTTTGCCGTCGTGGCTGCGTCAGCTTTCGGCCTCGATCTTGCGCCTGTCGCCGGCGCGGCTGGGTTGGCGACAGGGACACTAGTTGGTGCCTTCGCCGAGTGGCGCCCTGAGGACCGCCCTGTACGGCTCGCGCCGATCCGCTGGCACGCGATTGGTTCGCCCGGAAACAGCAGATTGCGGATGATCGGCTGGGTTACAGGTCTTGGGTACGGAGTAGTTGTCGGTCTTCTGTTTGGAGTCGCGGGTGATGCTGCCCTCGGCTTTTCATGTGGAATTTCTACGACTATCTCATTCTATCTCGCGACAGCGGTTTCTATCTTGACGTCAGCGCCGTACGCCGACGCCGGCAACCCCATGGATCCCATTACGAGCTGGCGGAGAGATCGAATGACCGGCGTCGTAGTAGGGATCGTCTTTGGTGCGGCCGGCGGGATCTTGATTGGCGTTGTCTTCATCTTGTTGAGCGGCGTCGTCCGCGGATTAACGATCGGCTTGGTCGCCGCAGGGGCGGGTGGGATAGCTATAGCCCTGACATTCGTACGTAGTTGGGACGCCCGGTTAGCGTTCTTTCAGATCTTTCTTGCCGGGTATGGGCCGGTCCGGTTAATGAGGTTCCTAGAGGATGCTCACAGGCGCGGAGTGCTCCGGACCGCCGGGCCCGTCTATCAGTTTCGTCATGCCCGCCTGCTTGACCGTCTTTCAATGGAGCACGAAAATACGGGATCCCGTCAGTTAACGTTATAGGTGGCCGCCACTTTGACGGTACTGACCATCCTACTTACCTGACGCGATCAGCTCGATACTTTCGGTGACTGAGCTTCGTTTGGGTCGTGTTCGGTCCGGCCGTGAGTGCATCGCATCGTCGACGACCGCGCTGTGCGCCTTGTTCTGCTACATCGATCCGAATCGCATCTCTTCCACCACCGCGGCCCACCCTGCTGCCGTCGGCCATTGCCAATGGGTAGCGTGCCGAACCGCTTATAGGGCCAGCCCGTGGCTCGTGCGTACGCCTCATGGTCGGCGTAACGCCTGTTCGCTGGATCCGTTCCAGCAGCACAACGCTTGGCAGAGGCATCACCTCTTGCGGCAGGCCGTGCGCAGCGGCGGTGGACAGTTCCAACGTCAGTGAGGACCCAACTCACTTCGGGCCAAATAAACGGCTGCCACGGCCGCCGAACAGACGTACGGCACGTTCTGCTCGCAGTTCCACCAGATCCTTGCGGCTTGATCGCCACCGTCTACCGCGGTCCTCAACCCTGAAATGGGCCAAGCCTGCATCGCGTTGCTCGCCGCTTCTGACCCGGGCCCCGTCTGCGCCAGCGGTCCATGCGGTTTGGCCGATCTTGACCGTGTCCGCGCATAGGGTGCGCCTGCACGAGGGGTTCGGCGCCGGCGTCGTGAGCTTCGCTACGCCACCCCCCCGGCAGGTGGTACTCCTCTACGACCGCGCGGCTGACCGAGCGGACGGGGCAAGTCCTTTGGAGCACAGACCGCCCCTGACCTCCCCCAGGTCGGTGGTGTGGGTCGGGAACTGGCCGTGGCCACCGCGGGCCGGGGCGCACAAAGGACCTGATACGAGCAGCACTCGCCCCGTGCTGTGCCGTTGGTGAGGTGGGGCGCTGACGCGTAGCAAGGGCGTCGAAGAAGGCGGTGAGGCGTCGCTGGACGTCTGCTGCGGCTTGGGGCCCCATCGCTCCTGTAGCTCATGACCGCCGAGGCGGTGCACCTCGTGGCCACGCAGCGAGCCACACCGTGCGGGCGGCCAATCCGGATCCGTCAGCCAGCCGCATCGGAGCGATTGTGGCGAAACTACCAGCCGCCACGCCGCTGCCGCAGCGATTGCCAGGCGGGGTGGGTCGCTCCGTGGTCGCTCGGACGTTCGCGACACTGGACGGATCCGCCGCCCGTCACCTGGATTCTGCTTCGGTCCAGCCGTTCACCTCGCGGTCATCGTTCGCAATCTAGGCCCGGACCAGCGCATACCTCGCTGGACTTACGGACAGCTGACGGGCGCTTCGTTGGATTTTCCTTGTGCTGTAAGGAAATCACGAAGTTGACCGTCCCCTGTGGACTCTTAATCCGCGGGTTCGGGGTTCGAGTCCCCGGCGGCGCACAAGTGATCAGGCTCTGACCTGGTGCTTCGTTCCGGATCAGAGCCTTTCTCATGTCCATGGTGGACTATTGGGTGATCCGTAGCTTTCGGTCGTCCCTGGCTCCGGCTGACACTGCGGGTCACCCGGCGGTATGGCCCGCCACCGCAGTCTCGCGGAGTCCACTGGGTCGAGTGTTGTCGGCACGGCCTGTTCAGCGAACGGCCGAGGGCCCAACGGCAACGCCCGCAAGTACGCCCTGCCGAGGCTGATGTTCCACACGGGCCCGCGGCGGCCAGCCGGTCACGACGGTGAACCCTCCGAGGGCTACCCAGGCCGTGGCGAACGACAGGTTGCCGAGGTCGAAGGCCAGCCGGGCCAGCTCGGGGTCGAGTCCCTCCCCCGCGCGGGTCGCGGCCAGCTCCCAGCCCACGCCGACGGCGAGGGCGTTCCCCAGCCCGGTGGCGAGCACGAGCGGCGCGCGCCAGTCGCGGCGCATCAGCGAGGCCAGCCCACCCGCGAGAACAGCGCCGCAGGACGTCGAGCGCCGACAGGTAGCTGCCGGCAGCCATGAGGTTCGTGTCGTTGGCCGCGAAGAACGCCGGTCCAGCGCCGACGACCACGACGTCGTGGTCGTGCGACGAGGCGTTGCGGTGAGCCATGTCATTGAACTCTTTTCAGAAGACATCTTGTACGGTGAAAACGAGTGTCCGGGTTCGTCGGACATGCTGTCAAGTCAATTTGCCTGAGACGCGCGCCATGCGGCCGACCGGGGATGGACCGACCACCTCGATGATCCGCAGCCAGTTGGTGGTCGCGGATTTTCGCGGTACTCCATGTTGGCTCAATTTGGTTGACGTCTCGTCAGCCCGGCCTCATCATTTCACCGTACAGCGTGTTCGATGATATTGAGGGGCTCACACATGACACCACCAGACCCGCCGCCGCTGACGATCGTCCGGCCCGGCGAGGGCCTGACCGGAGACCTCGGCGCCATCGGCGTGCAGTTCAAGCTCTGGGGCCGCGACACCGGTGGCGCGCTGTCGGTCGTCGAGCACCCGTTCCCGGTCGGCGCGCTGGTCCCGCCCCACCTGCACACCTTCGAAGACGAGTTCTCGATCGTCCTGGAGGGCGAGATCGGATTCCGCTCCGGCGACCGCGAGGTCGTCCTCGGCGCCGGCGGCTACATCACCAAGCCGCGCGGCGAGTACCACGCGATGTGGAACGCCGGCAGCGTGCCCGCGCGCATGATCGAGATCATCAGTCCGGCCGGGTTCGAACACTTCTTCCGCGAGGTGAGCGAGTTGGTCGGCGACCCGGAGAGCGCCGCAGCGCAGGGCCCCGCCATCGCCGAGCGCTACGGGCTGCGGTTCGCCGAGCCCGACTGGCTAGCCGGCGTCATCGAACGGTACGGCCTCGGCACGACATGACGGAGTTCTGAACGGTCCTAAGTAGAGAGAACTCGATGTCCACTGTGTCCTCGGCGGGCGCCCGGCTCGGCCGTACCTATGGCCGACGCCCCGCGCGAAGCCGACGCCCCGACAGCAAGGAGTTGCGATGACGGCCGCCCCAATCAACCCTGGAAAGGCATTACCGTGAAAGCATTGTTGCGCCGCGCCGCCGCCGGCTGCCTGGCCCTGCTCGGCGCGCTCGCCGTGGGCACGCACACCACGGCCGCGCACGCGGCGCCAGTGCTGCGCTGGATCGACTGCGGCGACGGCTTCCAATGCGCGGACGCTCGTGTGCCGCTGGACTACGACGACCCGCACGGACCGACAATCACCATCGCCCTGATCCGCAAGCCGGCCGCCGACCCCGCGCATCGCATCGGCTCGCTGTTCCAACTGCCCGGCGGGCCCGCCCAGTCCGGTGTACAGGTGCTGCGCAACTCGCCGCCGCAACTGCTGGCGCTGCTGGGCCGCTTCGACGTGATCGGCTTCGACCAGCGCGGCACCGGCGCGAGCCGACCCGCCGTCGACTGCCACGCGACACCACCCTCGTTCTTCGCCCGTCCAGACGCCGTCGAGCCCGACATGTACGCCGCCACGGCACGCGCGTACGGACTGTCCTGCCTCCGCCACAACCGCACGATCTTGCCGCACATGAGCACCGCCAACGTGGCCCGCGACGTCGACCTGCTGCGCCGGGCCGTCGGCGACCAGAGGCTCACCGCTATCGGCATCTCGTACGGCACCGACATCGGCGCCACCTACGCCAGCATGTTTCCCGGCCGTGTCCGGGCCATGGTCCTCGCCAGCGCCAACGACGTACGGACCGGACGCGATCGCCCGATCGACAGCGGCGAGGAGCAGTCAGCCGCCTTCGAAGACGAGCTCGACCGCTTCTTCGCCCGCTGCGCGGCCGCCGGACCGCGGTGTGGATTCGGCGGCACCGACCCCGAGGACGCCTTCGACACGCTGCTGGCACGGCTGGACGGCCAGCCGCTGCCCACCGCAGACCCGGCACACCCCCGGCTGAGCGGAGACGACGTCCGCCAGGCCGCGCTGGCGGCGATGTACACGCCGCGGCTGTGGCGCGACTTCGCCACAGCGCTCACCGCCGCGACGGCCGGCCAGCCGTCAGCAATGCTCGACTTTCTGGACGAGCAGGACGGCTTCGGCACCTACGACCAGCAGTTCGCGGTGCTCGCCGTCGACCAGCGGTTTCCCCGCGGACCGGTGGCCGGTTACGTCCGCGACAGCGTCCACGCCTACCGGATGTTCCCGCATTTCTGGTGGGTCAACGGGCTGGTCACCCTCGACCTCGCACTGTGGCCGGTCGAGGACGACGACGCGTTCCGCGGCCGCATCCACAACCCCGACCGGGCCGCACCAATCCTCGTCATCAGCAACACACACGACCCCGCGACACCGTACGCCGGCGCGCGGCAGTTCGTCGCCGACCTCGGCAACGCGCGGCTGCTCACCCACCAGGCCGACGGCCACGCCAGCCTCACCTCCGGAAACCCGTGCCTGGTCGGACCGGCCCTGGCCTACCTGACCGACGGCGTCACCCTGCCACCGGCAGGCGCCACCTGCCGCGACGACACCGACCCGTTCGCGCCTTGAACCACACACCGAGTCACTTGACCACCACCGCGGCCGCCGCCGGCCCCAGCCCGACCTCGCCGTCACCGCAGGCCGGCTCACCAACGACACCACCGACTTCGCCGACGGAATCGCCTGGTGGAAACTGCGCTACACCTGATTCGAAACGTCGCACCGGCTTCCCGGGCGGCAGTTGAGTGGACTGCCTGTCGGATGAATATGCCATGATGGGGTCATGGCATCCCGGAAGTACGAGCAGGTGCTGCGCGCCGAGGCCGCGGAGGAGACGAGGCGTCGGATCCTGGACGCGGTCGGCCAGTGCCTGCGTGAGGCGCCTACCGAGCAGCCCAGCCTGGGGCGGGTGGCTGAGCTGGCCAAGGTGTCGAGGTCGACGATCTACACCGACTTCGGCTCGCGGTCGGGGCTGTTCGACGCGTTCGTGGTCGATCTCTGGCAGCGCACCGGGCTGGCCGCGCTCGGCCGGGCGGTGGAGGCCACGAACGCGCGCGACCACCTGCGTGATGGTATCCGGGCGGCCAGCCGGATGAAGGGCCAGGAGTTGGCGGTCTATCGCGTGCTGCACGCAATGGACCGGCTGGACCCCGAGTCCGCCGGCGGCGCCGTTCGCCACATGGAGACCGACCGGCGGGCCGGCATGCAGAGCCTGGCCGAGCACCTCGAGCGGGAGGGTGAGCTGCGCGAGGGGCTCACCGTCGACGAGGCGGTCGACGTGCTGTGGGTGCTGACGAGCTTCGAGAGCCTCGACCTGCTGGTGACCGGCCGCGGCCACACGATCGACGAGGCGATCGGCACTTTGGTGGCCATGGCCGAGCGAGCCGTGTGCCGGACGCCGGGAACCCCGGCTGCCCGCAGCCGGGACGCCTGACTGCCGACGCACCGGCTGCCCTCAAGGCGGCCCGCGGCATCGGGCTGAGCGGTCCGCACGACTCGCCGGCGACAGGGCGTTCAGGGCCAACGCCGGGATCGCGTCTTGGGCATCGCCGCACCGAAGAGCGACTTGCGTGCCGGCTTCGGCGTCGAACCGTTCGAGGCCGGACAGGGATGGGCAGGCTGGGCTGTCCTGGCCCAGACGTGACCTAGTGGGTCGGCTGGCGACGCGCGTGCCGTTTGGCGCGGGTCATCCGCCACAGGTATGCCGGTGTGGGCGGCACCCAGCCGAGCTGGGTGGCCATGCCGAGGTCGTCGCGGTTTGCCCAGTGCTCGACGACCTGACCGTCTCTGGTCCGGAACCAGTGTGTCTGGGTGACCGCCAGCGTGCGGCCCTTCGACGGAAAGGCCTGGGCGACCTCGCCGTGCTCGTCGTAGGCCAGGAACGTACCGACCTGGCGACCAGACATGGTGCAGTGCACGACGACCAGGTCGCCGTCGGCCGCGACGTCGTGGATGTCGAAGGCCAGATCCGCGAACGCGGCTCGCAGCCAGCGGGCGGTGGCCGCGAACGCGCCCGGACCTCGCCCGCGGCAGGCTGGTGGTTCGTCTTTCGCCTCGCGGTTGACCGCCTCCGGGTGGACTACCCGGGTCAACTCGTCGAGGTCACCGGAGGCCAAGATCGTCATGGATCGAATACAGACGTCACTGTCGATCGTGCGCATGGTGTCCCCTCTGTAATATCAGATGCACTAAGCAAGTATTCAATACTCGTGGATGGTATGCAATGTCTCGTCGGGCATACGACAACACCCGCCGCGCCGAGCTGGCACGGCTCACTCGCCGCGGTGTCCTGGACGCTGCCCGCGACCTGCTCACCGAACGTGGCCCGGCAGCGGTCACCATGCGCGACGTCGCCGCGCGCGCCGGGGTATCGGCCGAGACCGTCAAGAAGGCCTTCGGGACCAAGACGGCGCTGATCAAGGCCGTGTACGACGTCACGCTTGCCGGCGACGACGAGCCCATCCCGATGATCGACCGCCCCGAGATCCAGGCCGTGGTCGCCGCCACCAACCCCCGCGACAAGCTCGCCCGATACGCCTCCGCGGCCCGCCAGATCGGCGAACGCGTGGGACCGATGCTCGCCAAGCTGCTCGCCGCTGCCCGGGGCGGCGACCCCGAGCTGACCCAATTCCGCACGACCGTCAACGGTGAGCGGCTCGTCGGCGCCGGTGTCATGGTAAGCCAGCTGGTCGCCACCGGTGGCCTACGCACCGACCTCGACCCGGACCGCGCACGTGACATCGTCTGGATGCTGATCTCGCCCGAGGTCTACGAACTACTCGTCAACGACCGTGGCTGGTCGCCCCACGAATACGAGCGGTGGCTGGCACAGGCGCTCGCCGACGCTCTCGCCGCACCCTCCCCGCGCGGCCGTGGCGAGACACCGTCCCCGCAGGGTCAATGAATCGCCACGGCCGTCACCTTGTCAGGACGCGCGGGCCGGTGGCAGGTCGAAGCCGCCGTCCGGCGTGCGTAGCAGCGCGTACGACGCGCCGGCGAAGCCGGCCGCCGCGACCAGCAGCCCGATTCCCTGCGCCAGTGAACCGGGCAGGAACGGGTGGGTGATGCCGCCGGCCATGATGGCGATGCCGGCCCACGCGGGCGCGTACCGGCTGCGCCAGAGTGCTCCGCCGAGCAGGCCGAGGCCGATGACCACGGCGGTGATGAACAGCAGCCCGGCGATGCCAATCAGTGGTTCGCCCTCGATGGCGTCGCTGAACGCGGCCATCGCGGCCGGGTCGAGGTCGTGGCGTACGGTGGCCGCCGCTGGTGTGATCACGCCGCCGAGCAGCGCCACGCCGGCCAGGAAGCCGAGCAGCGAGATGAGCGCGCCGGCGGTGGTGAGGCGGGGCGCGCCGCGGCGGGCGACCCAGGCGACCGCGTACGTGGCCGGGACGAGCCCGACTACGAACACCACGTCGAGCCACATCAGCACGCCGGCGAGGCGCTCGTGCGCGGTGAACGCGGCGAGCGTCTCGTCGAAGCTCGCACCGCCCTCGACCGGGGTGATCAGGTAGTAGACGCCCTTGGCGAGCATAGGCAGCGGCGCGATGACCGCGAGCAGCACCCGCCAGAAGCCGCGCACGTCTGCCAGCACGGCAACGTCCGCCGAAGAGGTACGGGACATTTGAGGTTCTCCCATCGGGATTTTGACGACGGGCCTCACGATCCCTGCCGGACGGCACCAGCTGGGAGGTTGCAAACTCATCGGCCACCCGGGAGCTTCTCCCGGGCCGCGTAGTGGCCAGCCACTACGTGCCGGACCCGCCGCAGCCGCATGATGAGTGGCATGACGACCACCCGCCGCGCCACGACCGCCGCCGGGCTGCTGCTCGGGCTGGCGTTCGCCGAGGTCGCGGTCACCGTCGTGGCCGGGTGGGTGTCCGAGCTGAGCTTCGGCGCGCTGATGGACGGCTTCGCGGTCAGCAACGCCACGCTCGGCCTCGCGCTGGCCGTCGCGGGCTGGCCGATCGCCCGCCACCGCCCCGGCAACCCGATCGGCTGGCTGCTGCTGGCCGGCGGGATCTGCTACGCGACCAGCGCCGCCGGGGCGGCCGTGCTCGCCGCCGGCACCGAGCCCGGGGAGACCGCCGCGGGCTGGCGGCTGCTGGCCACGGTCACCAACCTCGCCTGGACCTGGACCGTCACCGTCGTGCTACCAGTAGTGCTGCTGACCTTCCCGGACGGGCGGCTGCTGGGCCGGGCATGGCGGGCCGCCGCCGGGCTGGCCACCGCCGCGGGCCTGCTCTTCGCCGCCATGGCCGTGATACCGGCGCACACGCTCACCAGCGACGAGTACGGCGTCACCGGCTACCTCAGCGCCGGCGCCGACCAGCTGGCCTGGGTCGGCGCGGTCACCACCCTCGCCGGCACCGCCGTCTACCTGGCGGCGCTCGCCTCGCTCGCCCTCCGGTACCGGCGCGGCGACGAGCGGGTACGCCGCCAGCTGCTGTGGCTGCTACTCGGCGCGCTGGTGATGGTGGCCTCGTTCGCCGTCTCCGACCTCCTGAACGTCGACAGCTGGCTGTCCATCTACTCGATCGCGCTGGTTCCGTTCGCCATCATGGTCGCGATCCTGCGCCACCAGCTGCTGGACATCCGCCTCGTCGTCTCCCGGTCGGTGCTCTACCTGGTGCTGACCGCCGGCGTGATCGCCGTGTACGCGGCCCTCGTCACAATCCTCGACTCAGCGCTGCGCCGGCAGGTCGGGCTGGGCAGCTCGGTGCTCGCCACGCTGCTGATCGCGGGCGCGTTCCACCCGGCGCGGCTGTGGTTGCAGCGCCGCGTCGACCGGATCTTCTACGGCGCCCGCCGCGACCCCGTGCGCGCGATCGCCGAGGTCGGCGCCCGCCTGGGCGACCCGGGCGGAAGCGGCCTGGACGGCGCGCTGCGGGCGCTGTGCGTCGTGATGCGCCTGCCCTCCGCCGAGATCACCGCAGGCGACCACCGTCTCGCCGCCCACGGTGCGGCGCCGTCGCTGCGGCAGGCCATCCCGCTGGTACAGGGCGGGGAGCCGGTCGGCGAGCTGACCGTGGGACTGCGGGCCGGGGAGAGCCGGCTGGACCCGGCCGACGAGCGGCTGCTGCACCTGCTCTGCGCCTCACTGGCGGTGGCCGTCCGCGCGACGCTGCTGGCCCGCGACCTCGGGCAGGCCCGGGAGGCGCTGGTCACCGCGCGCGAGGAGGAACGCCGCCGGCTCCGCCGGGACCTGCACGACGGGCTCGGGCCGGCACTGACCGGGGTGGTGCTCAACGCCGACGCCGCCCGACGGCTCGTACCCGCCGACCCGGACCGCGCGGTGGCCCTTCTCGCCGGCCTGCGGGCCCAGACCACCGCCGCGATCGACGACATCCGCCGCCTGGTCAACGAGCTGCGCCCGCCGGCCCTCGACGGGCTCGGCCTGACCGGCGCGCTACGCGAGCACGCCGCCACTCTCGCCGGCCGGCCCGACGATCGTCCACTACGGATAGACGTGGACGCCGCGGAGCCGCTCGGCCCGCTACCCGCCGCGGTCGAGGTGGCCGCGTACCGGATCGCGACCGAGGCGCTCACCAACGTCGTACGGCACTCGCGGGCCAGCCGGGCCACGGTGACGCTCCGCGCCGAGCCAGCCGCGTTCACGCTGACGGTCGACGACAACGGCGCGGACGGCACCGCCGCCTGGCGCCGCGGCGTCGGCCTCACCTCGATGACCGAGCGCGCCGCCGAGCTCGGCGGCCACTGCGTCGCCGGGCCGGGCGCGGACGGCGGCCGGGTCCACGTGACAATCCCACTGGGCCGCGGAGGTGGCTGATGAGCGTGCGGGTGGTGGTCGCCGACGACCACGCGGTGGTCCGGGAAGGGCTGCGCGCACTGCTCGGCGCCGTCGAGGGATACACCATCGTCGGCACCGCCGCGACCGGACGCGAAGCCGTCCGCGCCGCCGTCACCCTGCGCCCCGATGTCCTGGTCCTGGACATCAACATGCCGGACGGCTCGGGCATCGAGGCCGCCCGCAAGGTCACCCGCGAGGCGCCCGGCGTGGCGGTGCTGATGCTGACCATGTTCGACGACGACGACTCGGTCTTCGCCGCCATGCGGGCCGGCGCGCTCGGCTACGTGCTCAAAGGCGCCGACCCGGAAGACATCATCCGAGCGATCTCCGGCGTCGCGGCCGGCAACGCCGTCTTCGGCCCGGGCATCGCGCAGCGGGCGATCGCCTACCTGTCCGGACCCCGCCCGCCGGACACCCCATTCGAGTCACTCACCCCGCGCGAGCGGGAGGTACTCGACCTGATCGCCGCCGGCCTCGGCAACACCGCCATCGCCGCCCGCCTCCGCGTTTCACCCAACACGGTCGCCAACCACATCTCCAGCGTCTTCGCCAAACTCCAAGTCGCCAGCCGCGCCGAAGCGATCATCAAAGCCCGCGACGCGGGCCTCGGCCACTGACAGAGCCCGGGATCGAGGCACCAGCGGCTGGACGAACTCGGCCAGCCACACGGCGGCGTCGCGACCGGGCCGACTGACCACGACTGATACGGCTCCCGCTCAAATCAGCCCAGAACTGACCCGTTGGGCGGACCAACGCGTCCGGCGGCTCGCCGCCGACGATGCGGTCGCTCATCACCGGGTGGAGCGGGCTGCTGGCCGCCGCCTCGGTCTACAACACCGCACAGAACACCTACCGCCAGCAGGTCGTCCCGCCAGATCTGCGCGGCCGAGCGACAGACATCGGTCCCCGTACACCGATCCTGACTCACCCTCAGCCGTGCCAGGTCCTCGTGCGGTGCACCACCGATCCGCTTCGCCGCGCTCGTCGCAACCACCCAGCGAGGTGTCCATTGCCACTTAAGCGTGTCCGTGTGCCACTGAGGTTTGTCTCCTGCGCTATCCGAACGAGTGAAGATCGAGACCGGCGGATCGGACATCGGCGCCACATGCGCCGAGAGCGCTATTCAGAACGTGTGATCGTGAGTGCTCGAGGATGCAGGAGCGATGCAGGTTCTGTGAACGCCGTTGCGTACGGTGCGTGCAGGCGACGTACCCCGGGACCCTGAGCTGCGTCCTGACGGCAACACGCTGATGTATCCCGGGTCGCCGATTTACGCCGCCTACTACCGCGAAGACAGCCGGCTGTGAACAACCGGCCCGTGATAGTCGTCCGTGAATAGAAAGGAACAACGAAAATGCGCTTTCCACGCGTCATCCCCTACCGATCCCAGGTAGGCTCGCCGTCCGTGCGCCTTCGCCGCCGTGCGTTGGCCGCGACGCTGGTGGCCGCCGGAGCCGCAGCGCTGGTCGTGGTCACCCCTGGCAGCGCCTCGGCTGCCATCGTCGGCCTCACCACCGCTTCCGGCCAGACGGCGAGCAATTCCAGTTCGAGCAAGACACTCGACGTCCCTTGCCCGAACGGGACGACCGCGCTGGGCGGGGACATGCAGATCACCGGTAACAACCAGGTGCGCATCCTGGCCATCTACCCGCAGTTCTCGTTCGTGCGGTTCCGCGCGGCCGAGCCGGCCGAGGGCGTGTCGGCCGCCTGGTCGTTCTCCGCCACGGCGGTCTGCGCACCGCAGTCGTCACTTCCGGGGTACGCGGTGGTCACCGGCGGGGACACGCAGACCGTCCTCGATGGTGGCGAGACCGTCCGGGTCAACATCGAGCGCGTCTGCCCCAACAACAAGGTCCTCGTCGGCATGGGTGGTTCCATCAGCTCCGGCTTCGACTTCGGCGCCAACCTACCCCGGACCCGCCTGTCCCGCATCGCGTCAAACAATGGCGGCGATGTACCCACCTCCTACCGGATCGACGGCAGCGCCGGCGGCTACGACGGAACGGTCGAGCTGAACGGCATCGGCATCTGCGCGGACTCGACTCAGGTTTCGGTCCGCCAGTTCAGCAACCGCACCAACGCGACCAGCGTCAACGCCAAGAACGTCTCGGTGCCGTGTTTCAGCCCCACGGGCACCGTCATCACGGCCGGATTCACTGTCCTAGAGGAGTTCGGCACGACCGCGGACTTCAATGTCAGCGTGACCTCGGTGGGCGTCAGCCGGCTGACGAACACAGTCGGCATGATTGCCCGCGAGAGCGCGCCCGGCACCGAGGAGAACTGGCAGCTAATCGGCCAAGCCCTCTGCACCTGACACGACCGCATGCCAGTCGGTCGGGGGCGAGCCCGACAAATTCCTCGCGACGGCGAGTTGCCCCGGCAGACAGCAGGTGATCGGCATGGGCGGCAACCCCTTGGGTGGCATCCGGTTCGTTCCTGAGATCCTCTTTGCCGCCAAAAATTCCAGTCAACCCGGCGTTCGCGACTGCCAATAGTGAAAACGCTCGGCAGTTTCAACGGCAGCTATTAGGCATCCGCTATCTGCCACAGGCAAGTTGGCACAAACTGTTGTCCGCAAGACGAAGAAGGAGCACCGATGTCGCGTTTCAGAAAGACCTCGTTGTACGTGCTCAGCATCGCTGTGGCGCTGTCGCTGTCGGCCGTCGCCGCAACTCCCGCATCGGCCGCCAAGACCCGCGATGCCGTGACGGTGTCGACGGCGTCCGCTCAGTCCGCCGGGCCGTTCTGCGTGTTCGGGACCGATGGCGACTTCGTCCACATCTCGACGGCGCCGGGAATCCGGACGGCGTCGGGCCACGGTTGGTGGTACTGGATCGACTGTGACTACCCACTCGCTATCGTGACCACCCAGTTGCAGATCTTGCGGAACGGCTCATGGGTGAACGTCGGAAGCGCCGACTCGGTGACGGTCCCACCGGGGGGCGGGGCCGGCAAGCGCGCCACAGCGCGGGTGACCTGCACGACGGTGCTGGTCAGCCAGTGGCGAAGCGTGACTGACACCGACGTAATCGGAATCTTCGACACCTCCGAAAAGCACACCACAGCGCCGCGCAGCCTCGCCTGCACCGCCTGACTCGGGCGCAAGGCCCCGGGGGACAGCGCGTCCCCCGGGCCCAGGGCCCGGCGAACCGCGCCTTCGGACTCGACCGGGTCGGTGGCGGCCGGGCGCGGCTCGGCACACCGAGTATCCGTGATACCCGGTGTGCCGAACGACTCAGCTAGTTCTCAGCTAGTTCTGCAATACCGTGGCGTTGAGTTGGACCCGTACCCGACCGATCCGGGTGAAGTAGCTTTCCACGGAATCCTGGGCTCCGCTGTGGACGCCCCGGGCGGTGTTCCCGAGGTACCAAGGGCCGCCGCTGTCACCACCTGCCGAAATGTCCTGACGGGTGACATCCAGACCGCAGTATCGATGGATGACGCCATTCACCAGCATCGACTGGCAGGTGTCGGTGTCCTCGACGTAGCTACAGTCGTAGCCGGTTTTCCGGCCCCAGTGGCACACGGCCGAGCCCACCGGTGCGTTGGCGACGGCTGTCACCGTCCGGTCTCCGCTGGCCTGCCGGCCGGTCGCCCGGAACTGCTTGTTCGTCGAGTGGCCGTTCTCGGTTAGGGTCCGGTGGAACTGGAGATCGGTCGCGTCGTTCGAGCTCTGGCCCGGGTGGGTGCTGATGACTCCCGAGGCGTTGCCATACCGGAGCGCGTTATTGCAGTGCGCCGCGGTCAGCACACCCCGGTTGCCGTTGCGGATCGCGGTGAAACCGGCGGTGCAGTGGGCGTCGCCGTTGCCCAGGTTGAGGTCCCTGCCGCCTTCGACGGTTCGCTCGGCGACCGCGGTCCGGTCGGCGTCGAGTTCGGGCACGACCTCGAGGGGAAGCTGTCCCCCGGCGGTGCCCGCGGTCAGCGCCTCCTGGACGACCGAGCCTTGCCTGCTCAGCTGGGCACCCCCGACCGGCGCGTACAGCAGACGCAGCACGCGTCGCTCGTGGTCGTAGCGGGTCCCCGCCGACCGGATGACGTCCGGGCGCGCGGCCAAGGAGGTAATGAGTGTGTAGGCCAGGTCGGCCAGCTCCTTCGAGCTTGCCGGCGCACCGTACTGCACCTCGGTGTCCACCGGCAGCCGCGCCAGATCGGCGACGATGTCGGCGCCCGGCTTGGCGGTGAACTGGACCCAGTTGCCGGCGCCCTCGGTGCCCAGGCCGGCCCGTACGAACGTGTCCGGCGCGGTCTCCTCCAGCTTGGTGGTGTAGGCACTGAACTCGTGGATGCCCTGGTGCGCCGCGACGACGGCGGACAGGTCCTGTCCGTTCTGCTTGGCGAACGTGGTCAGGTCCTGCATCGTCGCCTCGTCCAGAGCCTGTGCGGACCGGCCCGTCCCGGTCACCCGGAACGTGCCCACCGACGTCGGCGCGGCCCGCACCGGCACGTCCCCGGGGACGAGGACCGCTGTGTTCTCGGTGCCGCCGCGGGCGGGACCTGCCACGGCCACCGTCAGGCCCGCGGTGACCGCCAGCGAGGCGAGCAGGGCCAGGACTCTTCGCATCTATTGCGTCCTCTCGGAAAACTGGTGACGTCCAGCGCCGTCGGCTGAAGCAGCCTGATCGTCGCGTCTCGCGGGCCCGCTGTGACCCAACGAATCCGCGAACTTTCCCTAGCCGCGTGGTGGGCGCGAAGAGCTCTGGAGCGGCGTGGCGCTCCCTCTTCGTTATCTGGTGCCGGTTGGGTGCCGAACATGAGCAGCGGCGGCCGGGGCACCGGACCTACAGCGTCGTGGTTCTGAGCGCGAGTAGCGGTCCCGTTTGAGCGGGAGTTTGGGTCCCGGTACCTGCCCGCGGGTTTCGTCGGGCGTGAGTTCGGGACCCGCCCTGGTCGTGGATGCTTGGTGATTTGCTGTGAGTGGATGCCTTGGATAGGCAGAGAGCAGCGCGGGGCTCGTGGCGAGCGCACCGAGAAGTCAACGGCGAGCACATCATCGATGAGTCATCGCCTATGGAGCGGGCCATCGGGCACATCGCGGCCGCCGCAAGGCTCCCGCTGCATCGATGCGACGGAGATTTCCAGCCCACCACCCGGTGATCGCTACCGCCGGCCAGGCGCGCGTCCGAAGCCCGCCCCGGCCTGACGTGCCTATTGCACGGACGAGGTGACCGAGGACCGGCCGCGAACAGGGTGGACGGCGCGCGCTGTCGCATCGACACGACGCAGCGCACCATTCGCCGCGAGCGAACCCCGATCGCCTATCCCGCGGTCGCGGCCCCGAGCCGGCGCGTCTCGCACCTTCCTCTACCAGAACACCGACGCCAAGAAGCTCGTGGCCACCGCTATCGAGCTCAAACAGCGTCTCCGCCGGCTCACCGAGGTCAACCGTGTCCTCGAACAGAAGCCGCAGGCAGCCCGCTCGAACAACCGCTTCCTCGACAAACGCCTCGCCGACCTCGAAGTCGAACTTCTCGACGCCCAGATGCCGATGCCGATGCCGACGAGGAACTCCGCTTCTTCCTCACGGTGGCCAACCGCGAAGTCGCAAGAGTCACGGCACAGCGGGCGGATGATCCTTTTCGAGTGCGGCCCAGCTGACCTCCTGCATCTTGCCGTCCGGGCCCATCCGGAACATCCGCGGCGGCCCCATGTCGCGCATCGCCTGTTCGTAAGCCGCTTCGCGTGCTTCCTGTTCCTGACCGGAGGGGTCACCGACGCGGAAGAGCCGGCCGTATAGCCATCGGGCTATACGGCACTTTGCTTCTGTCGGGCGACCTGGATCGCGACCTTGCCGAGGGCCCGGCCATCGCGAGGGGCTGGCCATCACAGTGACAGCCGGCCGCGCGGCGCCCTCGAACGGGCGGTCAGGTTTAGCCGGTGCGGCGACGGGCATCCGCGCGGGACGACTGACGGGGGGCGTTTTGTCATGAACAGAGTTGTCGAGCAGCCCGCGCCGCCGTTTCGCGGGCAGTCCCAGTCGCGACCGGGGCTGGACGCGAGGATGGATCCTCGCCCGCGTAACCAGGCGACCGCGCTGCGCGGGTCCGGGAAGCTCACCGACTGCACGGCGCTGATCACCGGCGGGGACAGCGGCATCGGCGCCGCCGTCGCCGTCCTGTTCGCGCGGGAGGGCGCGGACGTGGCGATCGTCTGCCTGCCCGCCGAGCAGGAGGACGCGGACCACGTCCGGGAGCTGGTGGAGAAAGAGGGACAGCGGTGCCTGGTGTTGACCGGCGACGTGAAGGACTCGTCGTTCTGTGACGCGGCGGTCGAGCGCACCATCGCGGAGCTCGGCCGGCTCGACATCCTGGTCAACAACGCCGCCATCTTGTTCCAGTACTCGTCGCTGGCGGACGTCTCCGACGAGGACCTTCACGAGCTGTTCCACACCAACGTGTCGGGCTACTTCTACATGGCTCGCGCGGCCCTGCCGCACCTGCCCGCGGGCGGGTGCGTCATCAACTGCGGTTCGGTCGCCGGGTTCGAGGGCAACCCTTCGCTCATCGGGTACGCGGAAACCAACGGTGCGATCCACACCTTCACCAAGTCCCTGGCGACGGAGCTGATCGGGCGGGGTATCCGGGTGAACTGCGTGGCGCCCGGACCGGTGTGGACGCCGCTGAACGCCTCCAGCCGTACCCCCGAGCAAATGGCCGGTTACGGGGACCAGACCGACGGCGTACCGCTGGGCCGGCCGGCGCAGCCGGAGGAGATCGCTCCCGCGTTCCTCTTCTTCGCCAGCAACGCCGACAGCAGTTACATCACCGGTGAGACGCTGGCCCTGTTCGGTGGCCGGGTCCTGGCTCGGTAGGAGCGTCCAATGCTTGACCCGAACCCTCCCCTGCGGCCGGTACAGCGACCCGACGGCTACCTCCGGCTGGAGGACCTGGGTGTGATCGGGGACGGCGCCACCGTGGCGCTCGTCGGCCTCGACGGCTCGATCCCCTGGCTGTGTCTGCCCCACTTCGACGCCGAGCCGGTGCTCGGCGGCCTGCTGGACAAGCGGCGAGGCGGGCACTTCACCGTCACCGCCGGGGACCTGCGCGAGGCGCGCCAGCACTACGTCCCGGACACCGCCGTGTTGGTCACCGAGCTTCGCACCGCTACCGGCCTGCTCCAGATCACCGATGCGATCGTGGTGCGCTCCGGCGCCGACCTCACCGACGACGCACCGGCCGGCCGCGCGGAGCTGGTCCGTTCCGCGCGGGTCCTCGACGGCACCGTCCGGATGGAGATCGACCTGCGGCCCCGCGACGGTGGCCAGACCCGCGCCGCGCTCGACGGCCTGGAGATCCGCCCGTCCCGCCGACCTGACCTGCGACTGCATCTGCGCGCCAGCCGTCCGCTGACCAGCCTGCCGGTCACCTTCGAGCTGCACGAAGGCGAACATGTGGACCTGGTCCTCTCCTGGGGCCGAGTGCACCGCCACCACCGTTTCGACGCCGCGGACATGCTGGCGGCTACGGCGGACGCGTGGCGACGCTGGATGGCCCACCTCACCTACAGCGGCCCGCAGGAGGCTTTGGTCCGCCGCTCGGCGATCACTCTCAAGCTCTGTGACGACTGGGACAACGGCGCCATGGTCGCGGCACCCACATCCTCGCTGCCCGCACCGATAGGCGGCGTCCGCAACTGGGACTACCGCTACGCGTGGGTCCGCGACGCCGCGTTCACCGTGTTCGCCATGCGGCGCATCGGGTTCGGGAACGAAGCGGACGCGTTTCTCGGGTGGGTGCTCGACGCCTTCGAGCAGAGCCGGCAACCACGAATCATGTACACACTCGACGGCGGCCCGGTGCCCGGCGAGGTCGCCGATCCCGGGCTGGAGGGCTACCGCGGGTCAGCGCCGGTGCACTGGGGCAACGGGGCGGCCGACCAGCGCCAGCACGACGTCTACGGAGAAGTGCTCGACTGCGCCGACCAATGGGTACGCGGCGGCGGAGAGCTTCAACCGGCGCTGTGGGCCCAACTGCGCGGCCTCGCCGACGCGGCCGAGACGGCGTGGCGCGAGCCCGACCAAGGACTCTGGGAGATACGAAACGACGGCCGCGTGTTCACGTACTCGGCCGGGATGTGCCAGGTGGCGCTGGACCGGGCGGCGGCGCTCGGCGAAAAGCTCGGCCTGCCCGGACCGACGGCCCGCTGGCGCGCGGCGGCCGCCGAGCTGACCCGACGCATCCTGGAGCGCTCCTGGGACGAGCAGGCGCAGACGCTCAGCGCTCATCTCGACGGCGGCGGCGTGCTCGACGCCAGCCTGCTGGCCCTCCCGCTGCGGCAGGTGATACCCGCCACCCACCCGCGGATGATCGCCACCACCGCCGCCGTCGCCCGACGGCTGTCCGCCGGAGACGGGCTGCTCTACCGCTACCTGCACCAGGACGCGCCCGACGGGATCGAAGGCGACGAGGGCGCCTTCGTGCTGTGCAGCTTCTGGCTGGTCGAAAACCTCGTCCAGCAAGGACAGCTCGAACAGGCGCACGAGCTGTACACGTCGTTGTGTGCCAGGACGAGCCCGGTGGGTCTGCTGTCCGAGCAGATCGACCCCACCACGGGCGCGTTCATCGGCAACTTCCCGCAGGCGTTCAGCCATATCGGGATCATCGCCAGCGGGGTGAGCCTGGCCCGCGCCACCGCCTGACCGGCGCTATTTGTGCCCACCAACCGCGTCCGGCACGCTGAAGCCGTAAGGCAGCTCCAGCCGGTGTCGCGCCAGCAGATCCGTGTCGGCCAGCAGCTCGCGGGTGGGCGAGTCGGCCACCATGGAGCCCTCGTCGAGGATCACCGAGCGGTCGCAGAGCTCCAGCGCGTACGGCAGATCGTGGGTGACCATCAGCAGCGTCACCGGCAGCGACCGCAGGATCTCGGCCAGCTCGCGCCGTGCCGCCGGGTCCAGGTTGGACGACGGCTCGTCGAGCACGAGGATCTCCGGCCGCATCGAGAGCACGGTGGCCACGGCGACCCGCCGCCGCTGCCCGAACGAGAGGTGGTGCGGCGCCCGGTCGCGGTGCTCGCTCATCCCCACCGCGGCCAGCGCCTCGTCGACCCGGGCGGTGAGCTCGGCGCCGCGCAGCCCGAGGTTGGCCGGGCCGAACGCGACGTCTTCGCCGACCGTCGGCAGGAAGAGCTGGTCGTCGGGGTCCTGGAAGACGATGCCGACCCGGCGCCGGATCTCCGCCAGCGTGGCGCGGTCGCGGTCGACGGTCAGGCCGCCGACCGCGACCGATCCCCCACCCCCAGTGAGAATGCCGTTGAGATGCAGGACGAGCGTGGTCTTGCCGGCACCGTTGGGACCGAGCAGCGCCACCCGCTCGCCCCGCCGCACGGACAGGTCGACCCCGCGCAGGGCCACGTGTCCGTCGGGGTACGTGTACTGCACTCCACGCACGTCCAACGAGAGTGGTTCAGTCATCCGAGAATCACCGCCGTGCCACCGATCGCCGCCGCCACCACTGGCACCGTAGCGGCAGCCAGCCATTGGTCGCGCGTCGCGGCGCCGGCCGCGAGCCAGGCGGCGGGCATGCGCCCCTCGTACCCGCGGGCCACCATCGCGAGGTAGACCCGCTCGCCCCGCTCGAACGCGCGCAGGAACAGCGCGCCCACTCCGGAGGCGAAGCCGCGCAGCTGCCACAGGAAGCGCGGGTCGTCACCCCGCGAGATGCGCGCGACGCGCATCCGCCGGGCCTCACCGCCGAGCACCGAGAGGTAGCGGAGCATGAACGTGGCGATCTGGGTGATGATCTGCGGGCAGCGCAGCCGGTCGAGCCCGACGATCAGGTCACGCGTCGTCGTGGTCGCCGCCAGGATCAGCGACAGGAGTACACCGAGCGTGCCCTTGGCCAGGATGTTGAAGCCGCCGTACAGGCCGTCGCGGGACACCTCGAGCCCGAGAAACGTGACCTTCTCACCGGCCGCGAGGAACGGCAGCGCGAGTGCGAGCAGCACGAACGGCAGCTCCACCAGCGAGCGCTTGGCGAGCCAGCCGGCCGGCACCCGCCCGATCGCGGCGATGACGGCGACCAGCGCGGCATACCCCGCGAAGGCCCAGAGCGCCTCGCGCGGGGTGATCACCACGATGACGGTCGCGGACACCATCGCCGCGATCTTCACTTCGGGTGCGAGCCGGTGCAGCGGGGTGTCCCGCTCGAGGTAGAGCCCTTTCATTCGCGCGACTCGGCTGGCTGCCGGCGCCGCGCCAGCCAGAAGAGCCCACCCCCGATGGCGAACGTCAGCAGCACTCCTGTGACACCGGCGATCCCGGTGGAGAGGGCCGAGTTTCCGATGCCCTTGATCCCGTAGTCGGCGAAGGGGCTATCGGACGTCTCGCTGTCCTTCGCGTTCTGCGCCATGCAGGAGCCGCCGGTGATCTCGTCGTTTTCGTTGAGCGTGCAGCCCTTGGTGGATGCGGAGTCGAGCCCGTCCGGCGAGCCGGAGGCGAAGTTGCTCACCACGCCGGCGAGCAGCAGCGCCACGAGGAGGCCGCCGAGGATGAACCAGGTCGTCTTCTTCACGCCGTTACCCCCTCCGCGGTCGCCGGCCGCACCGGCTTGAGGCCGCGCAGGGCGTACACGAGATCGGGCCTGGTCTTGGCCACGGTCACGACGGTGACCGCCGCGATGAGGCCCTCACCGATGCCGATCAGGAGATGCGTGCCGGCCATGACCGCGGCGATCGCGCCGAGGCTGTAGTGCTCGAGGTCGGTGGTGCCGCCAAGCGCGTACTGGAGCACGAAGCTCTGCGACGCCGCGACGACCGCCACCACCGACGCGACGAACGCGGTGATCCCCAGCCCGGTCGGCGTGCGCGGCAGGACGCGCAGCAGCAGGGCGACCAACAGGTACGCGACGGCGGTGCCGACCAGCGCCATGTTGGTGACGTTGGCGCCGAGGGCGGTGACGCCGCCGTCGGCGAAGACAAGTGCCTGCACGATCAGCACGACCGACACGCACAGCGCGCCCACCCACGGCCCGACCAGCAGCGCGGCCATCGCGCCGCCGAGGAGATGCCCGCTGACGCCCGGCAGCACCGGGAAGTTGAGCATCTGCACGGCGAAGATGAACGCCGCGACGAGCCCGGCCATCGGCGCGAGCCGGTCGTCGAGGTCACCCCGGCTGCGCGAGATGCAGTATGCGAGCGCCACAAGGGCGATCACTCCGTATATGGCCGATACGGGGCCGTTGAGCACCCCGTTCGAGATGTGGAGCGCTAAAGCATCCATAACCAGGGAGCTTATTTCTGCTCATGCTTTCTTGCCAAGAGCTGGCAATAAGCCATGTTCCGGTAGGGTTCGGGTCATGACCGAGACACCTCGCCTTACGCCCGGCGACACGGCGCCGGACTTCTCGCTTCCCACCGACACCGGCGAGACGCTCTCCCTCAAAGAGCTGCGCGGTCGCAAGGTCGTGCTCTACGCGTACCCGGCGGCGATGACGCCCGGCTGCACCAAGCAGGCCTGTGACTTCCGCGACTCGCTGGCGTCGCTCCAGGCCGCGGGTTACGAGGTCGTGGGCATCTCGCCGGACAAGCCAGCCAAGCTGGCGCAGTTTCGCGAGCGCGACGCGCTCACCTTTCCGCTCGTCTCCGACCAGGACAAATCCGTGCTGACGGCGTACGGCGCGTACGGGGAGAAGCAGCTTTACGGCAAGACGGTGACCGGCGTGATCCGCTCGACGTTCGTGCTCGACGAGGAGGGCCGGATCCAGCGAGCGATGTACAACGTCAAGGCCACCGGTCACGTCGCCAAGCTGCGCAAGGATCTGGGTCTCGACTGAGTACACTCCTTGCGGTTGCGGGAGTGGCGTAATTGGCAGCCGCGTCAGGTTTAGGTCCTGGTGTCCGAAAGGACGTAGGGGTTCGAGTCCCCTCTCCCGCACGCGCAGTTTTGCCTCTTGTCCGGCTTGCGGTGGGCGATCTCCAGGCTCACCTCGCTGTAGCCGTCGCCCGCCCGCCACGTCAGCGTGAATGGGAGGCGCTCCCGCACGCCGATCGCGAAGACCGTCTCGCTGCCGTCGTTGACGCCCGCGAAGGCCACCTCGCGCAGCGCTGACCAGCCGCTCGGCACGCCGGCGACCTCCTGCCCCACCTTCCACGGTGCGCGGCCGGGCTGGTGACCGCTGCCCGCGCGGGCGAAGTCCGGTGCGAAGACCACGATCTCCACGAACGCACCGCCGCGCACCTCGATCGGGTCACCCGAGCGGGCCTCGCGGGCGGCCTTGACGTACTCGGCGTGGGCACCGAAGCCGGCCGTGCCGTTGACCCGGAAGACCACGAGATCGGTGCAGGGTCGGCGCTCGACGCGGACGAGGTACAGCTCGTCGGTGGTGTGCGGGCCCATCTGGGTCGGCCCGTACCCGCTGCTGCGGTGTATCCCGTCACAGGGATCCGGTCCGGCCGATCTCGGTGGATCGGCCGGCCGCTGGGTCTTCGGCGCCAGCGGCGCTCCGGTGGTGGGCGGCGGCGCGCTCTCTTCGGTCGTCGTCGTCTGGACCCCGGCCGACGGTTCCTCCGTCGCCGTGTTCTGGCAGGCCGCCAGGGCGGCGGTGAGTGCGATCGCGGTGGTGGTGGCGCGGAGCACGCGCCCGGCGGTGTTCGACATACATGCACGACGAACCAGCCCTCCATCCGGTTGACACGCTGCCCCTGTCGGGTCCGCGACTACTCTCGGTGGCCCGGCAGGATGGGGGTATGGCTATCCGGTTCGAGCTCGACCCCGCCCTGACGCCCGGCCTGCGCGACGAGATCGTCTCGCTGTGGACGGAGGTCACCAACGCGGGCGGCGCGGTCGGGTTCGTCGAGCCGGTCACCCGCGACGAGGTGCTGGCCATGGCGGGTGCCGCCTTCGCGGGCGTCGAGGAGGGGCCGGACCGGCTGCTCGCCGGCTACGAGGGCGAGCGGCTCGTGGCGATGCTGATCTTCGTGGACAACCGCTTCGCGCTCAAGGACCACTGGTGCACGCTCAAGCGGGTGATGGTCCACCCCGACTGCCAGGGGCGGGGATACGGGGTCGCGCTCATGCGGGAGGCCGAGCGGGTGGCCCGGCAGCTGGGCCGCGAGGCGCTGCACGTCACGGTGCGCGGTGGGCTCGGCCTGGAGCGGTTCTACACCGGCCTCGGATACAAGGAGGTCGGCCGCCTGCCCGGTGCCCTGCGGGTCGGTCCGGGCGACGACCGCGACGAGACCCTGATGTGGCTCCCGCTGCGCTAGCAGCCAGCCGCGGCCGCCGACCCGAGCTGCTGGTCGATGGCGGCGGCCGGCGCCAGTGACGGCGGGACGCTCGACGGCGACGGGCTCGCCTTCGGCTTCGGCTTCGCGGCGGGCGACTTCGAGGCCGTGGGCGAAGGCGTGGACTTGGGGGCGGCACCCGCGCCGTACAGCCGGACGCTGGCCTTCTGCACCTGCTCAGGCGCCATCCTGATACCCGTGGCGGTGGCCCGCTGCCCGTACACGTCGGTGACCCGGATGGTGTACGGGCCGGGGCCGAGCCCGCTCTCGTAGATCCAGTAGTTGTACTCGGCGCGCTGGGTCGCCCGGAACGTCGAGCCGGACTTGACCTCGACCGAGCGCAGCGGGTTGCCGTGGTTGACGACCAGCACGGCAAACCAGTACCGGGACGCGCCCTCCTTGATCCGGAAGCTGAGGGGACCGGGCACGGTCGGGTTGGCGGCGGCCTTGTACGAGATCGACACGATGCCGTCGACCGGGTTGGCGATCTTCGCGAACGCCTCCTTGCTCAGGTCGATGTGGCCGGGCTCACACTCGGGGCACTGGTCCATGATCAGCACGCGCACCTTGCCCTTGGGACCGGTGACGTCCAGGTAACCGCCGCAGGCGGCGCCCGCGGAGTACTCGGAGGGGC
This sequence comes from Phytohabitans sp. LZ39, assembly GCF_059359075.1. Taxonomy (NCBI): domain Bacteria; kingdom Bacillati; phylum Actinomycetota; class Actinomycetes; order Micromonosporales; family Micromonosporaceae; genus Phytohabitans; species Phytohabitans sp. LZ39. Next base: position 135,385 of record NZ_JCADBM010000019.1, on the reverse strand, counting down.
CGAGCGCGACGTAGAGGCGGTCGGCCGGGGCACTCACGAACGAGCAGTTGCCGCCCTCACCCTTGGAGTCGTAGAAGGTGGCCTTGCCGCGGTGGACCGTGCTGCCGGTGGGCGGCGCGGCACACGCGGGCGAGGGGCCGGAGCGCAGCGCCAGCACGGCGCCGATCACGGCGGCGAGCAGGGCTGCGGCACCGATGAACAGCCAGCGGCGACCAACGAGCACCGCCGAATGCTGACGGACCGCACCGCCACAAGGCAATGTCTCTAAGCGAGACCTAAGCCAAGCCCGTTGCGGGTGAATGAGTTCATGCATAGAGTCAGGTCGTGAATGAAACCGGCGGGGTGGTCGGGCTCTTCCAGGGCGTCCGCCTCACTCCGACGCAGCGGCGCATCGCGCACAGCCTTGTGCAGCACGCGTCCGCGGCCGCGTTCCTCTCCGCGGCGGAGGTCGCCGAGCTGGCCCGGGTGAGCCAGCCGTCGGTGACCCGGTTCGCGATGGCGCTCGGCTACGACGGCTTCCCCGCGCTCCGCCGCCGGCTCCGCGAGCTCACCGGCAACGGCCCGGTGGCCGGCCCGCACCCGGCGGCCAACGAGATGCAGCAGGCCGTGCGGGGCGAGGTGCGCCACCTCGACCGCCTGGCCGACCAGCTCGCCGACCGCGCGACGCTCACCGCCGCGGGCACGCTCCTCGCGGCGAGCCGCCCGCTACCGGTGCTCGGCCTCCGTGCCGCCGCGCCGCTGGCCGCCTACTTCGCGTACTTCGCCGCCAAGGTCCTGCCCGACGTGCGGGTGCTCGACGCGGGCGGCAGCCTCCTCGCCGACCGGCTCGAGCAGGCTCGCGCCGCCGGTGCCACGGCGCTGCTGGCGGTGGTGCTCCCCCGCTACCCGCGCGAGTCGCTCGACGCGCTGCGCGACGCGCGCGCCGCCGGGCTGTCCACCGTGGTCATCACCGACTCGCCGATGAGCCCGGCGGCCGAGTGCGCCGACGTCACGCTCACCGCCGCGGTCGGCACCCAGCTCGTCTTCGACCTGCACACCGCGCCGATGGCGCTTTCCATGGTGGTGCTCCAGGCGATCTGCGACGCCGCGCCGGACGACGCGCAGCGCCGGCTGGAGGAGTTCGAGCAGTCCGTCGTCCGCCGCCAGGTCTTCACAAGCTGACGCGAGCCGAGGGGGATCATGCCGACCATCAAGGCCCCGCGGGGCACCGAGCGCACCGCACCGGGCTGGCCGCAGGAGGCCGCGATGCGGATGCTGATGAACAACCTCGACCCCGACGTGGCCGAGCGCCCCGACGACCTCGTCGTCTACGGCGGCACCGGCAAGGCGGCCCGCGACTGGCCGTCGTACCACGCGCTGGTGCGCACGCTCGGCACGCTCGCCGGTGACGAGACGATGCTCGTGCAGTCGGGGCGGCCGGTGGGCGTCTTCCGCACGCACGAGTGGGCGCCTCGCGTGCTGATCGCCAACTCCAACCTCGTCGGCGACTGGGCCACCTGGCCGGAGTTTCGGCGGCTGGAGCGGCTCGGCCTCACCATGTACGGGCAGATGACCGCCGGCTCCTGGATCTACATCGGCACGCAGGGCATCCTCCAGGGCACGTACGAGACCTTCGCGGCGGTCGCGGCCAAACGCTTCGGTGGCACACTGGCCGGCACGCTCACGCTGACCGGTGGCTGCGGCGGGATGGGCGGCGCCCAGCCCCTCGCCGTGACGATGAACGGCGGTGCCTGCCTGATCGTCGACGTCGACCCCGCACGGCTCGCGCGCCGCGTGGAGACCCGCTATCTGGACACCGTGGCGTCCACTTTGGACGAGGCGGTGGCGCAGGCGACACAAGCCAAACGGGAGCGCCGGGCCCTCTCCGTCGGCGTGGTCGGCAACGCCGCCACCGTGCTGCCCGAACTGCTCCGCCGGGGCGTCGAGGTCGACATCGTCACCGACCAGACCAGCGCGCACGACCCGCTCAGCTACCTGCCGGTCGACGTCGACCTCGGCGACGCGCCGGACTACGCGGCGCGCAAACCCGAGGAGTTCACCGACCGCGCCCGCGCCTCGATGGCCACGCACGTGGAGGCGATGGTCGGCTTCCTCGACGCCGGCGCCGAGGTCTTCGACTACGGCAACTCCATCCGCGGCGAGGCCCAGCTGGGTGGCTACCCGCGGGCGTTCGCGTTCCCCGGGTTCGTCCCGGCATACATCCGGCCGCTGTTCTGCGAGGGCAAGGGCCCGTTCCGCTGGGCGGCCCTTTCCGGCGACCCGGCCGACATCGCCGCCACCGACCGCGCGGTGCTGGAGCTCTTCCCGGAAAACGAGTCGCTGGCGCGGTGGATCAGGCTGGCCGGCGAGCGGGTGGCCTTCCAGGGGCTGCCGGCCCGGATCTGCTGGCTGGGGTACGGCGAGCGGGATCGCGCCGGTGTCCGCTTCAACGAGATGGTGGCCGACGGCACGCTCAAGGCGCCGATCGTGATCGGGCGCGACCACCTCGACTGCGGTTCGGTCGCCTCGCCCTACCGGGAGACCGAGAGCATGGCCGACGGCTCCGACGCGATCGCCGACTGGCCGTTGCTCAACGCGCTCGTCAACACCGCCTCGGGCGCCTCGTGGGTTTCCATCCACCACGGCGGCGGCGTGGGCATCGGGCGGTCGATCCACGCCGGCCAGGTCTGCGTCGCGGACGGCACCGCCCTCGCCGGGCAGAAGATCGAGCGGGTGCTCACCAACGACCCCGGCATGGGCGTCATCCGCCACGTCGACGCCGGCTACGAGCTGGCCGCGGACGTGGCCGCGGAAAAGGGCGTCCGCGTGCCGATGGGCGAGTCGTGACGAGCTTCCGGGAGCTGTGGGACCAGCTCGCACCCATCGGCCGCGACCCGGGCAGCGGCGGCTACCTGCGCTACGCGTGGGAGCCGGCCGAGCTGGCCTGCCGCGACTGGTTTCGGGCCCAGGCCGACGCGCGCGACATGCCGGTGGAGGAGGACGGCAACGGCAACCTCGTGGCCTGGCGCGACGGCGCGGGCCCGGCGATCCTGACCGGCAGCCACTTCGACTCGGTCCCGCACGGCGGAGCGTACGACGGTCCACTGGGGATAGTGAGCGCGTTTCTGGCCCTCGACCGGCTGAGGCCCGGGAGGAGGATCGGCGTCGCCGCCTTCGCCGAGGAGGAGGGCGCCCGCTTCGGCGTGCCATGCCTCGGTTCGCGGCTGCTGGCCGGGTTGTTCGACCCCGACCGGGCCGCCGCGCTGACCGATCGCTCAGGCGTGACGCTCGCCGAGGCGCTGGGGGGAAAGCCCGCCGGCCGCACCGATCTGCCAAGCCGGGTCGGCTGCTTCGTCGAGCTGCACATCGAGCAAGGGCGTGCCCTCGACCACCCCGTCGGTGTCGGCAGCGCGATCTGGCCGCACGGCCGGTGGCGGCTCGACTTCGCCGGCGAGGGCAACCACGCCGGCACCACCCGCATGGCCGACCGGCACGACCCCATGCTCACCTACGCGTACACGGTGCTGGCCGCCAACAAGGAGGCCCGGCTGCGCGGCGCCCACGCGACGATGGGTCGGGTGTCCGTCGAGCCCAACGCCACCAACGCCGTGCCCTCCCTGGTCCGTGGCTGGCTCGACGTGCGGGCCGCGGAGGCGCCGGCGTTGGAGAAGATGGTCGAGGCAATCCACAAGCGGGCCGTCGAGCGGGCCACCCGCGACGGCACGGCGGTGACGCTGACCGAAGAGTCGGTCAGTCCCGAGGTGGCATTCGACGGCGGGCTGGTGACGCGCCTCGCGCAGGTGCTCGACGCGCCGGTGCTCCCCACCGGTGCGGGCCACGACGCCGGTGTGCTCTCCGCGTACGTGCCGACCGCCATGCTCTTCGTCCGCAACCCCACCGGTGTCTCGCACTCCCCCGCCGAGCACGCCACCGACGCCGACTGCGAGGCCGGGGTCGACGCGCTCGCCAGGGTCCTGGACGAGCTGGTATGACCGTCTATCACGCCGAGTGCGCGTGGCTGGCCGACGGGCCCGCCGCCAACGTCCTCGTCGAGGTGGACGGCGGCCGTTTCACCGCCGTCACCCCGGGCGTCTCCCCACCAGCGGGCGCCACCCGGCTGGCCGGGCTCACCCTGCCCGGCCTCGCCAACGCGCACTCGCACGCCTTCCACCGCGCGTTGCGCGGGCGTACGCAGGCCCGTGGCACGTTCTGGAGCTGGCGCGACACGATGTACGCGATCGCCGCCCTCCTCACCCCGGACAGCTACCGCGCGCTCGCCCGCGCCGTATTCGCCGAGATGGCGCTCGCCGGCGTCACCTGCGTCGGTGAGTTCCACTACCTGCACCACGACAGCGACGGCACCCGGTACGCCGACCCCAACGAGATGTCGGCCGCGCTGGTCGAGGCGGCCGCCGAGGCGGGCATCCGGATCACGCTGCTCGACGCCTGCTACCTCACGTCCACTGTGGATGGCAAGCCGCTGGCCGGTGTGCAGAGACGCTTCGGAGACGGTGACGCGGTGCGGTGGGCGGAGCGGGTGTCCGCGTTCACGCCACCCGGCCACGCCCGGGTCGGCGCCGCCGTCCACTCCGTACGCGCGGTGCCGGCCGAGCAGATCCCCGTGGTGGTCGAGTGGGCGGACAACCGCGGCGCGCCACTGCACGTCCACCTCTCCGAGCAACGCGCGGAAAACGCGGCCTGCCTCGCCCACCACCGCCGCACGCCCACCGAGCTGCTGGCCGACGCGGGCGCGCTCGGCCCGCGCACGGCGGCCGTACACGCCACCCACCTCAGCGACTCCGACCGCACCGAGCTCGGCGACACCGACACCGCCGTGTGCCTCTGCCCCACCACCGAACGCGACCTCGCCGACGGCATCGGCCCGGCCCGCGCGCTCGCCGACGCGGGCAGCCCGCTCTGCCTCGGCAGCGACAGCCACGCGGTCATCGACATCTTCGAGGAGGCCCGCGCCGTGGAGATGGACGAGCGGCTGCGCACCGAGCGGCGCGGCCACTTCTCCGCCACCGAGCTCGTGCACGCCGCCACCGCCGCCGGTCACGCCGCGCTCGGCTGGGGCGACGCCGGCACGATCGCGGTGGGCCGGCGGGCCGACCTCGTCACGGTGCGGCTGGACACCGCGCGCACCGCCGGCACCGGCCCGCACGGCGCCATCTTCGCCGCCACCGCCGCCGACGTGGCACACGTCATCGTGGACGGTCGCACGGTCGTCCAGGATGGACAGCACGCACACCTGGACGTGCCACGCGCTCTCAAGGACGCCATCACATGAGCAATCTCCTCATCGACAACATCGGCGAGCTGGTCACCAACGACCCGGCGCTCGGGCGTGGGCCGCTCGGCATCATCCAGCGCGCCGCGGTGCTGGTCGAGGAGGGCACGATCGCCTGGCTCGGCCGCGCGGCGTACGCCCAGCCGGCCGACCGCCGACTCGACGCCGAGGGCGCGGCGGTGCTGCCGGGCTTCGTCGACAGCCACGCCCACCTCGTCTTCGCCGGCGACCGGGCGCCCGAGTTCGCCGCCCGCATGGCCGGCGAGGCGTACACCGGCGGCGGCATCCGCACCACAGTCGCCGCCACCCGCGCGGCCAGCGACGACGACCTCCGCGAAACCGTCGACCGCCTGCGCCGCGAGGCGCTGCGGCAGGGCACCACCACGATCGAGATCAAGAGTGGGTATGGGCTGAGCGTCGCCGACGAGGTCCGCTCGCTGCGGATCGCCCGCGAGTTCACGGAGGAGACGACGTTTCTCGGCGCGCACGTGGTGCCGGCCGAGTACACCGACCGGCCGGACGACTACGTCGGTCTCGTGTGCGGGCCGATGCTCCGCGCGGCCGCGCCACACGCCCGGTGGATCGACGTCTTCTGCGAGCGGGGCGCCTTCGACGCCGACCACTCCCGGGCGATCCTGACCGTCGGGCAGGCCGCCGGCCTGGGGGTACGGGTGCACGCCAACCAGCTCGGCCCCGGCCCCGGCGTACGGCTGGCGGTGGAGCTCGGCGCGGCCAGCGCCGACCACTGCACCCACCTGGAGAAGTCCGATGTGGACGCTCTCGCCGGCTCCTCGACGGTGGCGACGCTGCTGCCGGGCGCCGAGTTCTCCACCCGCTCGGCCTACCCGGACGCGCGGCGCCTCCTCGACGCGCGGGCGACGGTAGCGCTCGCCACCGACTGCAACCCAGGCTCCTCGTACACCACCTCCATGCCCTTCTGCATCGCGCTGGCCGTTCGCGAGATGGGCATGACCCCGGCGGAGGCGGTCTGGGCCGCCACCGCGGGTGGCGCGCGGGCGTTGCGCCGCACGGACATCGGTGTCCTGCGACCCGGCGCCCGGGCCGACCTCGTCGTCCTCGACGCGCCGTCCCACCTGCACCTGGCCTACCGGCCGGGCGTGCCTCTCGTCCGCCACACCGTGCACAATGGAGTGCTCTCGCGATGACCGTCACCGTCCAGCCCACCGGCGTCACCGCCGCCGACGTCGCCGCGGTCGCCCGCGCGCAGGCGCCGGTGCGCCTCGCACTGTCCACAGTCGACGCGATGGAGCGTAGCCGCGCCATCGTCGACGGCATCGAGCGCGAGGGGCGCCCGGTCTACGGCGTCTCGACCGGGTTCGGCGCGCTCGCCAACACGTTCGTAGCGCCCGAGCGCCGGGCCGAGCTCCAGCACGCGCTGATCCGCTCGCACGCGGCCGGCGTCGGCGACCCGATGCCCCGCGAGGTGGTGCGGGCGATGATGCTGCTGCGCGTGCGTTCACTCGCGCTGGGCCGCTCCGGCGTGCGCCCGCTGATCGCGCAGGCACTCGTCGACCTGCTCAACCACGACGTCACACCCTGGGTGCCGGAGCACGGCTCGCTCGGCGCCTCCGGCGACCTGGCCCCGCTCGCCCACTGCGCGCTGGTGCTGCTGGGCGAAGGGTGGGTGCTGGACAAGTCGGGTGCCCGGGTGGACGGCGGCGAGGCGCTGCACCGGGCCGGGCTGCGGCCGATCACGCTCGCCGCGAAGGAGGGGCTGGCCCTCGTCAACGGCTCCGACGGCATGCTCGGCATGCTGCTGCTGGCGATCGACGACGCCGGGCACCTCTTCACGATGGCCGACGTGACGGCCGCGCTCGCGATCGAGGCCATGCTCGGCACCGACCGTCCGTTTCAGCCTGAGCTGCACGCGATCCGCCCGCACCCCGGCCAGGCGGTCTCCGCGGCCAACATCCACCGCCTGCTCCAGGCCTCGGGGATCATGGACTCGCATCGCAACGACATGGTGCACGCGGTGCAGGACGCGTACTCGATGCGGTGCGCTCCCCAGGTGGCCGGCGCGGCCCGCGACACCCTCGCGTTCGCGGCGCAGGTGGCCGGGCGCGAGCTGGCCAGCGTGGTCGACAACCCGGTGGTACTCCCGGACGGCCGGGTCGAGTCGACCGGAAACTTCCACGGCGCGCCGCTCGGGTTCGCGGCCGACTTCATGGCCATCGCCGCGGCCGAGGTGGGCGCTATCTCGGAGCGGCGGGTCGACCGGCTGCTCGACGTGTGCCGCTCGCGCGACCTGCCCGCGTTCCTCTCGCCGGACCCGGGCGTCAACTCCGGCCTGATGATCGCCCAGTACACGGCCGCCGGCATCGTCGCGGAAAACCGCCGGCTCGCCTCGCCCGCCTCGGTCGACTCGCTGCCGACGTCCGGCATGCAGGAGGACCACGTCTCGATGGGCTGGGCGGCCACGGTCAAGCTGCGCCGGGTGCTCGACAACCTGACCAGCCTGCTGGCGGTGGAGCTGCTCTCCGCGGTACGCGGCCTCCAGCTGCGCCAGCCGCTCCGCCCGTCGCCGGCCGGTGAGATCGCGATCGCGACGGTACGCGAGTTCGCCGGCGACCCGGGACCGGACATGTTCCTCGCCCCGGTGCTCGAGCGGGCCCGCGCGACGGTACGCGGCCGGGCGATGCTCCGCACGGTCGAGGAAGCGATCGGCCCCCTGGCTTGAGCTAGGGTTGCCGTCCGTGGGTCCTCGCTGGCGCGGACGCGTCACCGCCATCGCGCGTCACTCGTTGCCGCGGTTCCTGCTACTCGCGGCTATCGGCTTCGCCTTCGACCTGACGCTGCTCGCGCTCCTGCACCGGTTCACGCCACTGCCCAATGTGGTGTCGGTCACGCTCGCCTTCTGGGCCACGTACGCGCTCAACTTCGCGCTCAACCGGCACTTCGCCTTCCACGCGCACAGGCGTGCGGTCGGGCCGCAGCTGGCCCGCTTTCTGCCGCAGGTCCTCGGCGACTACGTGCTGACCCTCACCGCCGTGCTCGCGCTACAGGCCATCGGCGTGCCGCTCATCGTCGCCCGCGTGATCGCCGGCGGCACCAACCTTGTGTTCAACTACGTGCTCTACCGGTGGTGGACCTTCCGCCGCCACAAGCGCCCCGCGGCGCTCCCCACGGTGGCTATCGAGGCGCCTCGGCGAGAGTCTTCGCGACGACCTTCGCCAGTGCCCGAAATGCCTTACCGCGGTGGCTGATCAGATCCTTCTCCTCGGCGCTGAGCTCCGCGTTCGTCCGGTCCTGCCCGTCACCCAGGAAGATCGGGTCGTAGCCGAAACCGCCGTCGCCCCGCGGGGTGCGGATCAGGCGGCCCGCCTGCCGGCCCTCGACAAGGTGCTCCTTGCCACCGGGCAGCACCAGCGCCGCCGCGCACACGAACGCCGCACCGCGGTGCTCGTCCGGCACATCGCCGATCTGGGCGAGCACGAGGTCGAGGTTGGCCTTGTCGTCGCCGTGCCGGCCGGACCACCGCGCGCTGAACACCCCGGGCATGCCGGAAAGCGCGTCGACCGCGAGCCCGGAGTCGTCCGCTACCGTGGGCAGGCCGGTGTACTTGACCCCCTCGCGGGCCTTCAGCAGCGCGTTTTCGCCGAAGGTGAGGCCGGTCTCGGGCGCCTCCGGGTACTCCGGCACGTCGCCCAGCCCGACCAGCTCGATCGCGTGTGGACCGAGCGCCTTGTCGAGGATCCGCTGTAGCTCCTGGAGCTTCTTCACGTTGCGCGTGGCGAGCAGCAGCTTGGTCATCAGAGCGCCGCCTGCTGGATCGCCGCGAGCTGGCGGCAGCCGGCCACACCCAGGTCGAGCAGCGCGTCGAGCTGTGCCCGGTCGAACACCCCGGACTCGCCGGTGCCCTGCACCTCGACGAAGTCGCCCGCACCGGTGCACACGATATTCATGTCGACCTCGGCCGCCACGTCTTCCTCGTAGCACAGGTCGAGGCGGGCCTGACCGTCGAACACGCCAACGCTGACGGCGGCGACCGACCGGTGCACCGCGTCGGCCGGCTTACCGGCCAACAGCCCGCGCTTGGCCATCCAGCTCACCGCGTCGTGCAAGGCCACGTAGGCACCGGTGATCGCCGCCGTGCGCGTGCCGCCGTCGGCCTGGAGCACGTCGCAGTCGAGCACGATCGAGTTTTCCCCCAGCGCCTTGAGGTCGATGCAGGCCCGCAGGCTGCGCCCGATCAGGCGGGAGATCTCATGGGTACGCCCGCCGACCCGCCCCTTGATGCTCTCCCGGTCGGAGCGGGTGGTGGTGGCGCGCGGCAGCATCGAATACTCCGACGTGACCCAGCCGAGGCCCGAGCCCTTGCGCCAGCGCGGCACACCCTCGGTCACACTCGCCGTGCAGAGCACCCGCGTCGCGCCGAACTCCACGAGCACCGATCCCTCGGGATGGATGCTCCACTGGCGGGTCAGCGTCACCGGCCGCAGTTCGTCGGGCGCGCGCCCGTCCGGTCGTCCCATGGCCACACCCTATGTCCCGAAGACGACCACTCCTCCTCCACCCCATGCCGCGGTCAGAGCGACGTTTCGTCAGGCGGATTTCCCGGGCCGCGTCAGCGGCGGACCGCCGCTCCCGCCGGAGACCGCGCAGGCCGGCGGCGAGCTGGCGCTCGCCGAAATCCCCGGCCTCCGCTTGCCACCTCCGCGAGGCAAGACCCACCGCATGACCAACAGCGGACGGGTGAGGCCGCGGGAGCAGCGGTCGGTACCACGACGGACATCGCGGTAGCTCACTGTCTATTTGGAATTGGTTTCTGGATGGTGGTCAGGCCTGGTGGGGTGTCGACGAACATGTCGAGCGCTCGGCTGGTTTCCTTCTGGACCGTCTCGTCCAGGTCGTGGGCGAGGCCGCGCAGGTCGTACCACCACTCGGCGATCGCCATGCGGGCCAGTGACGGGACGAGGTCGCGCGAGCGGCGGTAGAGCCAGGCACTGCCCTGTGTCGCCATCCACCACACGCGGGCGCCCCGGCTCGGCGGCGGGTTGCCGGGCTCGGGGTCGGGGCGGCGGTGTACCGGGCCGCCCCGGGCGACGAGCAGGTCGTAGAACGAGCCGGCCAGCAGCCGGTGGCCGCGCTCGCCGGGGTGCAGGCGGTCGACGCTCCACATGCGAGGCTCGTACGCCTCGGGCAGCAGGTTGAGGTCCAGGTGCACGCCGGGCACGCGGGCCGCGACGGCGTGGGTGACCGCGTTGACCGCGGCGATCCGGCGGGAGATCGGGCGGGCCAGTGGCGCCGGCAGCCCGAAGAGCCGGCCCGGGTCGGGAAAGCAGGCGCTCAGCACGAGCGCGCCGGACCGGTGCAGCGACCCGATCGTGTGGTCCATCGTGTTCCCGATCGCGGATACGTCGAAGCCGCGCCGCAGCGTGTCGTTGACGCCCACCAGCACGGCCGCGACGTCCGGCTTGTGGTCCAGCGCGACCGGCAGCTGGTCGCGCGCGACGTCGGCGGAGAGGGCGCCACTCACGGCCAGGTTGTGAAACGCGACCTGCCCGGGTGGCGCCAGCCCGTCCGCGAGCAGGGCGGCCCAGCCGCGCCAGCTGCCGTCGGGCATCGGGTCGCCGAAGCCCGCCGTCGTGGAGTCGCCGAGGGCGACGAAGGTCAACACACGGAACTCCCCGTGGAAACCGGCGCGCCATGTGCCCGCAGGAAGCCCTCCACCGCGGCGGGCCAGGAGAACTGCTCGGCCCGCGCCCGCGCCGCCGCCCGCCGCTGGTTCTCCGGGCGGTCGAGCAGCCGGAGCACCGCCTCCGCGAAGTCGGCGCCGGTGCCGGCGGCGGCGACGCCCGCCGGGCCGACGACCTCGGGCAGCGCGCTCGCGGCGTTCACGACGACCGGGCTGCCGCACGCCAGCGACTCGAGCGCGGCCAGGCCGAACGTCTCCACCGGCCCAGGGGCCACCACCACGTCGGCGCAGGCGAGCAGGTTGGCCACGTCGTTGCGGTCGGCCACGAAGCCGAGGAAGCGCACCGGCAGCCCGGCGGCCCGCTGCTCGAGCGCCTCGCGCCGCGGCCCGTCACCCACCACGACGAGCACCGCCGGTACGCCCGCGGCGCGCAGCGCGGCCACCGTGTCGACGGCGATCTCCGGGTGCTTCTCGCCGGAGAGGCGGCTGCAATGCACGAGCAGCACCTCGTCGTCGGCCGCGTACCGGGCACGCACGTCGTGGTCGCGCCGGCTCGGGTGAAACGTCTCCAGGTCGACGCCGAGCGGCACCTCGACCAGGTTTTCCACACCCAGCCGGCGAAACTCCGCGGCCGCCCACGCGGTGGTGCAGACGATCCGGTCGTACGCCCGCGCGGTGCGCTTGTTGGCCAGGTCGGCGAAGCCCACCCGGATCGACTCCGGAACGCCCCACACGGTGAGCAGGCCGGCGAGGCTCTCGTGCGACACCATCATCGACGGCACGCCACGGTCGCGGGCCCACCGCCCGGTCCACCGCAGCGTCGAACGGTCCGACACCTCGATGTGGTCCGGCTCCAGCCGGTCGAGCAGCTTGGTCAGCCGCCGCCGGCCGGTGATCAGCAGGCGGTAGCCGCCACTGCCGGGCACCTCCGGCCCGGGCAGCGTGATCACGCGGCCGTGCGGCGTCATCTCGTCGGACATCTCCGGGCCGGGCACGATCATCACCGGCTCGTGGCCCGCCGCGAGGTAGCCCTCGCCCAGGCAGCGAAGGGCGGTGCGGAGGCCGCCGGACCGGGGCATGACGAAGTTCGCCAGCCTGACGATCCTCATGCTGCGACTCGGACGTGGCGGGTGACGCCGGGGCTGGCCAGGATCGACTCGTAGTGAGCGATCAGCTCGTCCCCGACCGCGCTCCAGGTGCGGCCCTCGACGCCCGCGCGGGCGTTGATGCCGTACTGGCGGCGCAGCTCACCGTCGGTCACCAGCTCGGCGACCGCGTCCGCGAGCGCCTCGCCGTCCTCGGGTGGCACCAGCGTGCCGTTGACCCCGGGCGTCACCAGGTCGAGCGGCCCGCCGGCGGACGGGGCGACCACCGGCAGCCCGCTGGCGAGCGCCTCCTGGATCGTCTGGCCGAATGTCTCGTGCGGCCCCGTGTGCGCGAAGACGTCGAAGCTCGCGAAGAGCCGGGCCAGCTGCGCGCCGTGCCGGGTGCCGAGGAAGACCGCCTTCGGCAGCGCCTTCTCCAGGTCGCGCCGGGCCGGCCCGTCGCCGACGATCACCACCCGTACGCCGGGCAGCTCGGAGGTGCGGGCGAGCAGGTCGACCCGCTTTTCCGGGGCGAGCCGGCCGACGTACCCGACGAGAACCTCGCCGTTCGGCGCCAGTGCCTTGCGAACCAGCTCGTGGCGCTTGGCCGGGTCGAACCGCACGACGTCGACGCCCCGCTGCCACAGCCACACCCGCTGGATGCCGTGCGCGACGAGGTCGGCGGCGGAGCGGGTGGAGGGTGCGAGCGTACGGTCGGCGCCGTTGTGGATCGTGCGCATCCACTTCCATACGGCCTGCTCGCCCCACCCGACGTAGGTGCGCGCGTAGGCGGCCACGTCGGTCTGGTACACGGCGAGGCAGGGCATCCGCCGCTGCTGCGCGAGCGCGACACCGCGCGCGCCGAGCAGGAACGGGCAGGCGAGGTGGACCATGTCGGGGGCGTGGGCGACGAGCGCGTCGGTGAGCTTCGGTCCGGGCAGGCCGAGCCGCAGGCTGCGATAGCGCGGCAGTGGCATGCTCGGCACGCGGACCACCGGAAACGGGTGCGCGCCAGTCAGGCCCCGAGTCGACGATGACGGGGCCGGAGCGATGACCAGGGGTGCGTGGCCGCGCCTGACCAAGTGCTCAGCGATGCGGACGACGGAGTGCGCGACGCCGTTGACGTCCGGGGGGAACGACTCCGCGATGATCGCGATACGCATGCGCTCACCGTGGGGTTTGCGCCGGTGCGGGAGGCTACACCCACCTGACGCATCGGCGAACAGTGGTGCAAACTTCAGATCTCGTATCGAGATCCAGGCCTGACGATCTCCAGTGGCCCGGTGAACGCCGCCGAGGCGGCGTCGAGCGTGTCCGCCTCGCTGCCCCACGCGGAAACGAGATGCGTCAGTAATAGCTGGCCAACGCCGGCCTTGGTGGCCACCTCGGCGGCCTCGCGCCCGGTCAGGTGCAGGTCTGGCGGGTTGTCCATGCCATCGAGATAGCTCGCTTCGCACAGGAACAGGTCGGCGCCGAGCGCGAGCCGCAGGAGGGCCTCGCAGGGTGCCGTGTCGGACGAGTACGTGAGCACCCGCCCCTTCGACTCGAGGCGCACGCCGTACGTCTCGACGGGGTGGTTGACCCGGTCGACGGTGACCGTGAACGGCCCGATCGGAAACGTGCCGGGCTGGAGGCCGTAGAACGTGTACACGTCGTCGACCGGCCCTTCGTCCTGGCTGTACGCGGCCGCGATCCGGTCCGGTGCGCCGGCCGGCGCGTACACGGGGATGGGCGGCAGCGGGCCGGACGGGTCGTAGCGGCGGACCACCACGTACGTGCAGGCGTCGAGCATGTGGTCGCAGTGCAGGTGGGTGAGCAGGATCGCGTCGACGGCGTGCAGTCCGGCGTACCGCTGGAGCGCGGTGAGCGAGCCCGAACCGAAGTCGATCAGCAGCCGGAAGTCGTCCTCTTCGACGAGGTACGCCGAACAGGCGGACTCGGGGCCCGGAAAACTGCCGGCGCAGCCCAGCACCGTCAGTCGCATCCCGCGGCTCCGGTTTCACGCTCGGCTATGGAAAGGCCCTCGGCGGTTGGCCCGAAGATCCTTACCGTCGAGTCTGTCACGGTGCGCAGCCTACGCCGTGACCAGGGCGCGACAGAAAGAACTGATACAACATGTCGCCAAGGTGACATCGCCCGTGAGAATCGTGGGTTTCCTGTGGCTCTCCACCATCACCGTTACGCGGAGTGAGACGGGTCCGTTGCACAGGGTGAGCCCCGCCCCACACCCGCGACAGGACGGTAAACCACGTGTCGACCCAGGCTGACGAGTCGAGTTCCGAACGTTCCTTTGTCGAGGGCCTCGGCCTGCGCATCCAGCGCGAAGCCCAGCCGGAGCCCAGCTCGGCGCCGTCCGGCGTGGCCCGCGTCTTCCGCCTGCCCGGCTCCAACGACCCCGCGCCGCCGACCACCAAGCTCGTCGGCATGTGCGCCTGGGCGACCGGCTTGGGCCTGGTGGGCCTGCTTGTGGCGACCCGGGCGGTGCTGCTGCTGTGGCGGGGCAATCCAGCGACCTGGTACGAACCGTCGTTTATCGCCGTGGGCCTGATCGGCATCGGGCTGACGGTGGGCGCGTTTATGTCCATCCAGCGCCGCCGCCTCCCGTGGGTGATGCTGGCCCTCGCCACGATCCCGTTGATCGCCTCGATCGTGCTTACGGTACGCGCGGTCTAGCCCCGCGTGGTGCCCCAGGATTCGCCCGGTCTCCATTGCCGACCTTGCGGTGCAAGCCCGCGGCGCGGCGGCACTGTGGACGGACCCACGAACCCACGCCGCCGCCCGACCGCCTTCCACGACTGGAACACCAGTGCTGTAAAAGCAGCCGGATAACAGCACTGGTGTTCCAGTCATGCGGCCGGGAAGCCCCGGCCTAGGCCCAGAGCTGGCCTTCGAGGGCTTCCTCGGCGTCGGCGAGGGTGCCGCCGTACGCACCGGTGGACAGGTACTTCCACCCCGCGTCGGCGACGACGAACGCCACGTCGGCCCGGCGACCGGCCTTGACCGCCTCGTGTGCCACGGCCAGCGCGGCGTGCAGCACCGCGCCGGTCGAGAAGCCGACGAACAGGCCCTCCACCTCGACGAGCTGGCGGGTGCGCAGCACGGCGTCACGGGTGCCGACCGAGAAGCGGCGGGTCAGCACCGTGGCGTCGTAAAGCTCCGGTACGTACCCTTCGTCGATGTTGCGCAGCCCGTAGACGAGCTCGCCGTATCGCGGCTCGGCGGCCACGATCTCGATGCCTTCGACCTTCTCCCGCAGGTATCGACCGGTGCCCATCAGCGTGCCGGTGGTGCCCAGCCCGGCGACGAAGTGGGTGACGGACGGCAGGTCACGCAGCAGCTCCGGGCCGGTGGTCTCGTAGTGGGCGCGGGCGTTGGCCTCGTTGCCGTACTGGAAGAGCATCACCCAGTCGGGGTGCTCGGCGGAGATCTGCTTGGCCGTCGCCACCGCCTGGTTGGAACCGCCCGCCGCGGGCGAGAAGATGATCTCGGCGCCGTACATGCGGAGCAGCTGGACCCGCTCGGTGGAGACGTTTTCCGGCATCACGCAGACCAGCCGGTAGCCGCGCAACTTGGCCACCATGGCCAGCGAGATGCCGGTGTTGCCGCTGGTCGGCTCAAGGATCGTGTCGCCCGGCCGGAGGCGGCCGGACTCTTCGGCGGCGCGCACCATGAAGAGCGCCGCCCGGTCCTTGACCGAGCCGGTCGGGTTGCGATCTTCGAGCTTGGCCCAGAGGCGCACCGGTGGCGCCCCTTCGGGCACCACCGGCGACAGCCGGGGCAGGCCGACCAGCGGCGTGCCCCCGCAAGCGTCGAGCAGGCTGTCGTATCGCGCCATGGCGCGCCGCCTAGAGGCGGTTGCCGAGGATCGCGGCGGCGGCCGCGAACCCGAACGCGCCGCCGGCCACGGCCGGCAGGATCGTCACGGTGTCGCCGTCGGAGAGCTTGGTGTCGAGCGCGCCGAGGAAACGGACGTCCTCGTCGTTGACGTACACATTGACGAACCTGTGCAGGCTGCCCTCTTCGGTGACGAGCCGGCCACGCAGGCCGGAGTGGCGCGCGTCAAGGTCGGACAGGAGATCGCTGAGCGTGTCTCCACTGCCCTCGACGACCTTCGCGCCGCCGGTGTAATTGCGCAGGATGGTGGGGATGCGAACCTCGATGGCCATGACAGAAACTCCTCGGAGAAAGATCGACAACGGCTTTAACGGCGCGAGTGCTCAGCGGCCGGAACACTCGTAGTCGACCGTCGCCGGGCTCTGCCCGAACATGTAGGTCTGGACGGCGTGCGGATCCACGGTCGCATCAACGATCCGGACCGGCTCCTCGGTTACGGCGCCGTCCACGATGCGGAACGACCGGATCTCTTCGACGGCCGGATCGCGCGTGGAGACCAGCAGGTAGTGCGCCTCGGGCCAGCCTGCGATGGAGGCGTCGCTGCGGGACGGGTAGGCCTCCGTGGCGGTGTGCGAGTGGTAGATCACCACCGCCTCCTCGTCACGGTCGTCCATCTCCCGCCACACCCGCAGATACTCCATCGAGTCGAACTCGTAGAACGTCATCGAGCGCGCCGCGTTTTGCATCGGGATGTGCCGGACCGGCTTGTCGCTGCCCACCGGGCCGGCGACGACGCCGCACGCCTCATCCGGGTGATCCCGGCGGGCGTGGGCGAAGATCGCGTCGACGATCGCCCGGTCGATGGTCAGCACGGCGTACAGCTTACCTTGTAGCCCGCTGGTCACCCGGTGAGCTGTGCTTGGCGCAACAGCGCCGACGCGGGCGGGCTGGCCGGGCGGCCGCCGGGCAGTGCCACCGAGACCCGCCACGTGTACGCCGAGGCGCCGGTCAGCGGCACCGCGCGCACCTGCGTGGGGCGCTTGCGGGCGATCGGGCGGGGCACGACCGCCACGCCCAGCCCGGCGCCGACGAAGTCGAGCAGGCTGTGCACGTCGTTGACCTCCACCGCCACGCGCCGGGACAGCCGCCGGTCGGCGCACTCCTCCTCGGTCAGCTCGCGGGCGCCGAAGCCGCGATGGAAGTCGACGAAGATCTCTTTCTCCAGCTCATCCCAGTCGACCGCCGCGCTGTCGGCGAAGCGGTGCGCCGGGTGGCAGACCACCATCATCGGCTCTGCCGCGAGCGGGATCAGGTCGAGCTGCTCGGGCGGCTTGGCGTCGGTGGCGACGAAAGCCATGTCGAGGCGGCCGGACCGCAGCTCGGCGCAGAGGTCGGCGGAGGCGCCCTGGCGCAGCATGATCTCGACGTTGGGGTGCCGGTCGCGGAAGTCGGCCAGCAGCCGCGCCACGTCGACGACGCCCAGGCACTGCTCGGCGCCGACCGCGAGCGTGCCCCGCAGCAGCCCCTTGACCGCGGCGACCGCCTGGCGGGCCGCGTCGGCACTGGCGAGCGTGCGCCGCGCCTCGGCCAGCAGCGCCCGGCCCGCCTCGGTCAGCTCGACCCGCCGCGTCGACCGGACGAACAGCGGCGCGCCAAGCTCCCGCTCCAGCGAGCGGATCGACGCGGAGAGCCCGGACTGGGCCACCCGCATCCGCTCCGCCGCCCGGGTGAAGTGCTGCTCCTCGGCGACGGCGACGAAGTACTCCAGGTGCCTCAACTCCACGATTCAGCAGTCTATGCGCTCAATCTCAGCAGTTTCTTCTGTTGGATCGGGGGCGCGAGCGGGTCCAGGGTGGTTGCCATGGAGTTTCGCCGCATCGGAGATGTCGAGGTAAGCGCGATCGGGCTCGGCGGCATGCCGATGTCCATCGAGGGCCGGCCCGACGAGGAGCGTTCCGTCCGCACGATCCACGCCGCGCTGGACGCCGGCGTCAACCTGATCGACACCGCGGACGCCTACCACCTGTACGCCAACGACGTCGGCCACAACGAGACGCTGATCGCCCGCGCGCTGGCCAGCTACGGCGGCGACACGTCAGGCGTGGTGGTCGCCACCAAGGGCGGCCACCTGCGGCCGGGCGACGGCAGCTGGACGCTCGACGGCTCGCCGGAGTACCTCAAGGAAGCCTGCGAGGCGTCGCTCAAGCGGCTGGGCGTCGAGGCGATAGGCCTGTACCAGTTCCACCGTCCGGATCCGCGCACGCCCTACGAGGACTCGGTCGGCGCCATCCGCGACCTGCTCGACGCCGGCAAGATCCGCATGGCCGGCATCTCGAACGCCAACCCGCAGCAGATCCGGCTCTCCCAGGAGATCCTCGGCGGCCGGCTGGTCTCGGTGCAAAACCAGTTCTCCCCCGCGTACCGCTTCTCGGAGCCGGAGTTGGAACTCTGCGACGAGCTGGGCATCGCATTCCTGCCCTGGTCACCGCTGGGCGGCATCGCCCAGGCCGGCGACCTGGGCAGCCGGTTCGCGCCGTTCGCGGAGGTGGCCGCCGCGCACGGGGTCAGCCCGCAGCGCGTGTGCCTCGCCTGGATGCTGGCGAAGTCGCCGGTCGTCATCCCGATCCCCGGCGCCAGCCGCCCGGCGAGCATCCAGGACTCGGTGGCCGCCGTCGACCTCGAGCTCACCCCCGAGGAGCTGACGCTCCTCAGTCGGTGAGGGCGTTGAGCAGGGATTCCTGGAGGTAGCCGAGGTAGGCGTACACCGAGAGCTGGAAGACGCGGGACGAGGTCGGGTCGCGGAGGACGGCCTCGTCCAGCTCTTCGCCCAGGTCGGTCTCGGCCTTGATCTCCAGCCGCACGCCCATCGCGAGCCGGGCGTCGTTGAGCGCGCGGAGCCAGGCTTCGGCGGTGTCCCAGTCGAGGCGCACCTCGCCGCCGCCGTCGGAGGGGAGCACGGCCAGGATCGCGCCGGCCTGGTCGATCTTGCTGGTCTTGAGGTCACCCTCGGTGTAGCGCCGGAACTCGGCCGAATTGTGCGGATCTTCGGGATAGATGTCCGGGAAGAGCCGCTCGACCACCGGGTCCTCGTGGTCGAAGCCCTCGCTCAGCAGGCCGACCACCTCCGAGGCCACCTTGCGCAGCACCCGCACCTCGTCCGCGGCGAACGAGGCGACGCAGTGCTCTCCATACCGGCGGAACATACTCACGAGAATGGAAGCCCCTTCAGGCTTGGTCGACCGTGGCCCACAAGCCGTACGCGTGCAGCTGGGAGGCGTCGTGCTCCATCCTCTCCCGGGCACCGCTCGACACCACGGCCTTTCCCTTGTGGTGCACGTCGAGCATCAGCTTTTCGGCCTTGTCCTTGCTGTAGCCGAACAGCTTCTGGAAGACCCAGGTGACGTACGACATCAGGTTGACGGGATCGTCCCACACGATCGTCACCCATGCCCGGTCCGCGACCGGCACCTCGTCAATGTCCGGAGTCTCGACCGGCGCAACCTGTGGAGCCGCCATGCCCCCCATCGTGCCACCGCAATCGCGGAACCGAGGAACTCCAACGTCCCGCTTTGGGGCGAATGAGTGGTTTAACTACTCAAGCCAGTAGGATCCCGTGGTCGACGGCCTCGGTCAGCAGAGCGCTCAGCGACCTCCGCACGGCCTCGAAGCGGCGCGACACCTCGGCGAGCAGCTCCAGCTCCACACCGCGCACGGCCTGCTGCAACCAGCTGCGGGTGTGTCCCGGGTCGGACCGCTCGGGCGCGGCCCAGTACTGGTAGCAGGCACCGGAGAGCCCGACGCCGAGTGGCGGCAGCACGGCGCGGTCGGCCTCCTCCCGGTACGCGGCGAGCGCGGTCACCGCACCGGTGCCGGTAATCGTGGCGACACCGCCGGTGCTGGTGACCAGCAGGACCCGGGCCGGATCGGACGCACCGCCCTCGGCGGCGACCTCCCGCCGCACGGCGAGCGCCACCCGGCGGCGTACCCCCTCGGGCGGGATCCCGCCGAGCACCTGGGTGAGGGCGTCGTCGAGGATGCGGTCGACGGCGGCGTCGCATTCGGCCACGGCCCGCAGCGATACCGCGTGCATCTCGCGGTCGAGCGCGTCGGGCAGGCCGGCCGAGCCGACTCCGAAGACAATTTCCTGCACCCCCCGCAGGTGCACGTTGGCGAGCTCGATGGCGAGCCGCTGCCGGACGGTGTGCGCGGCCGAAACGCAGGCCCGGTCGAGCCGCTCGGCCCACCCGGACTCGTGGGCGCCGCCGGTCACCCGCACGGTGCCGTAGGCGCCGGGCAGCATCGGCGGGTTGGCGCTGGCCCGGGCCAGCGCCTCCGCACCCGCCCACTCGACCAGCGCGCGCCGGAGCCGTGCGACGTCGGCCATGTCGGGACCGACGTCGAAGACCCGGCCTTCGACCTCCTCGCCGGGCACCGCGCGAAAGACCGCCGCGCCGGACTCGGCCACGCGGGTGACAAGATCCGACTCGTCGTCTCCGGCGTAGACCATGGCGCCGGCGCGGCGGACCACGTCGAGCAGGATCCGGCCGCCGGCCATGTCCAGTGTGGACATATCGGGCGCGCGGATCAGCGTGAAGTGCCGCAGCAGCGGGTCGGGCAGCGAGAGCTCCACCCGCCGCGGCGGCCGGACGAAACCGCCCGATCTGGGCCCCGCCAGGTCGTACGGCTGGGGCAGCCGGGCACCCGGCACGTACGCCCAGGCCGCCACCCGGAGCCCCGGCCGCACCACGAGATAGGCGCCCTCGGGAAGGTCTGGCGCCGGGCCGGACGCGCCGAGCAGCGCGTCGAGAAGGAGGCCGCGCCCACTCCCGGCCACCACCACCGCTGTCGGCTCGTCCGGCACGGACTGCACCGGGTCGACACGGAGCCGGATCCCGCGCCGACCCTCGGCGCCCGGCTCGGCCCCCACCGAGTCCACCACGCCAACCGCTGCCGCCATCTACGCCTCCCAGGACGCCGCCTCATCCGCGCATCGGAACGCTATTGGTCCGCGGTGGCGCATGGCAGCCCGGCCGCTACTCAGCGCTGACCACTCCGCTACTCAAGTTGGCACATCCGGCGGTCCGCGTGTCATGAGGAGGCTCTATATGCTCCGCGAGTGGGCCCGTGGCACTTCGTCGGCCGAGCCGATGAGCTGCGCCGCATCGTCGCCTCGGCCACGAGTGGTGGCCGCCGCGGCCTCATCCTGAGCGGCACGGCCGGCATCGGCAAGACCCGGCTGCTGCGTGAGGCGGTCAGCGTCCTGCCCCCCGAGCGATACGCGGTCTGGAATGCCACGGCCAATATCGCGGTGGCCGGGCTGCCGTTCGGCGGGCTGGCGCAGGTGCTCCCCGGCGACCAGCCGGTCGGTGTGTCGCCGGCCGGGCTGCTGCGGTGGGCCGTCGACTCGCTGCACCGCGAGGCCGCGGGCCGTCCGATGGTGCTCGCGATCGACGACGCGCACCTGCTCGACCCCTCGTCCGCCGCGCTTGTCTACCTTGTCGCCCGCGACGCGCACGCCACCGTGCTGGGCACGCTGCGCACCGGCGAGCAGGTGCCGCTGCCGGTTCGTGCACTGTGGACCGACGACCTCGTCGACCACGACGAGCTGGCCCCGCTCTCCGCGGCCGACACCCATGCGCTGCTTGTCGAGATGCTCGGCGGCCCGGTCGACACGGCCTCCGCCGACCGCCTGTGGCGCCTCTCGGCGGGAAACCCGCTGCTGCTGCGCGAGCTCGTGATCGCCGCCGCGACCGGTGACGAGCTGACCCGGCCGTACGGGGTGTGGCGCTGGACCGGCGAGTTCGACCTCGCGCCCCGCCTCACCGACCTGATCGACGCGCGCATCGGCGACCTCAGCGACGACGTGCGGGAGGCGATCGAGCTCGTCGCGTTCGGCGAGCCGATCGGGCTGTCGCTGCTGATCGAGGCGGCCGGCGAGGCGCCAGTGGAGAGCGCGGAGGAGCGCGGGCTCATCCGCGTCGCCGCGAGCGACCGCCGCCACCATGTCCGGTTGGCCCACCCGCTCTACGGCGAAGTGGTGCGCCAGCGCTGCCCGGTCACCCGGGCCATGCGGCTCAAGGCCCGCCTCGCCACGCTCGTCGAGGGAGCCGGCATCCGCCGCCGTGACGACCTCCTCCGGGTGGCGGAGTGGCGGCTCGACTCCGGCACGGCCACCGATCCGGCGATGCTGCTCCAGGCGGGCGCGCAGGCGTTCAGCCGATACAACATGCACCTCGGCGCCCGCCTCACCCGGGCCGCGCTCGACACGGGTGGCGGGTTCGACGCGGCCGACCTGCTGGCCGCGATCCTGATGTTCATGGATCGGCCCGAGGAGGCGCTCCCCATCCTCGAGTCGGTGCGCGACGAGATCGACTCCGACCAGCGGCGCAGCCGGTGGCTGGTGGTGCGCGGGCTGGTCTCCTACTGGGGGCTCGGCCTTGAGTCCGCTGTGGACCAGATCGCCGCGGACGCCGCGACCGTCGCCGATCCCGGTTTCCGGGCCCGCGTGCACTCGTTCGAGGCGATCATGCGGATGCACCGGCTCGAGACCGAAACGGCCTGCCGGCTGTCACAGTCGATCGTGGACAGTCCGACCGCACCGGCCTCCGCGCACGCGCTGGCCCAGTGCGTGCTCGCCCACGCCTACGCCGTGCGCGGCCAGCTCGCCGAGAGCGCCCGCGTCACCGACCAGGTGCAGGCCGACGCGCCGCGGTGGCAGACCGAGATGCCATACCTCCAGCTCGCCCTGGAGCTGGCCCGGGGCACCCGCCTCGCGCTCGCCGGCGACGTGGCCGGCATCGACGCGATCGTGGCCGACGAGTTCGCCGACCTGGCCGACGCGGGCGACTTCCGGCTCGGCTCCGGCTACATGTCCGTGGTGCGCGCCCAGGCGGCCCGGCTCCGCGGTCGCACCGGCGAGGCGCTTCGCGGCAGCCTCCAGGCCTGCGCCGTCCTCGCCGGCAGCCGGGTCTTCGCCGGCCTCGCCCACGCCGAGCGGGCGCACGCGGCGGCCCTGCTCGGCGAGGCAGACGAGGCGAAGGCGGCGATGGCCGACTCCGACCAGACCCACCGCCCCGGCATGGCCGTCCTCTACCCGTGGCGGGAGCAGGCCCGCGCCTGGGTGGCGGCCTGCGGAGGCGAGGTCGAGCGGGCGATCGAGAGGCTGGTCACGCTCGTCGAGCGGCTGCGCGGCGACGGCTTCGCCGCCCACGAGGCGCTGATCCTGCACGATCTGGTGCGGCTGGGCTGTGCCAACCTGCCGGTCGGCGGGCCGCAAACCGTCGCCGAGCGGCTCGCCGAGCTGACCGCCGTGGTCGACGGCCCGCTCACCGCCCTCCTGGCCCGGCACGCGGCCGCCGCCGGCGACGGCACCGAGCTGCTGGCGGTGGCCGACGCGTTCGCCGAGCGGGGCCTGCTCCTCCTCGCCGCCGACGCGGCCGCGATGGCGGTCGTGCGGCTGCGGGCCGCCAACGGCGCCGAGCGGTCCGAGGCGAGCGCCCGCCTGGGCGACCTGCTCGCCCGCTGCGACACCCTCCGCACGCCCGCGCTCCGGGCGGCGCGCCCCGCGCTCACCGAGCGAGAGCGGCAGATCGCCCGCCTCGCGGCGGCCGGCGTCGCCAGCAAGCAGATCGCCGACCAGCTCTTTCTCTCCACCCGCACGATCGAAAACCATCTTCAACGGGTGTACGGGAAACTTGGCGTCACCAACCGGAGCGAGCTGGCTCACGCCCTGCGAGCGGTGCCGGAGCCATAGGCTGTGTGGCGTGACCGCCCTGCTGACCGACCACTACGAGCTGACGATGCTCAGCGCCGCGCTCAAGGACGGCACCGCCGCCCGCCGGTGCGTCTTCGAGGTCTTCGCCCGCCGCCTACCGACCGGCCGCCGCTACGGCGTGGTCGCCGGCACCGGCAGGCTCGTCGACCTGGTGCGCGACTTCCGGTTCACGGAGGCCGAGATCGACCACCTGCGCAGCCGCGGCGTGGTCGACGAAGAGACCGCCGCGTGGCTGTCGGCCTACCGCTTCTCGGGCGACATCGAGGGGTACGCGGAGGGTGAGCTCTACTTTCCCGGCTCGCCGATCTTGACCGTCACCGGCACGTTCGCCGAGTGCGTGCTGCTGGAGACGCTCATCCTCTCGGTGCTCAACCACGACAGCGCGATCGCCGCGGCCGCCGCCCGCATGGTCACCGCCGCCCGGGGCCGATCGGTGATCGAGATGGGTTCGCGCCGCACCCACGAGGAGGCCGCGGTCGCCGCCGCGCGGTCCGCGTACCTGGCCGGGTTCGAGTACACGTCCAACCTCGAGGCCGGCTTCCGGTACGGCATCCCCACCGCGGGCACGGCCGCGCACGCGTTCACGCTGCTGCACGACGACGAGCCGACCGCCTTCGCCTCCCAGATCGAGGCGCTGGGCAAGGACACGACGCTGCTCGTCGACACGTACGACATCAGCCAGGGCATCCGCAACGCGATCGCGGTCGCCGGCCCGGAGCTGCGCGCCATCCGCCTCGACTCGGGCGACCTTTCGGTGCTCGCTCAGCAGTCCCGCGACCTGCTCAACTCGCTGGGCGCCACCGAGACGAAGATCATCGTCTCCGGCGACCTCGACGAGTACGCGATCGCCGCGCTCGCCGCCGAGCCGGTCGACATGTACGGCGCCGGCACCGCGGTCGTGGTCGGCTCCGGCGCGCCCACGGCCGGCCTTGTGTACAAGCTCGTCGAGGTCGAGGGGCGCCCGGTGGTCAAACGCTCGGAAAACAAGGCCACGGTCGGCGGCCGCAAGACGGCGGTGCGGCGCCACAAGCCGACCGGCACCGCCACCGAGGAGATCGTGGTGACCCAGGGCGTGCCCGACCGCCATCTGGGCGACCGCCTGCTCCAGCACCAGTACGTCGCCGGTGGCGAGCCCATGGGCCTGCCCACGCTGGCCGAGTCGCGTGCCCACCTGCGCCAATGCCTGATCTCGATCCCGTGGGAGGGCCTCAAGCTCTCCGCGGGAGACCCCGCCGTCCCCGTCACGATCGTTCCCGCTTCCTAGGAGCCCTTCATGACTCGTGCGTTGATCATCGTGGACGTCCAGAACGACTTCTGCGAAGGCGGCTCGCTCGCCGTCGACGGCGGCGCGGCCGTGGCCGCCGGCATCTCCGGCGCGCTGACCAACGGCCCGTGGGACCACGTGGTGGCGACGAAGGACTACCACATCGACCCCGGCGCCCACTTCGGCAGCCCGCCCGACTACGTCGACTCGTGGCCGCGCCACTGCGTCGTGGGCACGGCCGGCGCCGACTTCCACCCGGCCCTGGCGACGGGCCGCATCGACGCGGTTTTCCACAAGGGCGAACACGCCGCGGCCTACTCCGGCTTCGAGGGCCACGACGACGAGGGCACCGGCCTCGCCGACTGGCTCCGCGCCCGCGACGTGACACAGGTCGACGTGGTCGGCATCGCCACGGACCACTGCGTACGGGCGACCGCCGTAGACGCCGCCCGCGAGGGCTTCGACACGACAGTGCTGGTCGACCTGACCGCAGGCGTGGCACCGGCGACGACGGAGGCCGCTCTCCGCGAGATGAAGGCCGCCGGCGTCACCCTCACCCCTTGAGGTTTCATCCGGCCTGTGGCCTGGTATGCCTTGCCACGTGCAAGGCGCCGCCGGTCAGCAGCAGCAGCAGGCCGACGACCGCCGCGACGCGGGCGTTTGTCACGTTGTAGAGCAGGTTGAATCGCCACGGCACGAGGCCTGGCGTGCCAAAGACCGCGACAAGTGCGAGCGTGCCCATGGCCGCGGCGGTGGTCGTAAGGGCCGCGCCGAGGACCAGCGTCACCGAGAGCACGATCAACCAGGTCGAGAAGAGCGAAAGCTGGTTGATCGACGCGTGCCAGGTGAAGGCGGTCGCCAACGCGACGAGCGTGCCCCCACCGACCAGCACGAAGACCCATAGGGAATTCGCATAGAGCATTCCGCGCGACCGCACCGACTCCAGCGCCGGAAGTCGACTCGCGGTGCCGTTCGCCAGAGCGGTTGCCGGGAGCAACATGAACACCACCGCCACGGTATCCAGCGACGAGCTGCCCGGCGGAGCAAACCGCAGACCCAGCGCGGACATGCTGAATCGGGAGCCCAGGCCGATGGCAAGCCAGAGCCCGGCGTATGCGGCGACCGACCGCGGCGTCACGCCGCGCGCGCCGGCGAATGCGAGCACGATCCGGGCGCGTACCCGCAGGCTGTGCGGCACCGTCACGGCAGCGGACCCGCCCGGCAGCTCAGGATGGCGGCCTGATGCTCCCGTAGCCAGGCCATCCGCTCGCCCGGCGACAGCGCGAACAGCCTCTTGTCCACAGCCGCTGTCGAGGCATCAGCAGCGAGGACCGACTTCAGGTCGATCTCACCTGGATAGTTGCTGCCGTCGAGAGGCAGGTCGCGGGCACTGAGCCACCAGTGGTACAACGCCACCGCAGTCCGGAGGCTGTCTTCGGCACCGGCCGGCCGCTCACCGTCGTTGGCGTCGTGACACGAGGTGAGGAATAGACCAGCGCCGAACGCGGCGTCGAAGGAGGCGGAATCGATCTGGTGTGCCGGTGAGGTGTTTCGCTTGACGATGGGCGCGAAGACGACCTCACCGCTTACGGGCGCGGTGTCGCCGAAGCTTTCGATCGGCGTCACGGTGAGCCGGGTGAAGTCGATCCCCGAAAGCGCGGCGGCGTTGGCCCGGACGCGACGGACGTATTCGTCGACGAGATGATCATGTGCGCGGTCGAGACAGACCGTGGGCCTGCCTTCGACGCACACTGCCTGGTGCTCGCTCGGCACCTCATACCGCGTACCCGCGGTGAGCAGGACGGCCGAGGCTCCGAATCCGGCGATCAGGACCGCCGTGTATGCCGAACGGCCGGCGTGCAGCGCCCAGCAGATCAACGCGGCCCCCACGGCCAACCAGAAAACCCCGCGACCGATGACCAACTCGGTCGGCAGTCGCAGATAGGTACGGTCGGTGTCATCGGCCAGGGAGATGTCCGTGAACACGATGTTTCCGCTGTACGCGCTCCCATACACGAGAAGCATGTAGATCGCGTACGGGAGGACCGCCGCCGCGACCGGCGCCAGCCGCGTTGGCAGGACCCGCCCGGCCGCGGCACCGAGGCCAACGGCGAGTGGCACCGCGGCCAGCGTGGACAGCAAGTCGAGGACATTGAGCCGTCCGTGGGTAGCCTCCGGCCCGGTTGTCGAAAGCAG
The DNA here is from genome assembly GCF_059359075.1 of Phytohabitans sp. LZ39. Classification (NCBI taxonomy): domain Bacteria; kingdom Bacillati; phylum Actinomycetota; class Actinomycetes; order Micromonosporales; family Micromonosporaceae; genus Phytohabitans; species Phytohabitans sp. LZ39. The sequence continues at coordinate 108,307 of NZ_JCADBM010000019.1, read as the reverse complement.
GTAGCCGGTCACGGCAAGGTAGCCCGCGAGATTGCCGGCGCCGATGGCCAGCAGCCCGGCACCGAAGATCGCCGGACGGCCTCGGGACGACCCCTGGATCAGATGGTCATAGTTGTGGCGCCGGGCGGCGGCGACCAGCAACGCGGCCGCGGCCGACCCGATGCAACATCCCCAAATGGTGGCCCAGCCGACCGCCGCGCTGCTGCTCGGCCAGTGTCCTGCCCACCGCTCCGACTTCGTCGCCACCACCAGGATGCCTTGAGCGGCTGTGACCACCGCTACGGCGAGGCCGATGAGGAGGTCGACGGAGGTCAACCTGCCGGGCGCGAGGCTTCTCACGGCTTCTGGCCGATCGCCGCCTGAAAACCGGCCCGCAGACCGCTGAGGCCGGAACCACCGCCGCCAAGTCGCTCCAACCCGCCTGGATCGCCCTGCCACCGGACCGAGCCATGGTCGATCACCACGATGTGCCCCGCCAATGCCTCGACGTCCTCCAAGAGGTGCGTCGCCACGACGACGACCTTCTCGTGCCCGATCTGTCGGATGAGCTCGTGGAACGCGTCGCGCTGCTCAGGATCCAGCCCCGCGGTTGGTTCATCCAGAATGAGCACGTCCGGATCGGCTACGAGCGCGGCGGCGAGGCCGGCCCTTCGCAGCTGCCCGCCAGAGAGGCTCTTCAGCGGCTGGTGGGCTTGCCGCACGAGATCGACGACTTCGAGGACGGCGCTGCTCCGTGCCAGAACCTGCGCCGCTGGCACCTGCTTCAGCCACGCCGCATACGCGACGAACTCGTCGACTTTCATACGCGGCGGAAAGCCGAAGTCCTGGGGGAGCCACCCGATGTGTCGCAGCACCTGCCGCCCCGACGTGGACCGCCCACTGAACAACCTGCCGTTCAGCCGCACATCTCCCGCGTCAGGGCGGACGGCACCGGCAAGGACGCGCATGAGGGTGGTCTTGCCGGCCCCGTTTCTGCCCAGGAACAGGTTTGCTCCGTTCGTCAGATCCAGCGACACTCCGACGAGCACGGTCTTCGGACCGTAACGAAACTGAACGTCTCTGACCTCTAGCACTTTGCCCCCGAACAGGCTCCGGCACGAAGTGGTGGCTCACTGGGCCGACGGACTGTCGAGCCCAGTGAGCCGTCGGGCGATTTTCGCGGCTTATTGTGCGAACTCGGACCTATATCCTGGACCGACGGAAAATAGGACCGACCTTGCTGTGGTGATGTTACCCGGCCGCCCGAGCATCTGCGAGATGCTAGGGCCTAATGGTGGAGGACCAAGATCCACACGGGTCAGGAAGGTTGTTGACGTCCTTGCAGACCCGCGCCTTCACTCCCTCGAAGCTACAGGGCCAGACGCCGATGAGAGCGGAAATCGTCCCACCCCTCGTCTGACCGCTGGTGCTGGTGGTGTTGGAGGAGTAACGGCCATAAGTGCTGTCGTCACAGTTGTTGATTGCCACGAGTCCGGAGTAGTAGACGGCGCTGCCACTGGTTGACTTCAGAGTCCCAGATAGCGTCGCGCCGTTGCCGAACCATTGCGTGACGTTCTGCGTACCGGAACCGTCGTTTGACGAGACATTGACCGCTAACGCAGCGGATGGAGCCGCTAAGGCCAGCGTGGCAAAACCAAGAATGGACAGTAACCTGCGAGTTAGGCGTAGTCGCACGAGTTCCTCCATGGGTCAATTTGTTAACCTGCCCGGCCGAGGCGCGGCGAGCATAGAGACCGGTTGGCGGCGACCTCAACCCGATGAAATATCAAACCCATGGGACGAGCACATAGCGTCACGACATCTCGAAATTCGCAGGCGCTATGTCCAAATTATGAACATTGACACACCTACCGCGAGCGACATCACATTTAGGTAACGGACAGCACGATAGCGGCCGCACCAAACAGAAGGATCGCGGTGCCCCACCGGCAAGGCAGGCACCGCGATCCGTTTTGTAGGGCTAGCGGTCGATCTCGGTGGAGGTGTCCTCCTGGTAGGTGGCGCCGCCCCGCGACTCGCTGGTCAGCGGCTTCGCGCCGCCCTCCGGCGGGCCGGCGACCGACTGGGAACCGGCGGCCAGGTGCGGGAACTTCGCGTCGAAGGCCGGGCGCTCCGAGCGGATGCGCGGCATGCGGTCGAAGTTACGCAGCGGGGGCGGCGAGGTCGTGGCCCACTCCAGCGAGTTGCCGTGGCCCCACGGGTCGTCGACCTCGACGACCTGGCCGGCCTTGTACGACTTCCACACGTTGTAAAGGAACGGCAGCGTGGACGCGCCCAGCACGAACGAGCCGATCGTGGAGATCGTGTTGAGCGTGGTGAAGCCGTCATCGGGCAGGTAGTCGGCGTACCGCCGCGGGAAGCCCTCGTTGCCGAGCCAGTGTTGCACCAGGAACGTGGTGTGGAAGCCGATGAACGTCAGCCAGAAGTGGATCTTGCCCAGCCGCTCGTCGAGCATCCGGCCGGTCATCTTCGGGAACCAGAAGTAGACGCCGGCGTACACCGCGAACACGATCGTGCCGAAGAGCACGTAGTGGAAGTGGGCCACCACGAAGTACGAGTCGGAGACGTGGAAGTCGACCGGCGGGCTGGCCAGCAGCACGCCGGACAGGCCGCCGAAGAGGAACGTCACCAGGAAGCCGATCGCGAAGAGCATCGGCGACTCGAAGGTCAACTGGCCGCGCCACATGGTGCCGATCCAGTTGAAGAACTTCATGCCGGTCGGGACGGCGATCAGGAAGCTCAGGAAGCTGAAGAAGGGCAGCAGCACCTGGCCGGTGGCGAACATGTGGTGCGCCCACACGCTCATCGACAGCGCCGCGATGGCGATCATCGCGCCGACCATGCCCTTGTAGCCGAAGAGCGGCTTGCGGCTGAAGACCGGCACGACCTCGCTGATGATGCCGAAGAACGGCAGCGCGACGATGTACACCTCGGGGTGCCCGAAGAACCAGAAGAGGTGCTGCCACAGCATCGGCCCGCCGGTGGCGGGGTCGAAGACGTGCGCGCCGAGGATGCGGTCGGCGGCGAGCGCGAAGAGCGCGGCGGCCAGCAGCGGGAAGACCAGGATCGCGAGCAGCGCGGTGATCAGGATCGACCACGTGAAGATCGGCATCCGGAACATCGTCATGCCCGGCGCGCGCAGCGTGAGGATCGTCGTGATCATGTTGACGCCGCCGAGGATCGTGCCGAGACCGGAGATGGCCAGGCCGACGATCCACATGTTGGCGCCCACGCCGGGCGAGTTGACCGCGTCGTTGAGCGGCGCGTACGCGAACCAGCCGAAGTCGGCGGCGCCACCCGGCGTGATGAAGCCGGCCAGGGCGAGCGTGCCGCCGAACGCGTACAGCCAGTAGGCGAAGGAGTTGAGCCGGGGGAACGACACGTCCGGCGCACCGATCTGGATCGGCACGACAAAGTTGGCGAAGGCGAACACGATCGGCGTCGCGAAGAACAGCAGCATGATCGTGCCGTGCATCGTGAACAGCTGGTTGTACTGCTCGGGCGAGAGGAACTGCATGCCCGGACGGGCCAGCTCGGCGCGCATCAGCAGCGCCATCAGGCCGCCGATCATGAAGAACACGAAGGACGTGATCATGTACATGATCCCGATCTGCTTCGCGTCCGTCGTGCGGAGGATGCGGGCGATCGCGGAACCCTTGACCGGCTCTCGGACCGGCCACGGCCGCGTCACGATCGGCTTCGGTGCGACGGTGGTCACGCAGGGCCTCCGGGTGTGTGCTGGCTCTTGATCTGGCGGTCCAACGGGCAGGATAGTCCTCCGCCGGCGGCCATCAACTACGGGGGTTAGTAGGGAGCCACGAGTCCCTTGTAGTGCTCCGCGAAGATGGCTTCGCCGCGCTCCCGGAGCAGCGGGTCGCGGATCGCGGGCGCCTCGTCGCGCAGCCGGTCGCGGTCGCGGGTGCGCTCCAGCACCCAGCGGGTGCGCGGGCGGCGGCGCCGCTCGTACTCGTCGAGCGCGTCGGTCACCGAGGCCGCCCCGCGCAGCGACTCGGCCAGCACCACGGCGTCTTCGAGGGCCATGGCCGCACCCTGGGCGAGCGTCGGCGCGGTGGCGTGCGCGGCATCGCCGACAAGCACGACCGGCCCCTCCGACCAGCTGCCGATCTCGACCTCGTCGGTAACCGCGACCTGCACCTTCTCTATCGCTTCGAGCACGGCGGGCACCGGGCCGCCGAGGCCGCCGAAGACCTCCCGCACCCGGTCGAGCGGGTCGGCCGGCGCGGCCGAGGCGGCCTCGTCGGCGTAGCAGAACAGCCGCCCCGCGCCCATCGGCATCACGACGAACGCGGCCCGCTTGCCGAGCACGGCGGTCCACTCGCCGACCTTCGGCCCGCCGGTCACCACGCTGCGGTACATGACCTGGCCGACCGGGACCGCGGCGCCGCCGAGCGCGGCCATCGTGCGCACCGAGGAGCGCCGGCCGTCGGCGCCGACCACCAGGTCGTACTCCGCGTTGGAGCCGTCACCGAACTGGACCTTGGCGGTCTCGCCGGCCACCACCTCGAGGCAGGTCACCTCGGTCTCGTGCCGCACCGCGCCGCCGGCCCCGCTGAGCATCACCCGGTGGAGGTCGGCGCGGGGCAGCGCGCGGCACTCGCCCACGCCCTCCCACAGCTCGGCCAGGTCGACCTCGCAGAGCTGGCGCCCCTCCGCGTCGAGAAAGCGCTGCCGGGTCACCACCTCACCGCACGGCCGCACCGGGGCGTCGAGGTCGAGCTCGCGCAGGGCGCGCGTGGCGTTGCCCGGCAGGTAGATGCCCGCACCCGCCACAGTGGACGCGGGGAGCTTGTCGACCACCTCCGGGCGAAAGCCGGCAAGGCGCAGTGCGCGGGCGGCTGCCAGGCCGGCGATGCCGGCACCGACAACGAGGATCCGCAGGCTGGATCCGAGCATGTGCGAACGCCTCCGGAGATTGTTCCAGCCCCGGCGCGGGGGAGGGGCAACGCGTTGAAGCCAAGAGACTACTCGGAGCGACCGGCCAAGGATAGGCCCCGATGGCGCTAAGGGTAGTCCCCCGAACACGCAATTGCGCTACGCAAGTCTCACGTTTTGGCGCACGCTCACCTCTGCACCCGCGCACCGCCGCCGCGCACGAGTGCCTCCACCTCCTTGAGGCTCGCCATCGACGTATCGCCAGGTGTCGTCATCGCGAGCGCGCCGTGCGCCGCGCCGTACTCGACCGCCGTGCGGAGGTCTCCGGTCCTGATGAGCCCGTAGATGAGGCCGGACGCGAAGCTGTCGCCGCCGCCCACCCGGTCCAGGATCTCCAGCTCCGGCCGGTGGGTCGCCTCGGCGAACGCGCCGTCGGCCCAGGCGATCGCGCCCCAGTCGTTGACCGTCGCGCTGCGCACCGTCCGCAGGGTGGTGGCCACGACGGCGAAGTTGCCGTACTCCTTCGTGACCTCCTCGATCATGCGGCGGAAGTTGGCAACCTCCAGCGTGGACAGTGACTCGTCGGTGTCCGGCACCGCGAAGCCGAGCGAGGCGGTGAAGTCCTCCTCGTTGCCGATCATCACGTCCACGTACCGCGCGAGCCGCCGGTTGACCTCCTGCGCCCGCTCCTTGCCACCGACCGCCTTCCAGAGGCTAGGCCGGTAGTTCAGGTCGTACGAGATGACGGTGCCGTGCCGGCGCGCGGCGGACATGGCCGCCTCGATCACGTCCGGTGTGGTCTCGGAGAGCGCGGCGTAGATGCCGCCGGTGTGCAGCCAGCGGACGCCGAGCGTGCCGAAGAGGTGGTCCCAGTCGACGTCGTCGGGGCGGAGCTGGCTGGCGGCGGTGTGCCCGCGGTCGGAGGTGCCCACCGCGCCGCGCACACCGAAGCCGCGCTCGGTGAAGTTGAGCCCGTTGCGCACCGCGCGGCCGATGCCGTCGTAGGGCAGCCACTTCACGAACGTGGTGTCCACGCCGCCCTGGAGCACGAGGTCTTCGAGCAGCCGGCCCACCTCGTTGTCGGCGAACGCGGTGACCACCGCCGTGCGCATGCCGAAGCAGCGGCGCAGCCCGCGGGCCACGTTGTACTCCCCGCCGCCCTCCCAGGCGCGGAAGCTGCGCGCGGTGCGCACCCGCCCCTCGCCCGGGTCGAGACGCAGCATGATCTCGCCGAGCGAGACAAGGTCGTAACGGCACTCCTCGGCGTTCTTGATCTGGAGCGTCACCGGTTCTCCTTCGTCATCGCGACCGCTGTTGCCACTTGCTCCGCTTGCGCGACCGCTAGCGCGGTAAGTCGGGTGACCTCGTCCCATTTGCCCGCCGCGAGCAGGTCGGGCGCGACCATCCAGGTGCCGCCGACCGCGAAGACCGCCTTGAGCGCGAGGTAGTCGGGCAGGTTGCCGGTGTTTACCCCGCCGGTGGGTATGAACCGCACGGACCGGAACGGCGCGGCCAGCGCTTTGATCATCTTGGCCCCGCCGACCTGCTCGGCGGGGAAGAACTTGACGATCGACAGCCCCGCGTCGAGCGCCATCTGGATCTCCGTCGCCGTGGCCGCACCGGGGTACACCGGAAGGCCGGCCTCCCGGCAGTGGGCCACGACCACGGGGCTGAACCCGGGGCTGACCACGAACTTCGCCCCCGCCTCGACCGCCGCGTCGACCTGTGCCCGGGTCAGCACCGTGCCGGCGCCGACGAGCAGCTCGGGGTTTTCCGCCATGACGCGGATCGCCTCGGCGGCCGCGTCGGTCCGGAACGTCACCTCCACGCTGCGCAGCCCTCCGGCCGTCAGCGCGGCGGCGAGCGGCTCGGCAGCACGCGCGTCTTCGAGCACAACGACCGGGAGCAGCCGGTTCTTACCGATGGTCTGTTCAACATACTGAACGTCGGTCACGTACATGACCATAATGGAACGCATGACGTCGGTCCAACCCCCCGTGAAGTCCGCCGACCGCACCCTCGAGGTGCTCGAGGCGCTGGCCGCGTCCCCCGGGCGCCGCTCGCTGGTCGAGCTCTCCCGCGCGCTCGACATCCCGAAGAGCAGCCTGCACGGCATCCTCCGCACGATGGCCCGGCGCGGCTGGGTGGAGACCGACCCGACCGGCACCCGCTTCGGCCTCGGCGTGCGCGCGCTGGAGGTGGGTGCCGCCTACCTCGACGCGGACGACGCGGTCGGGGTGGTGTCCGGCGTGCTCGACGACCTGTCCCGGCGGTTCGGCGAGGCCGTGCACCTCGGCCGGCTCGACGGCCCGGACGTCGTCTACCTGGCCAAACGCGAATCGGTGCACCGGCTGCGGCTGTACAGCGCGATCGGGCGCAAGCTGCCCGCGCACGCCACCGCGCTGGGCAAGGCGCTGCTCGCCCGGAGCCCCGACCCCGACGGCCAGCTGCGCTGGCCGCTCCCCCGGCTCACCGCCCGTACGATCACCGACCGGGAGGCGCTCCACGCGGAGTTGGAGCTGACCCGGGAACGGGGATACGCCGTCGACCGCGAGGAGAACACCGACGGCATCGTGTGCTTCGCGATCGCGGTGCCCCTCGCCGACCCGCCGACCGACGCGATCAGCCTGTCCGTACCGGCCGCCCGCATCGGACCGGAGAGCGAGCAACGGATCACCGACGCGCTCGCCCGGGCCACGGATCAGTTACGGGCGGCGCGCAGCATGTTTTCATAAGCGTGAATATGTCCTAACCTCATGGGAGCGCTCCCGTCCGACCCACCCGGACCCGTCCCACCACGAGAAGGAGCACCCATGAAACGCCCGATACGCGCGTTCGCCGCGATCGGCCTGTTCCTCGCGGGCACCGCCGCGGTCATCACCACCGCCGCTTCGCCGGCGCAGGCTGACGTCCGCATCTGTGAGCAGTTCGGCTCGACCACGATCCAGGGCCGCTACGTCGTGCAGAACAACCGCTGGGGTTCCAACGCCGAGCAGTGCATCAACGTAACCAACACCGGCTTTTCGATCGTGAGCCAGCAGGGCAGCGCGGCGACCAACGGGGCGCCGCTGTCGTACCCGTCGGTCTTCTTCGGCTGCCACTACACCAACTGCTCGCCGGGCACCAACCTGCCGCTCCAGGTCAGCCAGATCAGCAGCATCCCGACCAACATCAGCTACACGTACGCCAGCGGCACGTACAACGCCTCGTTCGACATCTGGCTGGACCCGACGCCCAAGCGCGACGGGGTCAACCAGATGGAGATCATGATCTGGTTCAACCGCCAGGGCCCGATCCAGCCGATCGGCTCCTCGGTCGGCTCCGGCAACGTCGGCGGACGCACCTGGGACGTCTGGCGCGGCAGCAACGGCTCCAACAACGTCATCTCGTACGTGGCGCCGTCGCCGATCAACAGCTGGAGCTTCAACGTCCTGGACTTCATCAACGACATCCGCAACCGCGGCGCGATCACCAACTCCTGGTACCTGACCAGCATCCAGGGTGGTTTCGAGCCGTGGAACGGCGGCGTCGGCCTGGGCGTCAACTCGTTCTCCACGACCGTCAACCAGGGCAACCCACCGAACACCACACCGCCGCCGAACACCACACCGCCGCCGAACACGACGCCCCCGCCGGGCGGCGGTGGCGCCTGCCGGGTCGCGTACACGGCGAACTCGTGGAACAACGGCTTCACCGGCAACGTGACCGTGACCAACACGAGCTCCAGCACGGTCAACGGGTGGACGCTCGGCTTCTCGTTCCCGAGCGGCCAGCAGATCACCAACAGCTGGAACGCGACCGTCACCCAGAGCGGCTCCTCGGTCAGCGCCCGCAACGTCGGCCACAACAGCTCGATCGCCCCGGGTGCGAACACCACGTTCGGCTTCCAGGGCACGCACGGCGGCACCAACGGCGCCCCCACGGGCTGGACGCTGAACGGCACCGCCTGCTCCACCTGACCTCGTTCTCTCCGCACTGATCGGGGGCGCCCAACCGGGCGCCCCCGATCGCATGTCCGGCGGGAAGCGGGGTATCCAGCGCGCCGTGCGTAAAGTGACGGTCGTCGTAGCCAGCCACAACCGGCGTGAGCAGCTGCTCGACACGCTCCCTCGGCATCGGGCGCCGGTGATCCTCGTGGACAACGCGTCGACCGATGGCACCGCGGCGGCCGTCGCGGCGCGGCACCCGCGGGTGCGGGTGTTGCGCCTGCCAGTCAACGCCGGCGCGGCGGCGCGCAACGCCGGTGCCGCTCTGGCCCATACGCCGTACGTGGCCTTCGCCGACGACGACTCCTACTGGGAGGGCGACGCCCTCGACCAGGCCGCGCACGCGCTCGACAAGCATCCGAGCACCGCGCTGCTCGCGGCCCGCGTGCTGGTCGGGCCCACGGCGCGGCTCGACCCGGTCTCGGCCGCGATGGCCGCCGCGCCGCTCGGCACCACGCCGACCCAGCCGGGCCCGTCGGTGCTGGGCTTTCTCGCCTGCGCCGCGGTGGTCCGGCGAGACGTCTTCCTCGCGGTCGGCGGATTCCAGCCCAAGCTCCACGTGTACGGCGAGGAAGCGCTCCTCGCGATGGACCTGGCCGTGCGGGGCTGGGGGCTGGCCTACCTGCCCACGCTCGTGGTGCGCCACCTGCCCCTGCCCACCGGCCGTGATCCGGCGGCACGGCGGCGCATGATGATCCGCAACGACCTGCTCACGACGTGGCTGCGACGGCCGGCGACCAGGGCGGTGCGGGAGGCCGCGCGGGCGCTGTCCACCTCGGACGGGCGCGGCGGCCTCCACGACGCGCTCGCCGAGCTGCCCTGGGTGCTGCGGCACCGCCGCCGGGTGCCGCCCCACCTGGAGGCGGCACTGCGCCGGCTGGAGACCGGTCAGGCTGCCGTCGGGTAGGCCCTCCCCATCACCTGGCGCAGCTGGGCCGCGCCGGTCACGGTAAAGCGCTGGCCGGCGGCCAGCCGCAGCTCCAGGCCCCGGCCCTGCTGGGCGGCGCGTGAAGCGGCCGCCGCGAGAGCCGTGACGATGCCGTCGTTGACGGTCGGCACGCGGACAAGGTCGATGACTATCGGAGTGGCCCGCTCGTCGACGATGTCGGCGAGCGCGTCGTGGAGGCTGGCGGCGACGGTGGCATCGAGTGGACCCTCGGCGTAGACCAGGGCGGCCTCGCCGAGGCGGATGACGGTGAAGTAGGCCAACGCCTCACCCCCGGGGCTGAGTTAGCTGGGCTCGCTCCGCTCGCCTAGGCCCCGGGATGCCGGCTCCGTCCCTTATCGTCGCTTCGCGCCGACCGGGACGTCGCCAGCCCCTGGGGCCAGGTGGCTAGGTGCTTTCCACGGTACCCAGATGGGGCCCATGCGATGCCGCCACGACGCGGCCACAATTGCGACTATGGGCGACCGGCTGGACGAGTACCGCCGCAAGCGGGATGCCAAGCGCACGCCGGAGCCGGTGCCGGAGGGGCGGCCGGCGGCGGGCGACGACGACGCATTCGTGATCCAGCAGCACCACGCCAGCAGCCTCCACTGGGACCTGCGGCTGGAGCGCGGCGGCGTGCTCGTCTCCTGGGCGGTGCCGCGCGGCGTGCCCCGCGACCCGGCGCGCAACAACCTCGCAGTACAGACTGAGGATCATCCGATGGAGTACCTCGACTTCCACGGGGAGATCCCGGCGGGCGAGTACGGCGGCGGCCGGATGACCATCTTCGACCGCGGCACGTACGAGACCGAGAAGTGGCGCGACCGCGAGGTGATCGTCACGCTGCACGGCGAGCGGGTCTCCGGCCGGTACGTACTGTTTCGCACCGACGGCAAGAACTGGATGATCCACCGGATGGATCCGCCGCCGGCCGGGTTCAGCCCGATGCCCGACCTCGTCGCGCCGATGCTGCCGGTACGCGCCGCGAAGCTGCCCGCCGACGACGACGCGTGGGCGTACGAGCTGGCCTGGGACGGCGTGCGCGCGGTGACCTACGTGTCCGGCGGCCGGCCGCGGGTGCTCGGCGGCGACGAGAAGGACGTCACCGCCTCGTACCCGGAGTTGCGCGAGATGGCCGAGGCGCTGGCGCCCACCGAGTGCGTGCTCGACGGCGTGATCGTGGCGTTCGACGCGGCCGGCCGGGTGAGCGAGGCGGCGCTGCGCCCGCGCGCCCGGGTCACCGACGGCGCGGCCGCCCGCCGCCTGGCCTCCCGGGTGCCGGTGCAGTACCTCGTCGTCGACCTGCTCTGGGTCGAAGGCCGCTCCACCGTGGACCTGCCGTACACCGAGCGGCGCGAGCTGCTGGCCGCGCTGGAGCTGGCCGGGCCGCACTGGCTCGTGCCACCGCACTTCACCGGCGGCGGCGAGTTCGCCCGGCAGGCCAGCCGCGAGCAGGGCGTCGGCGGCGTGCTGGCCAAGCGCCTCGACTCGCCCTACCTGCCGGGCAAGCGCACCCGCCAGTGGCTAGAGCTGCCGTAGGTACTCGGCGACGGCGCTCATGTCGCGGCCGCCGAGCTCGGCGGCCACCGCCGCGGTAGCCACGCCGAGGTTGGTGTCCGCCTGGGGCATCCTGGCGGCGACCCGCTCGGCGAGCTGGCGGACCAGGTCGAGATCCTTGGCGACGAGGTCGAGGCTGAACGCCACCGGTGTCTCGTCCGGCCGCTCGAACGACGCGCGCTTGTACGACACGAACGCCGAGCCGATCGCGCTGTTGGCGAGCACCTCGTACGTGGTCTCGCGGGGCACCCCGGCCCGGTCGGCCAGCACGAGCGCCTCGGCGAGCGCCTGGTTGAGCGCGAGCACGACGGTGTTGACGGCCAGCTTGACGACCTCGCCCGAGCCCAGCTCGCCGACGTGGAAGACCTGGCGGCCGAGCAGGTCGAGCACCGGCCGCGCCTTGTCGACGCCGGAAGGGGGCCCGCCGACCATGAACGTCAGCTGTCCCTTCTCGACCAGCGCGATGCTGCCCGACACCGGGCCGTCCAGCAGCGTGGCACCGCGACCGGACACGAGCGGCTCCAGCCGGCGTACCGTCTCCGGGTCGACCGTGCTGCTCTCCACGACGACCGTGCCGGCGCGGAGCCCGGCCGCGACGCCGTCCGGCCCGTCGTAGGCGGCGAGCACCGCGGCGTCGTCGGCGAGCGACACGATCACGACGTCGGCCGAGGCCGCCGCCTCGCGGGCGGTGGGTGCCACGGCGCAGCCGGTCGCCGAAGCCTTCTCGGGAGTGCGGTTCCACACCACGACGTCGGCGCCCGACTCGCGCAGCCGGACCGCCATCCCGCCGCCCATCCGGCCGGTACCTATGATCGCGACTCTCACTTGAGCAGCCAGCCTCCGTCGACGGGCAGGTTGACACCGTTGATCGCCCCATTGCGGAGCAGGAAGACAACGGCGTCGCGGACCTCGTTCATGACCGCCAGCCGACCGAGCGGCGTACGTGCCACGACCGCGTCGAGCGGCTTGCCCTCCCAGTACGGGCTGTCGCCCACGATGCCCGGGTGGATGCCGTTGACCCGGATCGGGGCCAGCTCGCAGGCGAGCGTGTGCACGAGCCCGACCACGCCACCGTTCACCGTGGACACCGTGGTGGAGCCCGGGTAGGGCCGCTGCATCGCCTGGCCGCCGAAGATCACCATCGAGCTGCCCGCGTGCATCTTCGGCAGCAGCGCGTGCACGACCTCGGTGTAGCCGACGAGCTTGAGCGTGACGAGCCGCAGCGCCCGCTCGATCACGTACTCGGCGGCGGTGTTGTGATCGCGCTCGATCGCGGCCAGCACGAGATGGTCGACGCGCTCCACCCCGGCGAGCGCGTCGGCGATCGTCTCCGGCTGGGCGAGATCGAGCGCCGCGCCGCGGGCACCGACCTCCTTGGCCACCCGCTCGGCCCGGCCGGCGTCCCGGCTGGTCAACAGGACGTCGTCGCCGAGGTCGGCGAAGAACCGCGCGACCTCCAGGCCGATGCCCGCGGAACCGCCGACAACCACAACACTCATCGAGCCTCCCTGTCGACAACCTCGCGAAGGTACGTCCAGTCACGGGCGAAGCGGTAGGAATGGCGGGGCGGCGGCTGCGGCGCCTGAGTCTCCAGCCAGCGCACCGGCCCGTCGCCCGCGTTGGCGAAGCCGTGCACGCAGCCGACCCCGGCCCAGGCCACGTCGCCGACCTCGAGGCGGTACGTCTCGCCGTCGAAGGTCGCGTCGGTGGCGCCCTCCAGGATCAGGTAGGTCTCCTCGAACGGGTGGTCGTGCGCGCCCGCCACGCCGTCCGGCTCGTACTGGACCATGAACATCGTGGACAGGTCGGCGCCGAGGTCGCTGTCCACCATCATCTTCACGGTGATGCCGCTGTACACCAGCAGGGCGGTACGCATGCTGGCCGAGACGGCGAGCAGGTCCTGGCTCTGCTTGCCCGGGTCCATGTGCCGCGGCGAGATGTGGCCGAACGCCTGGGTGCGCGGGTCGCGCGGGTCGACCGGGAGCACCGGCCCCGCGGCGGCGAGGGGCACCGCCAGCGCGTCGCCGCCGAACCGCTCGCGCGGCTGCGGCGCCTGCATCCGCGCCCACCGGGCCGGCTCGTCGCCCGGATTGCGCCAGGCGTACGGCACGCCGGTGTTGACCAGGCCGTAGTCGCCGGGCTCCAGCCGGTACGAGCCGCCCGGCGTGTCCATCACGGCCGACCCGCTCAGCAGGTAGACCGACTCCTCGAACCAGTTGACCCGGCTGGGCACCGAGGCACCGGCGGCGAGCTCGCAGACCGCGAACCCGGTGTGCACCGCGCCGGGCACGCTCTCGTCCACGATGGACCACTGCGAGAAGCCGTCGGAGACGGCGGCGAACGCCGCCTCCGACGCCCGCCGTACGACATGGCGTGAATCGCTCACGGCCGTCCTCGCTTCGCCGCGGGCGGCCGCGAGGCTCCAAGCCGGCTGTGCCTAACGGTTCGCTCGCTGCGCTCGCTCACGCCGGCACGGCCTTCCGGGAGGCCACCGCGCCCAACAGGCGATCGCGGGAGTTTTCCACCAGCTGGCGGGCCCGCGCGACGTCCGCGACGAGCTTGCCGTCGCGCTTGCGGAACTCGCCGGCCACCAGTACGGCCTCCACATTGGACACGTCGGCGCACAGGGTGACGGCGGCGACCGCGTCGTGTACCGGCGCGATGTTGATGGCGCCCGCGTCGATCAGCACGATGTCGGCCTGCTTGCCGACCGTCAGCGAGCCGGTGCGGTCTTCCAGACCGGCCACGTGCGCGCCGTTGAGCGTGGCGATCTCCAGCATCTGGCGGGCGGTGAGGTGCCCCTCGGCCGCTTCGTTCTTCTGCCAGTACACCTCGTTGCGCCGCGCCCGGTCGGTGCCGAACGCGCTGCGGATCTGGGTGAACATGTCGCCCGGCACCGTGGTCACCACGTCGATCGAGAGGCTCGGGCGCAGCCCGTACTCGATGGACTTGGCCACCGGCGGCCAGCCGTGGCCCATCTGCACCTCGACCTGCGGCGCGATGGAGACGGTGCCGCCGCTGCGCGCGACGAGCTCCCACTCCTCCTCGCTGAAGTAGCAGCAGTGGATGTACGTGGTGTCGGCGCCGAGCAGGCCCAGCCCGTCGAGCTGCTTGATCATGCCGAAGCGGCCGGCCAGCCGGCCCATCGCCACGTGCACGGTGATCGGGATGCCGAGGTCGCGGGCCATCTCCCACTCGGCGCGCACCACGTCGTCGGTGCAGAAGCCGGGACCGCGGGTGGCCAGGGCCATCGTCAGCAGCCCGCCGGAGGAGGAGAAGTACGTGTCCCGGATGCGGCGCACGTCGTCCTTCGGGATCACGATCTTGCTCTCGAACCAGTAGTCGGCGAGTGACGTGTTGGCGCTGCCGTAGGCGTACTGCGCCCGGATGCCCGCCTCCTGTAGGCCGCGGATGCCGGCGTCCGGGTGGTCTGGCGTGTTGTTGATGTGCGACCAGTCGACGAGCGTGGTGATGCCCGCGTTGAGGCACTCCAGCGCGCCGGCGAGGTTGCTCGCGTACACGTCCTCCGCCGTGTACACCGGCGCGAACGTGTCGAGGACGTCGACGAAGTAGTCGTCGAGCGTGGCGTTGGGCGCGACGCCGCGGATCGCCGCCTCCCACGTGTGGCGGTGGGTGTCGACGAAGCCGGGGATCACGATCCGCCCGCTCGCGTCGACCACCTCGGCGTCCGCCGCTATCTGCGGCTCGATCGCGGCGATCTTGTCATCTTCGATCAGCACGTCGCCCTTCGGGAGGTCGCCGAGCTGAGGGTCCATCGTGAGGATATGGCCGCCGCGGAGCAGGATGCGGTTGGGCATGAGGGTCTCCCTTAATATGCGGAAAGCCTTCGGATCGCGTCGGTGACCTTGTCGACGGTCGGGATCACCTCGGCCTCGAGCGAGTCGGCGAACGGCAGTGGCACGTTGGCCCCGGCGACCCGCTTGATCGGTGCGTCGAGCAGTTCGAAACCTTCGTCGGCGACGACCGAGACGACGGTCGCGCCCCAGCCGCCCTGGTAGGGGTTTTCCTCCACGACGACGAGCCGGGAGGTGCGCTCGAGCGAACGCAGGACGGTGCGCATGTCGAGCGGGATGAGGCAGCGCAGGTCGATCACCTCGACCGAGATGCCCTCGCCGGCCAGCTGCTCGGCCGCCTTCAGCGACATCGGCACGGTGGAGGCCAGCGCCACGATGGTGACGTCGGTGCCCTCCCGGGCGACCGCCGCCTGGCCGAGCTCGACCAGGTGATCTTCCGGTGGGCGTGGCCCGGAGCCCGCGAGCAGCGCCTTGTGTTCGAAGAAGACGACCGGGTCGTCGCTGCGGATCGCCGCCGCCATCAGGCCGACGACGTCGGCCGGCGTGGACGGCGCCACGATCTTCAGTCCGGGTACGGTGAACGCCCAGTTTTCCACGGCCTGCGAGTGCTGGGCGCCGAAGCCGAGCCCGCCGCCGTTGGCCGTGCGCACCACCAGCGGCACGGTCACCTGGCCGCCGGTCATGTAGCGCGCCTTGGGGATCTCGTTGGCCAGGTAGTCCCAGCAGCAGGCGAGGAAGTCGCTGAACATGATCTCGGCGACCGGACGCATGCCGGTCATCGCCGCGCCCATGGCCGCTCCGACGATCGCCTGCTCGGAGATCGGCGTGTCCCACACCCGCGACGGCCCGAACTCCTTGAAGAGCCCGACGGTCGTCTTGAACACGCCCTCCGCCGCGCCGATGTCTTCCCCCAGGCAGACGACGCTCGGGTCGCGGCGCATCTCGCGGGCGATCCCCTCGGCCACCGCGTCCCGGTAGGTGAACTTCACGTCCGCCATGCCGCTCCCCCGTCCGCCCACACGTCGGTGAACGCCAGCGCCGGCTCCGGCTCCGGCGCCTTCTTGGCCGCCGCGATGGCTTCGTCCACAGTGGCCGCCGCCCGCCGGTCGCGGTCCGCGATCACCTCGGGTGACACGCCCAGCGCCTCGAGCCGCGCGCGGGCCACGTCGAGTGGGTCGTGCTTCATCCACCGCTCCACCTCGTCGGCCGGGCGGTACTTGGCCGGGTCGGCCCGGCTGTGCCCGAAGTGGCGGTAGGTCTGCGCCTCGATCAGCGTCGGCCCGTCGCCCTTGCGCGCCCGCTCCGCCGCCCGCGCCACCGTCTCGTGCACGACCACCACGTCGTTGCCGTCGATGATCTCGGCCGGCATGTTGTAGCCACCCGCGCGGTCGGCGGCCGGGTTGGGCACCGCGGTCACCGCCTCGATCGGCGTGTACTCCATGTAGAGGTTGTTTTCGCAGATGAACAGCGCGGGCAGCGACCACACCGCGGCCAGGTTGAGCGCCTCGTGAAACGCGCCGATGTTGGTCGCGCCGTCGCCGAAGAACGCCACCGCCACCTGGCCGCTGCCGCGCAGCTTCGCCGACCAGGCCGCCCCGGCCGCCATCGGCAGATGGGCGCCGACGATCGCGTACGACCCGAGCATGCCGTTGGCCGCCTTGGTCAGGTGCATCGAGCCGCCCTTGGCCTGGCACAGGCCGGTGGCCCGGCTCATCAGCTCGGCCAGGCACTCCTCGGGCGTCGCACCCCGCGCGAGCGCGTGGTGGTGGCCCCGGTAGGTGGCGAAGACGTAGTCGTCCGGCCGCAGCGCGGCGCTCGCGCCGACCGCCACCGCCTCGTGCCCGGCCGCCAGGTGGGTGGTGCCCTTGACCAGCCCGGACATGAACAGGTCGTGCGCCGCCTTCTCGGTGCGCCGGATCAGGACCATCTCCGCGTACGCGTCGAGCAGCTCCTCGGGCGTCATTGGCGGCTCCCGTTCGGGGTGTTGAGATGCGACTGTGCCTCGCGCTCGCCGGGCAGCGGGCCGTCGACGGTCCAGTAGCGGCGCCCGGCGATCAGCAGCTTTTCGGCGGGAAACTTCGTGATCACCTCGCACCCGTCGGCGGTGACCACGACCTCCTCCTCGATCCGGGCCGCGGAGTAGCCGTCACCCGCCGGCCAGTACGTCTCCAGCGCGAAGACCATGCCCTCTTCGAGCACTTCGGGATGGTCGAGCGAGACGAGCCGGCTGAAGACCGGCTTCTCCCAGATGGAGAGGCCGACGCCGTGGCCGTACTGGAGGGCGAACGCGGCCATCTCGTCCGGGAAGCCGAACTCTTCCGCGCGCGGCCACAGCGACACGATGTCGGCGGTCGTCGTGCCCGGCTTGACCAGCGCGATCGCCTGGTCCATGTACTCCCGGCAACGGGTGTAGGCGTCGCGCATCCCGCGCGACGCGCTGCCCACGGCGAAGCAGCGGTAGTAGCACGTGCGGTAGCCCATGTGGCTGTGCAGGATGTCGAAGAACGCCGGGTCGCCGGGACGGATCAGCCGGTCGCTGTACACGTGCGGGTGGGGCGCGCACCGCTCGCCGGAGATCGCGTTTACTCCCTCGACGTACTCGCTGCCGAGGTCGTAGAGCACCTTGCTGACCAGGCCCACGCACTCGTTCTCCCGCACGCCGGGGCGGAGGAACTCGTACAGCTCCTCGTACGCCGCGTCGACCATCGCGCAGGCCTGCGCGAGCAGGCTGATCTCGTCGCGCGTCTTGATCCGCCGGGACTCCAGGAAGACCTGCTGACCGTCCACGACCGTCAGCCCCTCGGCCTGGAGCGCCGCCAGGATCGGCATTTCGACGATGTCGACGCCGACCGGCGCGTCGGCCACGCCGTGCTCGCGCAGCACGTCGGCGACCTTCTTGGCCACGTCGGCGGCGATGCCCGCGTCCGGGTGGAACGCCCCGCGCAGCGTGGAGATCCCGGCCCGGGCCCGCTCGGTGCCGTCGAGCCACGGGTTGTAGAGCTGGTGGTGGCGGGCGGCTGACCCGAAGTCCCAGATCACCGGCTCGCCGCCGCGCGGCAGCACGGCGAACCGGATCAGCTTGTCCATCGCCCAGGTGCCGATGTGTGTTGACGTCAGATAGCGGATGTTGGAGAAGTCGAACGTGAGCAGCGCGCCGAACTCCGACGCGTCCAGCTGGGCCTTGAGCCGGTCAAGGCGCTCACGGCGCAGCCGATCCAGGTCGATGCGCTCTTCCCAGTCGACGGCGTTGGTCCCGAACGTGCGGATAGCCACCGCGTCCTCCTCACTGAGGCGACCCCCTCAGTGAAGGACGTGTTAATGGCCCGTGTCAAGCGTCACTTAACGGTTCACAGCACTTCTCAAGGCTCCTCGTGCACGTACCAGACGCCGACCGCGGGAGTGACCCCGTCGTTGCGGTAGCGGTGTGGCGTGCTCGACGGAAACGAGACCGCGTCGCCGGGGCGCAGCAGGTGCTCCTCGAACCCGAGCGTGAGGGTCAGCTCGCCCTCCAGCACGAAGCCGTACTCCAGGCCGGAGTGGCGCATGAGCTGGTCGCCGCTGGACGAGCTGCCGCCCGGCGCGTACGTCACCAGCAGGAAGTCGATGCGGGTGCCGGGCAGGTGACCGAGCCGCTCCCAGGTCACGCCCGAGTCGAGTTGCAGCACCTCACGCGCCTCGGGACGGACGATGGGGCCGATGCGGTGCCCGGCCGGCTGGGTGACGCCGTGCACCGCCTGGAGCACGACACCGGCCGGTGAGCCGAGGTCGGCCGCCCCGTCCGGCTCGGCGCCGTCGAAGACGTCTTCGACGGAGATCTCCAGGGCCCGGGTTATGGCATAGAGGGTGCTGACCGACGGGCGACTCTTGCCGGTCTCGATCTGGGAGATCAGACTTGCCGACACGCCCACCGCCCGCGCCAAGGCACGCAGGCTCATGCCGTGGCGCATCCGCGCCTCACGGATGCGCTCGCCGACAGGCGGCAGAGCAGTGGTCACGCCCCGCATCGTACAGCCATGCTGAACAAAATCATGAGAGCCATTGATCGCTTTCAGTAATAGAATGACTACGCACCGATGGGGAGGTGGGCGTGGCCGGTGACAAGCGGTACACCCCTGTCGTCGGCATGCGTGCCCTCTTCGCCACCGCCGCGGCCCTGTCCCTCCTGTTTGGATACATAGGGCTTCATCAGTATATGGGGCCCTCGGCCCGGTTCCCGGACGTCCTCTACGGCGCGCTCCAGCTCTTCGTGCTCGAGTCGCCGACGACGGGTGACAACGGGCCCTACCCGATCTCGCTGGAGATCGCCCGCTTCGCGGCACCCGGCGTCACGTTCTACGCGCTCGTCGAGGCCCTCCGGCTCGTCTTCGCCGCGGAGGCGCAGCGGCTGCGCGCCCGGCGGGCCCGCGGTCACGTGGTGGTCTGCGGGGACGGCCCGATGGCGATGAGCCTGTCCCGGCAGTTGCGCGCGACCGGACACCGGGTGGTGCACATCGCCGAGAGCCGGATCGGAGTGCCCGACGGCCGGCGCGGACCACTGTGGGTGCTCGGCGACGCCCGCAACCCGGACGTGCTGCGGGCGGCCGGCGTCGCACACGCCAGCGCCCTCTACGCGTGCGCGGAAGACAGCGCCACCAACACGGCGGTCGCGCTCGCGGCCGGCCGCCGGGAGCGCGGCGAGCGGCCACTCGCCGTGTACGCCCAGGTGCAGGATCCCGAGCTGTGCCTGGCACTGCAAGCGCGGCACCTCGGCACGACCGACCCGCCCAAGATCCGGCTCGACTTCTTCAACATCGACGACCTGGCCGCGCGACACCTGCTCACCAAGGACCCGATCATCCCGCCGCTCGACCGGCCGCCCCGGTTCCTCGTCGTCGGCGCCACGGCGTTCGGCCGCGCCATCATCGTGGAGA
This sequence comes from Phytohabitans sp. LZ39, assembly GCF_059359075.1. NCBI lineage: Bacteria > Bacillati > Actinomycetota > Actinomycetes > Micromonosporales > Micromonosporaceae > Phytohabitans > Phytohabitans sp. LZ39. The sequence continues at coordinate 88,218 of NZ_JCADBM010000019.1, read as the reverse complement.
TCGCCCGGCAGTGGCGGGTGCTCGCGCCGGCCGCGATGTGGCGGGTCGAGGTGGCCGTGGTCGACGCCGCGGCCACCCAGCTGATCGACGAGCTGACCTTCCGCTACCCGTTCCTCAGCAAGGCCTGCGACCTCACGCCGTACGACGAGGATCTGCTCACCGTGCTCGCGTCGGAGGCGGCGCCGGCGGCGCCGGACCGGGTGTTCATCTGCTACGAGGACGAGCAGCGGGCGCTGAAGACCGCGCTGATCGCCGACCGGCTGTGGCGGGGCGGCGCGGGCACCGTGATCGTGCGACAGGACCAGCTGGCCACGTTGCAAGCCGCCTTCGACGGCGCCCGCGACGAGCGGCTCTTCGACGAGGTCTCCGGCACGCTGCGCCTGTTCGGCGTGGTCGACGCGGCCTGCGACCCCGGTCTGATCCGCGACGACCTGGGCGAGCGCCTCGCCCGGGTGATCCACGAGAGCTACCTCGTCGCGCGGCAGCGCCGCGGCGACGGAGCGGACGAGACGCCGTCGATGGTGCCCTGGCACCGCCTGCCCGACCGCCTCAAGGGCGAAAACCGCGCCCAGGCGGCGGACATCGGCCGCAAGCTGCGGGCGATCGACTGCGTGCTGGCGCCGCGCGTGGCCGCCGGTGGCGAGCACTCGCTCACCGGCCACGAGGTGTCTCGACTGGCCAGTATGGAGCACGATCGGTGGCTACGCGCCCGGCTGCACGAGGGCTGGCGGTTCGCCGAGGAGCGCGACGACGACCGTATGCTGCACCCGGCGATCCGGAGCTGGGCCGATCTGCCAGACAGCATCCGGACCGTCAACTCCGACGCCATCCGCGAGCTGCCCGCGATGCTGGCCGACTCCGGCTTTCGCATCGTACGGATGAGGGAAGGTTCGTAATGGCGCGCATCGGGATCACCGGACACGCCCGGCTGGAGGCGGACACCGCCGCTCTGGTCTACGAGGCGCTGTCGACCGAGCTGGGCCGGTACGCGGGCGGCAAGCTGCGCGGCATCACCTGTCTGTGTGACGGCGCCGACCAGATCTTCGCGCGGGCCGTGATCGAGCGGGGTGGCGACCTCGCGGTGGTGCTGCCCGCCGACGACTACCGCGAGCGGCTCGTCGACCGCGACGACTTCGACCGCCTGCTGGGCAAGGCCACGCACGTGTCGCGGATGCCGTTTCGCCACTCCGACCGGCGCGCCTTCAAGGCCGCCAGCGTAGAGGTGCTGCGCCAGTCCGAGCTGCTCCTGGCCGTCTGGGACGGGCTGCCCTCGCGCAAGCTCGGCGACACCGCCGACGTCGTCACCGCGGCACAGGCGGAAGGCGTACCCGTGGTGGTCCTGTGGCCGGCCGGAGCACGCCGGGCCTAAAAGATCCATTCCAAGACATTTTCGAGCTACCGCGATGTCCGTTGTGGTCCGGACCGCTGCTCCCGCGGCCCCACCCTCCGCGCCCACTCCTCGCGCCGGGAACGGGCAATGTCGGGGACATTGCGGGCCTGGACCCGGGCACGCTTGCTCTGCTTCCCCACGGGAAGCCCCCCCGCCGGCGGCGGGCAGGCGAGGTTGCGAGCCGCGTGTGTGGGCGACCAGGGGCAGGGTTGGGTTGTGAACCGCGGAGGGTGAGGCCGCGGGAGCAGCGGTCCGGACCACGACGGACATCGCGGTAGCTCAAATCTCTATCTTGGAATTGACCCTCCACGACGCCTGCGGGTGAAGATGGGTCTGTCGCGCTTGGTTTCGGCATTTATACTCACCGTTAAGTGTCTCTCGGTGCCGGAGCGCTTCGCCCGGCAACGCCGGGGTTGGACCGGCCAAGCCCGGCTCGGAGGTGCGGTTGCTCTACTTCTTTCTCAGCTACGCCCGCGGAGACGAAGACGACCTGGTCCGGCAGTTCTACAACGATCTCAGCGTGGAAGTGCGGGTCCGCGCGGGCCTGCACAAAGACGCCGAGGTGGGCTTCATCGACGCCCGCATGAAGTCGGGGACGATTTGGTCGGCCGAGCTCGCGGACGCCCTTTCCCAATGCCGATCGTTCATCGCACTGTTGTCCCCCCGCTACTTTCTGAGCCGTCCCTGCGGCCAGGAGTGGCAGATCTTCTCCGATCGCGTGGCCCGCTACGTGGAAGAGATGGGCGTGGACCCCTCAGTCCTCAAGCCCCTGCTCTGGGTGCCCCTTCCACCCAGCAAGATGCATCCCGTCGCGGCCCGTATCCAGTTCTCCTCCGACCTGCTCGGCGACAACTGCGTGCGCCAGCTGATGCGGCTCCAGCGCCACCAGGACGCCTACCGGGAGTTCGTGTTCGAGCTCGCCGGCCAGATCGTCGACAGCGCCGAGGCACACCCGATCCCGGAAGGACACAGCTATCCCGACCTGGAAAGCGCGCCGAGCGTCTTCCACGCACCGGCCCCGAGCCGTCCCGAGTCGCTCAACGGATCCGAGGGGGCTGCCGCCCTCGACCCCCTCACCGTCCACTTTGTCGTCGCGGCGCTGACCCGGAGCAAGGCGCACTCCGTCCGCTCCGACCGCGCCGTGTACGGCGACCGCCCGCGCGACTGGGCGCCCTACCTACCCACACGGTCCAGCCCGCTCGCCGAGTACGCGTCGGCGATCGCGGAGAGCCGCAGCCTCGCCTCCCGGGTCGGCGACCTGGAGGAGCTGGCCGAGCGGGCCGAGGTGGCAAGCCAGCACAACCAGATCGTCGTGTTGCTGGTCGACGCCTGGGTGACCGAGCTGGAGGAGGCCACCCAGGCGCTCACGGCGTACAACACCCGCGAGACGCGCGACCGTGAGCCCACCACGGCCGTGCTGATCCCGCGCAGCCTCGACGACCGCGAGACAGTGGCGCACTGGCGTCGACTTTCCGAGGAGTGCCGGCGGATTTTCCGGCGCACCTCGGAGGATGACGAGCTCTACCGCTCCAACATCCCCACCTTCCAGGCGTTCGAGCAGGATCTGCCGGCTGTGCTGGAGGTGGCGGTCAACCGCATGTTCGTGAGTGGCCACATCCAGCGGCAGCCAGGCGGGGAGGTCAGTTCCGACCGCCCCATGCTCGACGCGCCATGAGGGAGCGCAGCGAGCGAATCAAAATTGCAGAGCGCTTGGAGCCTCGGGCCCGCCCGCAGCGCAGCGAGAACGGGTTTGAGCGAAGGGTTTCCAAAGGGGAGGGACGACCGTGACGGAGAGCAACGGCGGCACCATCGTCACGTTCTACTCGTACAAGGGTGGCACCGGCCGCACCATGGCCCTCGCCAACGTCGCGTGGATCCTGGCCAGCCAGGGCAAGCGCGTGCTCGCGGTCGACTGGGATCTGGAGTCGCCCGGGCTGCACAAGTATTACCACCCGTTCCTCCTGGACAAGCAGCTGCGCACCTCGCCCGGCGTGATCGACATGATCCGCGACTACGCGACCGCGATGATGCAGCCGATCCACGACTCGGAGACCACCGAGTGGCTGGAGTCGCACGCCGACGTCCTGCGCTACGCGGTCTCGCTCGACTGGCAGTTTCCCGGCCGGGGTTTCCTCGACTTCCTCCCGGCCGGCCAGCAGGACTCGTCGTACACGCGGGTGGTCAGCACGTTCGACTGGTCGGCGTTCTACGAGCGGATGGCCGGCAACACGTTCCTCGACGCGCTGCGCCGCAACATGCGGGAAAACTACGACTACGTGCTCATCGACAGCCGCACCGGCGTGAGCGACGGCGGCGGCATCTGCACGGTGCGCCTGCCCGACGTGGTCATCGACTGCTTCACGATGAACGCGCAGAGCATCGACGGCGCCCTGTCCGTGGCCAAGTCGATCGCCCGGCAGCGCACCGACCGCCCGGTGCGGCTGCTGCCCGTGCCGATGCGGGTCGAAGACTCCGAGCAGGGCAAGCTGGAGGCCGGGCGCGACTACGCCCGCCAGAGCTTCGCGCCGTTCCTCAGCCGGCAGTCGCCCGAAGACGTCAACGAGTACTGGGGCGACGTCGAGATCCCGTACAAGCCGTTCTACGCGTACGAGGAGATCCTGTCCGCGTTCGGCGACCGGTCCCGCCAGGAAAACTCGCTGCTGGCGGCGTACGAGCGGCTGGCCAAGGTGGTCACCGAAGGCGACGTGGAGCAGATGACGCCGCTCGACGAGCGGGTGCGCCGGCGGTGGCTGGCCGCGTTCGAGCGGCGCCGCACGGCGGGCACCTCCGACGTGTTCATCAGCTACGCGGCCGTCGACCGGATGTGGGCGGAGTGGATCAGCGGCGAGCTCGACGACGCCGGCCTGCGGGTCGCGATGCGCGAGGTCGACTTCCCGGCCGACTCCGACGCCGGCGGCGACGTGGCCGCGCTGCTCACCGACGCGACCCGGGCGATCGTGCTGCTCTCCCAGGATTACGTCCAGTCGCCCAACGCGGCCGAGCTGTGGAAGCTCCTGGCCAGCCGCGACCCGGTGAGCGGCACGCCCTTCCTCGTGCCGGTGCGGCTCGACAACGTGCGCGTCGGGCCGCCGTTCCACGACCGGGTGCCGGTCGACCTCGCAGGGCTCACCGAGCAGCGGGCCACCGAGGTGCTGCTGGAGGCGCTCGACCAGCCGGTCTACCCGCGCCCGGCGGCCCCGGCCCAGGAGGAGGGCGCCACGCCGCGGCGACGCTTCCCCGCGCTGGAGCCACCACTGTGGAGCGTCCCGCAACGCAACGGCACGTTCACCGGCCGGCGCCGCACGCTGGAGGCCCTGCGCAACCGCCTCTCCGCCACAGGCACCGCGGTGGTGCCGCAGGCGCTGCACGGTCTCGGCGGCGTGGGCAAGACACAGATCGCCTTGGAGTACGCACACCGTTTCCGCGCCGACTACGACGTGGTGTGGTGGGTCTCCGCACAGCAGACGAGCGTCGTCCGCTCCTCCCTGGCCGCCCTCGCCGAGCAGCTCGGACTGCCCACCGGCGACAACGTCAGCGAGCGGGTGCGCGCCGGCCTGGAGGCGCTGCGCCAGGGCCGGCCACACCGGCGGTGGCTGCTCGTCTTCGACAACGCCGACGACCCGGCCCAGCTCCGCGACTACCTGCCGCAGGGCCCCGGCCACGTGATCATCACGACCCGCGACCAGGCCTGGGCCCGCGAGGCACACGTCGTCGAGGTCGGCGTCTTCACCCGCGAGGAGAGCGTCGCCTTCCTCCACCGGCGGATCCCGCACCTGGCCGACGCCGACGCCCAGCTCGTCGCGGAGCGGCTCGGCGACCTCCCGCTCGCCATCGAGCAGGCCGGCGCCTGGCTGGCCGCCACCGCGATGCCGGTCTCGCACTACCTGGAGCTGCTGGAGACCCAGCCGCTGCGGATGCTCGAAGAGGAGCTGCCACCTGACTACCAGGCCAGCTCCGCCCAGCCCTGGCTGGTGTCGCTCGACAGCCTCCGCGGGCGCAGCCCCGCCGCCGCCAAGCTCCTGGAGATCTGCGCGTTCTTCGCGCCCGAGCCGATCCCGGTCTCGCTGGTCTACAGTGACCGGTTCATCGAGGCGCTGCTGCCGTTCGACCCGGCGCTGCGCGAGCGCATGCTGATGGGCCGCGCCATGCGCGAGATCAGCCGGTACGCCCTGGCCCGCATCGACTCCGGCCGCCCCGGCCCCACATCCTCGGTACGCCGCCGGATCGCCGACCGCGGCGACGACGGGGGCGGCCAGAGCATCCAGCTCCACCGGCTGATGCAGACCATCATCCGGGCCACGCTCACCCCGGAGCAGCGGGCGGAAAACCTGCACCAGGTACACGAGATCCTGGCCGCCGCCAACCCGGGCGACGCCGACAACGCCGAGTACTGGCCGCTCTACGCCGACCTGTGGCCGCACCTGCTCCCCTCCGGCGTGCTCGACTCCGACTCGCCACATGTCCGGCAGCTCGTCCTCGACGTGGGCCGCTACCTGTGGAAGATCTCCGACTACCCCACCGCGCAGGCGTTCGCGGAGCAGGCGATCGCGCAGTGGGAGCGCGAGCACGGCCCGGACGACCAGTCCACGCTGATGATGCGATACAACCTGGCCTGCGCGCTGCGCCTCCAGGCCGACTACACCGCGGCGTACGCCATCGACGACGACGTCTACAACCGGCTGACCCGCACGGCCGGCGAAGACCACCCGTACACGCTGATGGCCGGCGGCGGCCTGGCGGCCGACCTGCGCGCGCTCGGCCAGGTAAAGCGGGCCCGCGACCTCGACGAGCAGATCGAGTCCCGGTGGCGGGAGGCCTTCGGCGAGGAGCACCCGCGCACACTCACCGCCGGCCACAACCTGGCCATCTCGCTGCGCCTCGTCGGCGACCTGCGGGCCGCGCTGATCCTCCAGGAGCGCACGCTCCAGCGCCGGCGGGCCGTACACGGCGAGATGCACCCGTGGACGCTCTACTCGGCCGGCAACTACGGGCGCGACCTCCGCGACACCGGCGACCTGCGCGAGTCGCGGCGGGTGCTGGAGACCGCGCTCAACGGCCACCGCCGGGTGCTCGGCGAAGACCACCCCGAGTCACTGCGCGCGGCGAAAAACTTCGCGGTGACGCTCCGCAAGCTCGGCGAGTTCGAGCAGGCGTACGCGTTGAGCACCGACACGCTGGCCCGCTCGCTGCGCGTGCACGGGCCGCAGCATCCCGACTCGCTGGCCTGCGCGATGAACCTCGCCTGCGACGAGTCGGCCCTCGGCCAGGACCTGAGCGCCCGCCGCCGGGCCACACCGGTGTACGAGTGGTACCGCTCGTCGATGGGCGAAGACCACGCGTTCACGCTGGCGTACGGCAACAACCTGGCCATCTTCATGCGCAAGGCCGGCGACGTCGCGGCCGCCCGCGAGCTCACCCGCAATGTGGTCGAACGCTTCACGGCGACCGTCGGACCCGACCACCCGTACACGCTGGCCGCCGCGGTCAACCTCGGCGACGAACTCTTCCAGTCCGGCGACTTCAGCGGCGCGCGGGCCAGCGACGAGCAGGCCTACCCACGCATCCGCGAGGTGCTCGGCGCCGAACACCCGGACACCCTGGCCGCCGGCAGCAACCTGGCGATCAGCCGCCGCGCCGACGGCGACCGCACAGGCGCCAACGCGCTGATGGAGTCGCTGCACGGCAGCTACCGCCGCGTGCTGGGCGACGACCACCCCAACACCATCGCGGCGGCCAACTGGTCCCGCCTGAGCTGCGACCTCGAACCCCCACCCACCTAGAGACCTTTCGGAGTCGGGGTAACTTCGACCGCTGAATCCCTTATTCAGACAGAGATTTGAGCTACCGCGACGTCCGTCGTGGTCCGGACCGCGGGCATCCGGCGGAGCCGCACTGCTGCGCTCAGCCGCGGCGTGTGGCGACGGCTCGGCTGCGTCGGCGGTATTCGCTGGGCGTCAGTCCGACGAGGGTCCGGAAGCGGCGGGCGAAGTACGTCGGGTCGTCCCAGCCGACGGCGACGCCGATCTGGGCGGCGGACAGGGTGGAGTTTGCCAGTAACGTCGCGGCGCGCTCGGCCCGCACCCGGGCGAGGAAACCCATGGGCGTCAATCCGATGTGCTGTGTGAAGAGGCGGCCGAGGTATGCGGGGTCCAGGTTGACGGCCCTGGCGAGATCGTCCAGTCGCCATTGCCGAGCGGGTGTCGCCTCCAGCCGGGCGGCGGTCGCCGCGACGGCGGGGTGGACGGTCGACTCAGCGCTCGTGGCTTCGGGCCTACGGCCGTCGGCGAGGATGCCCAGGACCGTGACCAGCCGGCCCAAGAGGCGGCCGGGCCTCGCTCCCGCGCCCGCGAGGTCCCGTTCGAGCTGGCCGATCTGCGCGATGGCTTCCTCGGCGGCGGTCTGATCGACGGTGACTGTCGCGACGCCCTGAGCGCCGGACGCCGTCGGCTCGATCCACAGCATCCGTCGCAAGATCCGGATGTCGTGGATCCCAGCCAGGTCGGTGCGGAGGGCGTGGGCGGAGAGGCAGCAGTTGGCGACGGTCAGGTCGACGCAGTCCCGAAATCCGTGCCAGGCGCCGGGGCGCAGCACGACGACCTCGCCCGGCCGCAACTCGTGCTCGCCCTTGCTTGTCACGTGCCGGCCGCGACCGCTCCCGATCACGGCGATCTCGACGAAGTCGTGCGCGTGCGACTCGACGTCCGCGCCCAGGTGGTGGACGCCGCCCCAGATCGGCCCCCGGGCGAACAGCTCGTGCTCGTGCAGGGTCCGCAGCTCATGCGCGGTGTGGGGCATGTCGGGATCGTACGACTACTGGCAGGGATCGGCCTAGCCCGCGACGGCACACCCCGACGAGACTTGGAGGCATGACAAACCAATCCAGTGAAAGCGATGTCGGCGCCGACGGCCGGGTGCCGGACGCACTCGTGGCGGCGTATAGGGAATCCGGTTTCGTTCGAGTGCGTGGGGTGCTCGATCCGGATCAGGTCGAGCGCTTTCGGGCCAGCGCCGAGGCGTTCCTGACGGCGCACCGCGCGGAGAGTCTGGAAAAGCAAGGGGCCTTCAGCCAGCTCGTCAACGTATGGCAGCGCGACGACGACCTGCGCGCGCTCACCTTCGACTCGCGGCTCGGCCGGATCGCCGAGCAGCTCGCCGGGTTTCCGTTGCGGCTCTGGCACGATCAGATGCTGGTCAAGGAGCCGCACAACAACGTCGCCACCGAGTTTCACCAGGACCGTCCGTACTGGCCACACGCCGGCGACCGGCTCCCGCTGTCGGCGTGGATAGCACTCGTCGACGTGCCGCCCGAGCGCGGCTGCATGACCTTCCTGCCCGGCACCCAGCATCGCACCGGCCTGCGCCCGCAGGACCTCCATCACGAGGAGGATCTCTTCGCCTTGGACCCCTCGCTACGCTGGGTCCCCCGCGTGACCGTGCCGTTGCGGGCCGGCGACTGCACTTTCCACAGCGGCTACACCGGTCACATGGCCCTGCCCAACCGCACCGACCTGGCCCGGCTCGCGCACGTCGTCATCTACATGGACGCGGCGGCGACCTACAGCGGCACCGCCCATGTCGTCACCGACCCGCTCGGCCTCACACCGGGTCAGCGGCTGGACGGCGACTCGTTCCCCCGCCCGTGGGCCGATCACGACTCCAGGTGATAGCGGAGCCAGCGCAGTTGGCGCCGTACGTGTACCGCCTCGCCACCCTCGTGGTGGTTGAACGGGTACGCGTAGAGCGCGCGGTCGTCCGCGCCGTACTGGTTGTAGGCGGCGTACACAGTGCTCGGTGGGCATACCGTGTCGCGCAGGCCCACACCGAAGTGAGCCGGCGCGTTGGCGCGGCGGGCGAAGGCGACACCGTCCACGTAGGACAGCGTGCGGCGGGCGGCCTCCTCGGCTTCGCGGTGCACGGCGAGGAACGTGACGATCTCTCCGTACGGTGCGGCGTCGGTCACGTCGATCGCGCGCTGGATGTGGCACATGAACGGCGCGGTGGTGAGCAACGCGGCCAGGTCGGGCACGAGCCCGGCCACCGCCAGCGCGAGGCCGCCGCCCTGGCTGTTACCGGCGACGGCCACCCGCGCCGGGTCTACGCCAGGCAGCGCGCGGATCGCCTCGACCGCGCGTACCGCGTCGGTGATGAGCCGGCGGTAGTAGTAGTCGTGCGGGTCGAGGATGCCGCGGGTGACCGGGCCCGGACCGCCGAGCGCGCCGTTGTGCGGATCCGGCGTGTCGCCGCCGGTGCCGTACTGCCCGCCCTGCCCGCGGGAGTCCATGAGCAGGTGTGCGTATCCGGCGGCCGGCCAGGTCAGCCGCTCGTGTGGCAGCCCGCGGCCGCGGCCGTAGCCCAGGTATTCGACGACGGCGGGGATCGGATCGTCCACACCGGCCGGTCGGGTGTACCACGCGCGGATCGGGTCACCGGCGTATCCGGCGAACGTGACGTCCCACGTGTCCACAAGCGACAGCTCGTTCTGATACGGCGTCACGTCGAGCAGGATCGGCTTGGCGGCCGCTGATTCCACTGTGGAGTGCCAGAAGGCGTCGAAGTCGAGCGGCTCGGCCACGTCCGGGGTGTACCGCTCCAGTTGCTCCAGGGGGAGGTCGAAGAGCGCCATCAGCCCACCGGCCCCGTGCTTTCCCGCACGATCAGCTCCGTCACGAGGTCGATCCGGGTGGTGGCCAGCTCCTCGCCGCGGGCCAGGTCGAGCAGCATCCGGGTCGCCGCGCCGGCCATGTCGCGCAGCGGCTGGTTGACGGTGGTGAGCGCCGGCCCGAGCCAGCTGGCCACCGGCAGGTTGTCGTAGCCGACCACGGAGAGGTCGCGGGGCACGTCGAGGCCGAGCTGCCGGGCCGCACGCATCACGCCCATGGCCTGGATGTCCGAACCGGCGAAGATGGCCGTCGGGCGATCCGGCCGCCGGAGCAGCTCCAGGCCGATGTCGTTGCCGCTGTACGCGGCGAAGTTGCCGAACCGCACGAGGGCGGGATCGACCGGTACGCCGGCCTCGTCGTGCGCGGAGCGGAAGCCGGCGACCCGAGCCTTGCTGCACAGCACGTCTTCCGGGCCGGAGATGACGGCGATCCGGCGGTGGCCCAGGTCCAGTAGGTGGCGGGCGGCGAGGAGGCCGCCGTTCCAGTTGTTGGAACCGACGGTCGGCACCGACGCGGACGTCGCGCTGTCGGTGTCGACGACGACGAACGGGATCCGCTGGCGCTGTAGCTGCCGCTGCTGTGCCTGGCCGAGGTGGCAGAGCACCAGGAGCACGCCGAGCGGGCGCCGGGCGTACACGGTGTCGAGCCACTGCTGCGACGGGCTGTGCGCGCCGTCGAGCTGGGAGAGCACGATGTCGACCTTGGCGGCGGCAGTCACCGTCTCGACGCCCTTGATGATCTCGATGGCCCACGCCGTGTCGAACCGGTGGAAGACGAGGTCGATCTGGGAGGTGCTGGACTGCCGGTTGGTGCGGCGGCGGTAGCTGTGGCGCTCCAGGCTCTCCTCGACGCGCGCGCGGGTCTCGGGCGCGACGTCCGAACGGCCGTTGAGGACCTTGGACACGGTCGTGACGGAGACGCCGACCTCGCCGGCGATGGTCGCGATCGTGGTGGAGCCGGGCCTGGCGACCGGACGTGGAACGGTCATCGAAAACTCACGCAGCCTACTCGGAAGTTTCGGCAGACTCCGCCGTGGGCGACCCGGCCCTGGCCAGCCTCGCCAAAGCCGGGGACAGTCACGCCCAGGCATGACCCACAGGACCATACACCAAGTTGACCATTGCAATCGAGCCTCTTGACATCGATCGGCGGCGACGCCTAAGTTGCCGCCATATGTAACGGAGTTGTTGCGGAAACTTTCGAGTGTGCGAGCCCGGGGGCGGCATGACGAGTCAGGTACCGGTCGATACGGAGCTCGCGCCCGAGGCCACGCGGTGGCGCGACGCGAAGCTGTCACCGGCCGAGCGCGCCGGCGCACTCCTGCCGCACATGACGCTGGAGGAGAAGATCGCCCAGCTCGTTGGCGTCTGGGTGGGAGCCGACGCCGACGGCGGCGGGGTCGCGCCGCACCAGGCCGACATGACGGGCGACGCGCCGTGGAGCGAGATGATCCGGCACGGGCTGGGGCAGCTCACCCGGCCGTTCGGCACCGCGCCGGTCGACCCGGTGCTCGGCGCCCGCTCGCTGGCGGTCTCCCAGGCCGAGATCGTGGCCAACAGCCGCTTCGGCATCCCGGCGCAGGTGCACGAGGAATGCCTGACCGGCTTCGCCACCTGGCGCGCGACCGCGTACCCGACGCCGCTGAGCTGGGGCGCCGCCTTCGACCCCGACCTCGTCGAGGAGATGGCCGGGCACATCGGCCGGTCGATGCGGGCCGCCGGCGTACACCAGGGGCTGGCACCCGTGGTGGACGTGACCCGCGACTACCGGTGGGGCCGCACCGAGGAGACCATCGGCGAAGACCCGTACCTGGTGGGCACCATCGGCGCCGCGTACGTGCGAGGCCTCGAGAAGGCCGGCGTCGTCGCCACCCTCAAGCACTTCGCGGGCTATTCGGCGTCCCGCGGCGGCCGCAACCACGGTCCCGTGCAGATGGGGCGGCGGGAGCTGGCCGACGTGGTGCTGCCGCCGTTCGAGATGGCGCTGCGGCTCGGCGGCGCCCGCTCGGTGATGAACTCGTACGCCGAGATCGACGGCCTCCCGGTCGCGGCCGACGAGACGTTGCTGACCGGCCTGCTCCGCGACGAGTGGGGCTTCACCGGCACGGTCGTCTCGGACTACTTCGCGGTGCGGTTCCTACAGACGCTGCACGCCGTGGCCGCCGACGCGGTACACGCCGCCACGCTCGCCCTGCGCGCCGGGATCGACGTCGAGCTGCCGACGGTCGACGCGTTCGGCCCGGCGCTGGTCGAGGCCGTCCGCGCGGGCGTGGTCGACGAGGCGCTGATCGACCGCGCCGCGTACCGGGTGCTGACCCAGAAGGCCGAGCTGGGGCTGCTCGACGAGGGGTGGCGGCCGCTGCCCGAGGGCGCCGACGACCTGAGCTTCGACGACGAGACCGGCCGGGACATCGCGCTGCGCCTGGCCCGCCAGTCGATCGTGCTGGTGCGCAACGAAGGCGGCGTGCTGCCGCTCGCGCCCGGCGCGCGGGTGGCGCTGGTCGGCCCCGTCGCGGACGACCCACTCGCCATGCTCGGCTGCTACGCGTTTCCGACCCACGTCGGCGTGAAACACCCGGACCATGAGGTCGGCGTGGAGATCCCTACGCTGCGCGAGGCGCTCGGCCGTCTGGTCCCGGGCCTCGTGTACGAGCCCGGTTGCGAGATCACCGGCGACGACACCTCCGGTATCGCGGTCGCGGCCGCCGCGGCGGCGGAGAGCGACGTCTGCGTGGTCGCCGTCGGCGACCGGGCCGGGCTCTTCGGCCGGGGCACGTCGGGCGAGGGCTGCGACGCCGCCGACCTACGCCTGCCGGGCGTCCAGGCCGATCTGGTGCACGCGGTGCTGACCACCGGCAAGCCGGTCGTGCTCGTGCTGCTCACCGGCCGGCCGTACGCGATCGGCGAAGAGTTCGACGCCGCCGCCGGCATCGTGCAGGCGTTCTTCCCCGGGCAGCGGGGCGGGCAGGCACTCGCCGAGGTACTCACCGGCGCGGTCAGCCCGTCCGGGCGGCTGCCGGTCAGCATCCCCCGCGACTCGGGCGGCCTGCCCACCACCTATCTAGCGCCGCCGCTGGGCCGCCGCAACCAGGTGTCCTCTGTGGACCCGACGCCGGCGTTCGCGTTCGGGCACGGGCTCAGCTACACGGCGTTCGAGTGGTGCGACGCGGCCGGCGACACCGAGTGGCCCGTCGACGGCGACGCCACGGTGCAGGTCACGGTCCGCAACACCGGCTCGCGGGCCGGCACCGAGGTGGTCCAGCTCTACCTGCACGACGCGGTCGCCCAGATCACCCGGCCGGTGGTCCGCCTCGTCGGGTACACGCGGGTGCCACTGGAGCCGGGTGAGACGGCGCGGGTGACGTTTACCGTGCCCGCCGACGTCGCCGCCTTCACCGGGGTGCATGGCCGCCGCGTCGTCGAGCCCGGCGACGTGGAGCTCCGCTTCGGCCGGTCGGCCGGCGACACGGTGGCCGAGCTGTCGCTGCGCCTCGCCGGTGCCGAGCGCGAGGTCGGCCACGAGCGCCGATTTCTGGCCCAGGTGCGCGTGGACCGCGCCGTGCCGGTCAAGCAAGCCGTTCGGGAGGGACACGGCGGGGAGGGCACCGCATGAGTACTCCGAAAACTCTAGATCCACCACCGACGACACTGGCGGAGCCGACGCTCCCACCGATAGCCCGCAAGGTCCGCAAGGGCCGGTACCCGTGGCGCCGCGCGATACGCCGGGACTGGCAGCTCTACTCGCTCGCGCTCCTTCCGCTGCTGTTCTTCGTGATCTTCCGGTACCTGCCGATGGTCGGCAACGTGATCGCCTTCCGGCGCTTCCGGCCCGGCGGCGGCATCTTCGGCGAGTACTGGGTCGGCCTCCGGTACGTGAAGATGTTCCTGAGCGATCCGACCTTCTGGGACGTCTTCACCAACACGCTGATCCTCGGCGGCCTGACCTTGCTGGTCTGTTTCCCGCTGCCGATCGTGCTCGCGCTGCTGCTCAACGAGGTGCGCACCCGATACCTCAAGCGGTTCGTCCAGTCGGTGTCGTACCTGCCGCACTTCCTGTCGATCGTGATCGTGGCCGGCATGATCCTCCAGATGGTGTCCGTCGACGGCGTGGTCAACCAGCTCGTCAACGCGCTCGGCGGCGAACCCGCCGCGTTCATCCAGAAACCCGAGTGGTTCCGCACCATCTACGTCTCGTCGGAGGCGTGGCAGACCGTCGGCTGGGGCACGATCCTCTACCTCGCCGCGTTCACCACCATCGACCAGGATCTGTACGAGGCGGCGCGGATCGACGGCGCCAACCGGTGGCGCCAGACCTGGCACGTGACGTTGCCCGGCATCCGGCCGACGATGATGACACTGCTGATCCTCAACATCGGCACGTTCATGGCGGTCGGCTTCGAGAAGATCCTGCTGATCTACAACCCGCTCACCTACGAGACCGCGGACGTCATCTCCACGTACGTGTACCGCGTCGGCATCGTCTCCGGCAACCTCAGCTACGCCGCGGCGATCGGGCTCTTCGAGGCGATCATCGGGCTGACGCTCGTGCTGTCGGCGAACTACATCTCCCGCCGCGCTGTGGGGGCGAGCCTGTGGTAACCATCGACGCGATCCGGCGCCCGATCCGGCGGAAGAAGGGCATCCGGCCCAGCCGCGGCTACCGCGCGTTCATGGTGGTCAACGCGATCATCCTGACCGGCGTGGTAATCGTGACGCTCTACCCCTTCATCAACATCGTGGCCCGTTCGATGAGCGACCAGGCGTACATCATCAGCGGTCAGGTGAACCTCCTCCCGAAGGGGTTCAACCTCTCGGCGTACGACCACGTGATGTCCGACCCGATGTTCTGGAGGAACTACCGCAACACCGTCTTCTACACGACGGTCGCGACGGCCGTCGCCCTGGTCCTGACCACCACCTACGCCTACGTCCTGTCCAAGAAGCACCTCAAGGGCCGCACGTTCCTGATCACCATCGCGGTCTTCACCATGTTCTTCAACGGCGGCCTGATCCCCAACTACATCCTGGTCACCAGCCTGGGTCTGAAGAACTCGGTCTGGGCCATCGCCCTGCCGAACGCCATCAGTGTCTTCAACCTCCTGGTCATGAAGGCGTTCTTCGAAAGCCTGCCGACTGATCTGGAGGAGGCCGCGGCCGTCGACGGCCTCAACACATACGGGATCCTGTTCCGGATCGTGCTGCCGCTGTCGAAGGCGATCGTCGCGACGATGGTGCTTTTCTACGCGGTCTCCTTCTGGAACTCCTGGTTTTCCGCGTTCCTCTACATGGACCGGCAGGAGCTCTTCCCGGTCACGGTGTATCTCCGCAACCTCATCGCGGGCTCGACCGGCTCCGAGATGGCCGGCGCCATCGCCGAACAGGACGAAGCGCAGGTCGACGCCACGATCAAGTCCGTGACCATCGTGCTCACCACTCTGCCCATCCTCACGGTCTATCCCTTCATCCAGCGGTACTTCGTCTCCGGCATCATGCTCGGCGCCGTGAAGGGCTAGCCCCGAAAGCCTTACGTCCCACCCCGAGATACTCATCCTCCTGAAAGGACGGTGCGATGTTCCTACTATCCCGGCGTCGCGTGGTGGCCGCCACGGCCAGCGCGCTCGCTCTCACGCTGGGCCTCGCCGCCTGCGGTGACGACAGCGACCCGGCCGAGGAGCTCTCCGCGAACCGGTCCGGCGCGATGGAGAACTTCAAGGTCGGCGAGCAGTTCAAGGCGACCGAGCCGGTGAAGTTCTCGATCCTCCTCCTCAACAACGCGAACTACCCGGTCAAGCCCGACTGGCTCTTCTGGCAGGAGCTGGAGAAGCGGACCAACGTCACGTTCGATCAGGTCGCGGTGCCGGGAAGCGACTACGAGCAGAAGCGCAGCGTGCTTATCAGCGCCGGCGACGCCCCGCTGATCATCCCGAAGACGTACCACCCGTCGGAGAACGCGTTCGTCTCCTCCGGCGCGATCCTGCCGGTCAGCGACTACATCGATCTCATGCCCAACTACAAGGACAAGATCGCGAAGTGGAACCTCGGGCCGGAGATCGACGGTCTCCGTCAGGCGGATGGCAAGTACTACCTGCTGCCCGGCGTGCACGAGAAGGCGTGGCAGGACTACTCCCTTGTCGTCCGCACCGACATCCTCCAGGAGCTCGGCCTACAGGAGCCGAAGACCTGGGACGAGGTCTACACGATGCTCAAGGCCATGAAGGCGAAGTACCCGAACGTCTACCCGATGACCGACCGGTACAGCCAGCCCCGCCCGACCGGCAACCTGTACAACATCCTCGGCTCGTCCTACGGCGCTCCGGGCGGCTGGGGCTTCGAGCACGCGAGGTGGGACGCATCCGCCGGCAAGTTCTTCTACACCGCCGCCAGCGACAAGTGGAAGGAGTGGGTCACCTTCCTCAACAAGCTCGTGTCGGAGAAGCTGCTCGACCCGGAGAGCTTCACCCAGACCGACGACCAGGCGCGCTCGAAGATCGCCACCGACAAGTCGTTCGTGATCACTGGTAACGCGCAGGCTCTCGTGAACGACTACCGGGCGGATCTCTCGAAGAACCCCAAGGCACAGATGAAGAAGATCCCGCTGCCGGTCGGGCCGGCCGGTGAGGTCAACCCCGCCAGCCGCCTGGAGAACGGCGTCATGATCTCCACGAAGGCCAAGGACAACAAGAACTTCGTGGCCATGATGCAGCTCATCGACTGGCTGTTCTACTCGGACGCCGGTCAGGAGTTCGCCAAGCTGGGCGTCGAGGGCGTGACCTACACCAAGGACGCCTCGGGCAAGCCGCAGATCGTCGACAGCGTCAACGTCGTCGGCCTGCACCCCAAGGCGCCCAAGCACCTCCAGAAGGACTTCGGCTTCTACAACGGCGTGTTCGCCTACGGCGGCAAGCCCGAGCTGGTGCAGGCGTTCTTCTCGCCGGAGGAGCAGGAGTACCAGAAGGTGCTGAACGCCCGTCCGGCGGCGCCGTGGGTGGTGCCACCGCCGGCCCCGTTCAACGACGAGGAGCGCGAGCAGGCGACGCTGTGGGAGACCGCGCTGCGCGACTACATCGAGCAGCAGACCCTGCGCTTCATCCTCGGCCAGCGGCCCCTCACCGAGTGGGACAAGTACCTGACCGAGCTGAAGAGCAAGAACATGGACCAGTACATGGAGCTTCAGCAGAAGGCGTACGAACGCTACAAGAAGGAACACGGCTGACCGTGCGGGTCTCCGTACCGAAAGACTCGACCGGCCGGTTGTCCGGCGCTTGGCGCCACTGCGTCGGCACCGGCCGGTTCGAGCTCGCCCTCCGCCGCGACTACCAGGACTCGCTGGCGCTGGTCCAGCGCGAGATCGGCTTTCGCCACATCCGGGGGCACGGCCTGCTCAGTGACGGCGTCGGCGTCTACCGGCCGTTCGAGCACCGGGGCGCCCGCCGCGTGCACCACGCGTTCACCTACGTCGACCAGGTCGTCGACGCCTACCTCGAACTCGGCGTCAAGCCGTTCCTGGAGCTCGGCTTCATGCCCGCCGAGCTGGCCTCCGGCGAGCAGACCGTCTTCTGGTGGGACGGCAACGTCACGCCGCCGCGCTCCTGGCCCGAGTGGGCCGACCTGGTCCGCGCGACCATCTCCCACCTCGTCGACCGCTACGGGCTCGACGAGGTGCGCGGCTGGCCGATCGAGGTGTGGAACGAGCCCAACCTCAAGGAGTTCTGGGCCGGCGCCGACCAGGACGCCTACCACCGCCTGTACGAGCTGACCGCGCACACCGTCAAGGAGGTCGACGCCGGGCTCCAGGTCGGCGGCCCGGCCCTCGCCCCCGACGCCGGTGACTGGCTGCTCCGCTTCGCCGACTTCGTCGCCGCACGCGACGTGCCCATCGACTTCGTCAGCCAGCACGCGTACACCTCCGGACCGGCCCAGCACGTGCCGTTCGGCACGTACCAGCGGCTGGCTCCGTCGAGCCGCCTGCTGGAACAGTTCGCCCGGCCGGGACGCAAGCTGCGCGGCACCGCACTGGCCGGCCTGCCGGTGCACATCACCGAGTTCAACTCGTCCTACCGGCCGGACAACCCGGTGCACGACACCGCGTTCAACGCCGCCTACCTCGCCCCGGTGCTGGCCGCCGGCGGTGACCTGGTGGACTCCTTCTCGTACTGGACGTTCAGCGACGTGTTCGAGGAGGTGGGTGTGCCGACCGCACTGTTGCACGGCGGCTTCGGGCTGCTCGCCCACCGCCAGGTCAAAAAGCCGACGTACCACCTGTACGCGTTCATGGCGCGCATGGGCGAGCTGCTCCTGACCCGCGGCCTCGACCACCTCGTCACCCGGGACGCCACCGGCCGCGTGACGGTGCTGGCGTGGGCACCCGTGGACGTCACCGACCTCGGCACCGCGCCCGCCGGACACACGGTCAGCTTGTCGATCCCGCTCGACCCTCCACAAGGGACTGCGTTCGCGCTGCGCTCGTCGGTCAGCGACGAGGCGGGCAACGCCTGGGCGGCGTGGTCCGCGATGGGCCGCCCGCGCTCCCCCGACCGCCGGCAGCTCGACGCGCTGCGCGAGCTGGCCGAGCCGGCCCGCCGCCATCAGGCGCTGCCGATCGTGGGCGGGCGCGTCGACCTCGACCTCACCCTCGACCGCCACGAGGTGACGCTGGTGGAGATCACCGCCGTCACCGACGAGACCCCGCCGTGGTGGGACGACGACCGGCTACTGGGCACCGGGGAGGAAGAAGGATGAGCGAGCTCGCTGGAGCCAAACGTCACTTCGGCAACGGCCCCCTGTCGCAGGGCGCCGCGTTCATTTACACGCTGCTCGTCGTCGAGCTGCTCATCCTGCTCACCACCCTGCCGGGGTTGGTGCCGCTCCTCCTGCTCGCCGCGGACCGGTCCAACATCCCGCTCTTCGCCGCGTGTGCGATCCCGCTCGGCCCGGCCCTGTCCGCCGCCCTGTACGCGCTGCGCAACCGCAGCGACGACCTCACCGAGCTGCACCCGGCGGCGGCGTTCTGGCGCGGATACCGGCTCAACTTCCTGGGCAGCCTCCGGATCTGGGTGCCCTGCCTGGTCTGGCTGACTCTCATCGGCATGAGCCTGGCCAACTTCGGCGCCGCGGGCGTGCCCGGGTGGTGGGCCGGCCTGCTCGTCGCGATCGGGATCGTGGTGACCCTCTGGCTCGGCAACGCCCTGGTGATCACCTCGCTGTTCTCGTTTCGGACCATCGACATCGCCCGGCTCGCGCTGCTCTTCATCGCCCGCACGCCGGGAGTGACGCTCGGCAACGCCTGCCTGCTGGTGCTGACCGGCCTTCTCACCGCGGCCACCTCCGAGGCCGTGGTCGCGCTGTTGGGTTCGGTCTTCGCGCTCGTGCTGCTGTTAACCTCCCGACCGATGATCAACAAGATCACGGAGGAGTTCACCGCATGAGCGCCCTGCCCGCTACGTCGAAGGTGCCGTACGGCGGGGACTACAACCCCGAGCAGTGGCCCGAGCAGGTGTGGAAGCAGGACTACGAGCTCTTCGACACGGCCCGGATCGACACGGTCACGCTCGGCGTCTTCATCTGGGCACAGAGCCAGCCGGCCCCCGACGTGTACGACTTCACCACGCTCGACCGGATCGTCGGGCGGGCCGCCGCCGAAGGCCGGCAGATCTGCCTCGCCACCGGCACCGGCGCGCTCCCGCCCTGGCTGGCCAAGGCCCACCCGGAGGTCAACCGCACCGACTTCGACGGGCGGCGCCACCGGTACGGGCAGCGGCACAACGCCTGCCCCAGCTCGCCCGTCTTCCGCCGCCTCTCGGCGGAGATGGCGCGCCGCGTCGCCGAGCGGTACGCCGGCAACCCGGCCGTCATCGCCTGGCACGTCGGCAACGAGTACGGCGGCGCTTGCTACTGCGACCTGTGCGCGGCCGGATTCCGCGACTGGCTGCGGGCGCGTTACTCCACTTTGGACCGGCTGAACGCCGCCTGGAACACCACGTTCTGGTCGCACACGTTCACCGACTGGGACGAGGTCGAGCCGCCGTCCGCGCTGACCGAGCACTGGCGCGGGCCCGGCCACACCGCGTTCCAAGGCATCACGCTCGACTACCTACGGTTCATGTCCGACGCCATGCTCGCCAACTTCCGCGACGAGAAGGCCGCGATCCGCGAGTCCGACCCGGACACCCCGGTCACCACCAACTTCATGGGCATGTTCCGGCCGATCGACTATCACCGCTGGGCGGAGCACCTCGACTTCGCCTCGTGGGACAACTATCCGCCGGACGACACGTCGCAGGCGCGGATGGCGCTCACCCACGACCTGATGCGCGGGCTCAAGGACGGCCAGCCGTTCTGGCTGATGGAGCAGACGCCGAGCTACACCGCCTCCCGCGACGTCAACCCGCTCAAGCGGCCCGGACTCATGCGGCTGTGGAGCTGGCAGGCGGTGGCGCACGGTGCCGACGCGGTGCTGTTCTTCCAGATGCGCGCGTCCCGGGGCGCCTGCGAGAAGTACCACGGCGCGGTCATCGGCCACGGCAGCCGGTCGGACACCCGGGTCTTCCGCGAGGTCGCCGAGCTCGGCGCGGAGCTCGACCGGCTGGGCGGCGTCACGCTCGGCGCACGTACGCCGGCCCGGGTCGCCCTGCTCTTCGACTGGGACAGCTGGTGGGCGCTGGAGCTCTCCGACGGGCCCTCCCGCCTGGTCCGGTACCAGCAGGTCGTGCTCACGTACCACAAGGCGCTGTGGGATGCCGGCACCGACGTCGACGTGGTGCCGGTGACCGCCGACCTGTCCCGCTACGACGTGGTGATCGCGCCGGCCCTGCACATGGTCAAGGGCGACCTGGCGGAGCGGCTGGAGCAGGTGGCCAGCCGCGGTGGCTCGGTGGTGACCACGTTCCTGTCCGCGCGGGTCGACGAGGACGACAACGCGTTCCTCATGGACGTGCCGGGACCGCTGGGTCCGCTGATGGGCGTGCGCGTCGACGAGTGGGACGCGCGCGGCCCCGAGTTCGTCAACCCGGTGCGCTTCGACAACGGCCCGGTCGTCGACGCGCGGCTCCTCTTCGAGCTGGTGATCCCGCAGGGCGCGGACGTGGTCGGCACCTACGAGGCCGACTTCTACGCCGGCACGCCCGCCGTGACCCGCAACGTGTTCGGCGCGGGCTACGGCTGGTACGTGGCCGCCGGGCTGGACCAGGCCGGCGTCTCGTGGGTGGTCCGGCAGGTGCTCGACTGGCACAACCTGAGCGGCCCGTACCCGGACGTGCCAGACCTGGAGACCGCGGTGCGGGTCACCCGCGACGGCACGCACCTGCTCTTCCTGCTCAACCACAACACCGAGCCGGTCGAGGTGGTGGCCCGGGCGGGCGGCGTCGACCTGCTCACCGGCGCACGGGTCCACATCGGACAGGTGATCCGGCTGGACCCGCGCGGCGTGATGGTGCTGCGTCAGTAGATGCGGCGGCCCTTCGCGTCGGGCACCCCGGACTTGCGGTAGAAGTACGTGTTGACCTGGTCGCGCCACTCCGCCGCCGAACGCACCTGCTCGTCGAGGCGCTCGCGGACGCGCGTGTCGAGGCCGGCGTCCACCTGACCGGCGAGCCGCTCCCAGAGCCGCCGCATCTCGACGGTCCGCTCGGCCCCGGCGAAGTGCGTGTCGTAGATGTGCTGGATCACCGTCGAGCCGTTCCGCAGCACGTGCCCGTACGGCACGTGGTGGAAGAAGAGCAGCAGCTCGTCGGGGCACCGCTCCAGCGACTCGTACACGTCCGACCACGGCTCGGGGTACTGCCCGGTGAAGCCGGTGCCGGTCGCCCGGGTGCGGTCGACGCCCACGCCGTCGCGATCGGCGAAGTGGTACGTGCCCCAGGGCGTGTACTCGTATCCGTCGACGTCCGGGCCGTAGTGGTGACCCGGCCGCACCATGAACCCGACGCCCAGCGGCGCCGTGTACGACTCGTAGGTACGCCAGGAGTCGTCGAGGATCGCGTGCAGCGCCTCCCGGTCGACCTCCGTCCCGAGCGTCACGTCGATCCATTCGTCCAGGATGGACACCGGGTCGAGCGCCGGATCCCAGGCGAGGCGGCCGAAGGCGTACAGGTTTGCCTGTGCGAGCGGGTGACCGGTCCAAAATGGATCGTCGCCGACATTCGAGACCGCGACGACCTCCTTGGCGAGCCCGGCGACATCCGCCGCCTCGGTCAGCGGGAAGCCGAGTATCGCGCTCCACATCGGACCGAGGTAGCACGCGTGCCGCTGCTGTCCGGTGTACTCCTGCGTGACCTGAAGCTCGACCGCCACGGCGGTGGCGGGCATCGCGGCGATGACCGGCGATATGGGCTCGCGGGTCTGGAAGTCGATCGGGCCGTACTTGACCTGGAGGATCGCGTTGTCGCGGAACTGGCCGTCGAGCGGCGCGAAGTGGTCGTACGCGGCGCGTGCCCGGTCGGTGGAGCGGTCTCGCCAGTCCTGCCGATGGTTGTAGACGAACGCTCGCCAGTGCACGACGCCGCCGAAGGGCGCCAGGGCGTCAGCGAGGGCGTTCGCGCCGTCCCCGTGGCTGCGCCCGTACCCGAACGGGCCGGGCTGGCCCTCGGAGTCGGCCTTGACGACGTAGCCGCCGAAGTCGGGGATCGCCTCGTACACCCGGCGGGTGGCCTCCGCCCACCAGGCGCGCACACCCTCGTCGAGCGGGTCGGCGGTGGGCAGCCCGCCGAGGATGACCGGTGCGGCGAAGTTGACCGAGAGGTGCACCCGGATCCCGTACGGCCGCAGCACGTCGGCGATCGCCGCGACGTCACCGAGGCGCTCGGTGAGCAGCTTCGCCTCGGTCGCGTGGACGTTGACGTTGTTGACGGAGATGGCGTTGATTCCGACAGCGGCCAGCAGTCGCGCGTAGGCCCGCACCCGGGCCAGGTCACGCGCCGCGCCGGCCCGCCAGAAGATCGAGCCGCCCGAGTAGCCGCGCTCCACCTGGCCCATCACCGGGTGCACGTCGACGTGGTCCCAGTGGTCGAGCATCCGTCGCCGCATCGCCGGCACATGCCGCTCCACGGGCCGGTCGCCGGTGAACGCCGCCTCGCCCAGCCGCACGACGTGGAAGAAGCCGTAGAGCAGGCCGGCCGGCGCGTCGGCCAGCACCGTGGTCACGCCATCGCGCCGGGAGAGGGCGAACCCCTCGTCACCCAGCGAGCCCACCTCGCCGGCAAAGCCGAGGACCAGCTCCGCGTCCTCCGCGATGGTGGCTCCGGCGCGGGTCACCTCCGCCCGCACCGTCTCGACCAGCGGGCCGGTGCCCGCCACCCGCACCTGGCGCGCGGCTATCGCCCGGAACGCCTCCGGCGGCAGCCAGGCCGGGTGCACGCCGTCGAGGTCATCGGTGCTCACGGATACCTCCCCGATCAGACTGTTCCGTAAATTTACCGGAAGCGTCTCGCGGCGCGGAGAGGCGCTGAACTGTTCCCGTCAAACGGCCGTTCTAGTTGTCATGCGGACGTTGACGGCCCAGGTAGAGCCCGCCTCGACCGCGCCGGCACCGGTGCGGGAGCCCAGCAGGCCGCCGAGGCTCGCCCGCACGCGCCGGGTCGTGAGGCATGCCGTCACCGTGCTGGCCTGGCTACTGGTGGTGGGTGCGCTCCTGCTCCCGAACGAGCTGGCCAAGGTCAGCCCGTGGACGTTCCTCCGGATCCCGGTCGAGGCCGTACTCGGCGTGGCGGTGCTGCTCGCCCTGCCGCCCCGGCCGCGCCGGGTGGTGGCGGTCGCCGGCGGCGCGGGCCTCGGCCTCGTCACGATCCTGAAGGTCGTCGACATCGGCTTCTACTCGGTGCTCGACCGGCCCTTCGACCCGATCTTCGACGTCAGCCTCTTCGACCCCGCGGTGGTCTTCCTCACCCAGGCGATCGGCAAGGCCGGCGCGATCGCCGCGGTCGTCGGTGCGGTGCTCCTGGTCATCGCCGTGGTCGTGCTGATGATCCTGTCGGTGCTGCGGGCGACCCGCCAGGTGGTGACGCACCGGCAGACCGCCACGCGCACCGCCGCCGCGCTGGCTCTCGCGTGGTTCGTCTGCGCCGCGCTGGGCGCGCACGTGGTCTCCGACGCGCCGGTCGCCGCCAGCGACACCGCCGGCCTCATGCGCGGACACGCGGCCCAGATCCGGGCGAGCCTGCGCGACCAGGAGGCCTTCGAGGCGGAGGCGGCGGTCGACGCGTTCCGGAACACGCCCGGCGACCAGCTGCTGACCGCGCTGCGCGGCAAGGACGTGCTGCTCACGTTCATCGAGAGCTACGGCCGCGACGCGATCGAGGACCCGCTGTACGCGCCGAGGGTCGACGCGGTGCTCGCCGACGGCGCCCGCCGCCTCACCGCTGCCGGCTTCGACTCGCGCAGCGCGTTCCTCACCTCGTCGACGGCGGGCGGGGGCAGCTGGCTGGCGCACGCGACGCTCAACTCCGGCCTCTGGATCAACAACCAAAAGCGGTACCGCTCGCTGGTCTCCAGCGACCGCCTCACGCTCAGCAGCGCCTTCCGGCGGGCCGACTGGCGCACGGTCGGCATGATGCCGGGCGTCACGCAGGCCTGGCCGGAGGGGCGCTTCTACGGGTACGACCAGGTCTACGACGCCAAGAACGTCGGCTACCAGGGGCCGCCGTTCGCCCTGGCGACGATGCCCGACCAGTACACGCTCTCGGCGTTCCAGCGGCTGGAGTACGGCCGGGCCGAGCGCGGGCCGCTGTTCGCCGAGATGCCGCTCACCTCGAGCCACGCGCCGTGGGCGCCGCTGCCCCACATGATCGACTGGAACGACGTCGGCGACGGCTCGGTCTACGGCCCCATCCACGACGCCGCCGAACCCTCGGACAAGGTGTGGGGCGACACCGACCGCACCCGCGCCGCCTACGGCCAGTCCCTCGAGTACTCGCTCACCGCGCTCACCCAGTGGGTCGAACGCTACGGCAACGACAACCTGGTGCTGATCTTCCTCGGCGACCACCAGCCGGCACCGCTGCTCACCGGCGGCGGCGCCACCCGCGACGTTCCCATCACGATCGTCACCCGCGACCAGGCGGTGCTGGACCGGATCGCGGGCTGGCGCTGGAGCGAGGGCCTCCAGCCCGCCCCGAAGGCACCGGTCTGGCGGATGGACACGTTCCGCGACAAGTTCCTGAGCACGTTCAGCACGCCCCGCTGACATGTGGCGGTTGTCGCGCCGGCTGGCCGCCGTCGTGGTCAGCCTGGCCGCGCTGGTCGGCGTGGCCCGGCTCGTCGTGCCGGTCACGGCCGGCACGTCCGACGAGCCATTCGGGGTACGCCGCCAGCTGGCGTTCCTCCGCGCGGAGCTGGCTGGTGGCGCGGGCGAGCGGGCGCAGGAGCTGTTTCCCGAGGGGTACTACTTCGCGCACGTGCTGTACGGGCTGAGCTGGGTCGAACTCGGCCACCGCGGCCCGGCCGGCGGGCGGGCGGAGGCGGCACGGGAGGCGCGCTGGGCGCTGGCCCGGCTGGAGTCGCCGGCCGGCCGCGAGCCGTTCAGCCCTGGCCTCACGCCGGAGTACGGCGTCTTCTACCGCGGCTGGACCAACTGGCTGCGCGGCGGACTGATCACGCTGGACCGCGATCCCGCTGAGCTGCGCCGCTTCGCCGACGACTCGGCCGCGCTGGGTGCCGCGTTCGACGGTGCGGCTTCGCCGTACCTGACCGCCTACCCGGCACAGGCCTGGCCGGTCGACTCCACCGTGGCGGTCGCGTCACTGCGGCTGCACGACACGCTGCTGCCACCCCGCTTCGCCGGCACGGTGTCGCGCTGGCTCGCCGGCGTGCGCGAGCGCCTCGATCCGCGTACCGGCCTGATGCCGCACCGCGTCGACCCGGCGACCGGCGAGCCTCAGGAGGTGGCCCGAGGGACCTCGCAGAGCGTGATCCACCGCTTTCTGGTGGAGATCGACCCGGCCTTCGCGGCCGAGCAGTACCTGCGCTTCCGCGACCGGTACGTGGTGCGGCCGCTCGGCCTCGGGCCGGCCGTGCGGGAGTACCCGAAGGGCATGGACGGCCCCGGCGACGTCGACTCGGGACCGCTGCCGCTCGGCGTCAGCCTCTCCGCGACCGTCGTCACGATCGGCGCCGCCCAGGTGCACGGCGACGCCCGGCTCGCCGGCGCGCTGGCCAACTACGGCGAGGTGGCCGGCGCGCCGATCGACACGCCGCGCACCAAACGGTACGCGCTCGGCCTGCTCCCCATCGGCGACGCGTTTCTGGCCTGGTCGAAGACAGCCCGGCCGTGGGTCGCCGCCCCGCGAGACCCGCCTCCCGCCGGCATCCCCTGGTGGTGGGCGCTCCCCATGCTGTCGCTGCTGCTGGCGGTCGGCGTGTTGCCGTGGACGCCGCGGCTGGTTTCGCGGGCTCCAGGGCTCGTTACGTGGGCTTCGCGGCTCGTCGCGTGGGCTTCGGGGGTCATTTCGCGGGGAGGGTCTTCGCGTAGGCGAAGCCCCGGTCCACCCACTCCTTGAGGTCGGCGTCCAGCGCCAGCCGCGCCGGCTCCACCACGAGCCAGCCGGCCAGCTCGCGATCACGCATCACCATCGCGTCGACACCCGGCCGGGCCTGGAGGTCGCCGGACTCAGCCGGGTCGACGCGCACCATCAGCCCGCCCTTGCCCCGCACGACGACCGCCATGTTGCCGCGCGCGAGAAAGGCAAGCCCGCCGAACATGCGCTTCTCCACCACCGGCTCCCGCCCGACAAGCTCGCGGACCCGATTGGCAAGATCTTCGTCGTAGGCCATCCCGGCATCCTCGCAGAACGCGTGCCGCTGCACGGCCCGGACGACGCCGCCCTCGGACGGGGGCGTAGCTGCGTCTATCCCTGCCCACGCCGGGACGCGTCCAGCAGCGTGGCGATCTCCTGCTCCGCCGCGTCCTTGCCGACGCCGAGGTCGGAAAGCACACCGCTGCCGTTTTCGTGCTCCAGCAGTGCCAGCAGCAGGTGCTCGGTGCCGATGTAGTTGTGCCCCAGCCGCAGCGCCTCCCGGAAGGTCAGCTCCATGACCTTCTTGCCCTCGCTGTCGTAGGGGATCGGGCCTTCGACCGGGTCGCCGCCCGCCGGCAGGGCCGCGGTCGCCGCCTCCCGGACCCGATCCAGGGGTACACCTTGGGCAACGATCGCCTTGGCCGCCAACGCCTCCGGCTCGGTCAGCAGGCCGAGCACGATGTGTGCCGGTCCGATGGTGGGGTTGGCCGCGGACCGGGCCGCCTCCTGCGACTCGAGGACGACAACGCGGCCGCGGGGCGTGAACCGGCGGAAGCTCTCGTCCGGGTCGATGGTGAACGGCTCGCCCTTTGCCACGAACCGCTTCTGTGCCGCCTGCTTGGTGACCCCCATGCTCTTGCCGATGTCGGTCCACGAGGCGCCCGAGCGGCGGGCCTGGTCGACGAAGTGACCGATCAGGTGGTCGGCGACCTCGCCGAGGTGCTCGGCGGCGAGGACCGCGTCGGTGAGCTGCTCCAGAGGCTCGCTGTGCACGTTTTTGATCGCGGCGATGAGCTCGTCGAGCTTGATGGTTGGCGTCGTCATGCCGTCAACCCTAAGTTGACGCGAGCACATCGTCAACCCTAAGTTGACGATGTCGAGGTGACCATCGCTAGGCGGCGGCACGCGCGAGAGTGGGCACGCCGGGGCCGGTCAGGTGTGGCAGGGCGGTGCTGACGCGGCCGGTGAGCAGCAGGAGCAGTGCGCCGATCGGACCGTCCACCTCGGCCCCCGCCCCGGCGGACCACTCGACGTCGGTGGCGACCAGCCGCACGCCACGCAGCCGCCGGCGAGCCCAGAACGGCCAGCCCATCGACCACACGCGGGATGCGCCGGCGCTCGCGGCGGCCAGCGGCATCGGGTGGGCGCGACCGAGCGGCACCGCGATGTCCTGACCGTGGACGAGGATGTCGAACAGGATGTTGCGGTAGCTGGTGACGACCGGCAGCCGGCGGGAGTCGGCGTGCTCGCGCAGCTCGGCGACCAGGCGTCCGGTCGGCCGGCTCTCGGCGTGCCGCACGGCGACATCGTGGTTGAGCCGGTGGAAGCGGCCGCCCGCCCGCAGCGCCTCCACCGCCATCGTGCGGACGCTCAGCACCTGAGGCGCCATCGCGATGTGTGCGGCGACGTCGCGGACCCGCCAGCCGGCGCAGAGCGACGGCCGCTCCCACTCGTCCGGCGACAGGCCCTCCAGCAGGTCGGCGAGCGCCCGCCGCTGCCCGGCGATCACCCGCCAGCTCTCCTCGCTGTCCATGGCGACCCTCCAGCGCAGAGATTTAGTAAGAATCTCTGACTACTTTAATCAGATACTCTGACCATGTGTCAAGCACACGGCGAGCTGTCAAGGGAGGCCGACCCGTGCCTGACCTGTCCCTCAACGTCGGCCTGCTGCTCTACATCCCCTATCGAGCCATGGAGGCGCGCGTCTTCGAGGCCCTGGCCGCGGCCGGGTTCGACGACTTCACGCCGGCGCAGGCGCGCGTCTTCCAGCGCATCGCGCCCGAGGGCAGCCGGCTGACCGAGCTGGCCGAGCAGGCGCAGATCACCAAGCAGTCGGCCGGCTTTCTCGTCGACCAGCTCGAGCGCGCGGGCTACGTCGAGCGCGTCCCGGATCCCACCGACGCCCGCGCGCGCCTGGTCCGGGTGGCCCCGCGCGGCGCCAAGGCCATCCCGCTGGCGGCGGCCGCCGTCGCCGAGGTCGAGGCGGAGTGGGTCGCGCATCTTGGCGCGCGGCGGATGAGCCAGCTGCGCGGCATCCTGACCCAGCTGCGCGAGATCACCGATCCATACCAGTAAGTCCACTCGCCGGACGGCCAGCCGGCGCGCGGAAACGTCCACCCCCTTTGGGTCGCCCGAATGGCCGGGCGCACGCTCGCAGCCGTCGGCAATCCGACACGGCGAGGCGCTGCGTACAAGACCATTGATCGCTAGTCAAGACTGCTGGCACAAAGTAGCGCCTGCTTCACTCTCCATAGTGATCCGACGCCTTCCAGGTTCCCGCCCGCTATCACGAACGTCCGCACCAACGCCGCCGACATCCTCGCCCAGCTGAGTGCCGCCCAGCCGACCGCCCAGTTCGCGGTCGCCGAGTACAAGGACGTCACAGACGCCGTTCCGTTCCGGGTCAACCAGGCACTGACCGACGACCACGCGGCGGTGCGCGCGGGCATCAACCAGTGGGTGGCCGTCGGTGGAGGCGACCTGCCCGAGGCCAACTTCAACGCGCTCTACAAGCTGGCCACCGGCGCCGTCACGTTCCGGCCGGACAGCACCCGCGTCGTGGTCCTCATCGGGGACGCCCCGTCACACGACCCCAGCGGGGGCCACTCCCTCGCCGACACCTCGGCAGCCCTCCAGGCGGCCGGCATCCGGCTCGTCGCGGTGGACCTGGGCGCGCTGGACGGCGCCGGCCAGTTCAGCAACCTCACCGCCGCGACCGGCGGGGTGCTGCTCGCCGATGTCGCCCGTGACAAGGTCGCCGACGCCGTCCTCGCCGGTATCAGGGCAATCAAGGTCACCGTCACGCCGAAGGTGGTCTCCTGCCCCGCCGGCGTCTCCGTGACCTTCTCCCCCGCCAACCGCACCGTCACGAGTGGCGGCGACGCGACGTTCGCCGAGCACGTCGCGCTCGCCGGCACCGTCCCGGCCGGTACGCACGAGTGCACTGTGGACTTTCTGGTCGACGGTAAGAGCCGCGGGTTCGTCCAGAAGCTCACCGTCGGGGTACCCGGTCTGAGGATCGACGATGTCGAGGTTTCCGAGACGGGCGGCCAGGCGGTCTTCACCGTCGCCCGCACAGGGCCGACCGACAACCCGGTGACCGTCAAGTTTGCCACCGCCAACGGCACCGCGACGGCGCCCGGCGACTACACGGCGGTAAACGGCACGCTCGGCTTCGCCCTGGGCGAGACGACCAAACAGGTCTCCGTGCCGATCAACGACGACGCGGTGAACGAGCCGGACGAGACGTTCGCGGTGCACCTCTCGGCACCTACCGGCGCCGCCATCGTCGACGGTGTCGGCCAGGGCCGGATCCTGGACGACGAGCGGGATGGCTCGTTCTCCTGCCAGGCGACCGCGGTGAAGATCGCGGGTCTGAAGGCGGCCCAGGCCAACCCGGCCGACGTGCCCTGCGCCGACGACGTCGCGACGGTCGCCCAGTCGAGCCTCGGCGCGGGCATCGTCAGCGTCCAGACCAGCCGGCTGGACGCCCGCACCGACCAGACCCCGGACATCCTGAACAGCGCGCCGCCCGCGGTGGGCGACAGTGGCGCCGCGACGGCCCAGGTCGACTCCACGAAAATCATCGCCGGCCTGGTGGTCATCGAGCTCGGTGTGGTCCGGTCGTCGGCGTCGGCGACCTGCGTGGACGGGCCGGGTGGCCTGAAGCCGGCGCTGGCCGGTGCCTCGTCCATCGCCAGCCTGAAGATCAACGGCCTACCGGTAGCCGTGGGCACCGCACCGCTGACGATCCCGCTGGTGGTGGGTTCGCTCCAGCTCAACAGCACCCAGACGAGCGGGGGCACGGTCGTGCGGCGAGCCGTCTTCCTGGACACCCTGCTGACCGACGTGGTAATCGCCGAGTCGAAGGCCAATGTGGAGGGTCAGCCCTGCGAGGCCTGACCTGAAACACCGGACGCGCGGCCCTGGGGAGCTTCGGATCCCGGGGCCGCGCCCGGTAACTGAGCGCTCAGCCAGCCGAAGACGCGCTCGTCGGTGAGCTGGCGGGCGAGCGGCTGGCAGTGGAGGCTGGCCCCCTCCGCCGCCGTGAAGTCGACGAGCTGGGCCCGGTCACCGAGCAGCGCGGCCAACCGCTCCGGCTGCCCGGGCCAGAACTGCTCGCCCTCGGGGTTGGTCACCAGCAGCGGCGTCGCGATCCGGCTGACCGTCTCGTCGTCCAGCGCGTACGTGCGCACCTCGCGGAAGAGGTCGAACCAGTCGTCCCGCGAGCGGTACGCGCGGCTGCGGTACGCCAGCGCGCGGCGTAGCCCCGGCAGCAGCGTGGCGATGCGCATGTCCCGGTTGAACGCCTCCCGCTCGCCCCGGTCGAGCATGCCGCGCATGCTCACGCCGACCGCGTGCATCCACCGCGTCGACACGTCCACGACGCCCGGGTCGGCGACCGCCGCGACGAACCGGTGCTCGTACGCCAGCGCCCGCGGCACCCAGTAGCCACCCTGGCTGATGCCGGACGCGACGAGGCGTTCGCCGTCGACGTCCGGCCGCGCCACGAGCGCGTCGACGACCGGCGTGAGCACGGCCTCCCAGTCCGGCCGGAAGGGCACGCCGCGGTCCAACAGCATCGACTGCTGCCCCGGCCCGTCGTACACGAACGCGTTCCACCCGCGGGCGAGCGCACCGGCGGCGCCGCCGCTCCACAGCCCGCTCAGCGCGCCGTCACTGCCGTTGGTGAGTACGAGCGTCGGCCGCGGGATGCCGGTGGCGTCGGGACGCAGCAGGTAGCCGGGCAGGGTCGTGTCCTCGTACGGCACGTCGACGCGCACGTGGGCGCCACCGAAGGAGTCGACGAACGCGTCCCAGCAGGCCCGGTGCGCGTGGAACGCGCCGAGCAGCCCCTCGTGGTCGTCTCCCTCCGTGTACGCCTCGGCGACGCAAGCCCAGTAGGTGGCGGCGCGCAGGTAGGCCCGTCCGGCGCCGACGACGTCGCCGCGCGACCGCTGGCTTTCGGCCGACACGCGGGCGCGGCGGGCGGTCCGCGTCCACTCGCGCCGCCAGTCGACCCGCCCCTCGATCCGGTCGATCGTGGCGAGCACATCGCCGACTTCACTGCCGCCGTACGCCGCTCGGCCAAGGAGCACCCGGGTCATGTAGTCCAGGTCCCGGTCACGGAAGAAGCCCCGCGAAAAGGCCTGATGCGAAGGCATTTCACCAACCTAGACCCGCACGGGTACGCGGGACGGGCACTTCGGCCGACCCCGTCCTTGACGGGTGAGCGGTCCATAGTTCTATAGTGCTAGTACCCTAGTTAAAGTGAGTAGCCGTGATCGACTTCCATCTGGACCTCCGTTCCGGGGTCTCGCCGTACCAGCAGCTGGTCCAGCAGGTCCAGCGGGCGCTGCGGCTCGGCCTGCTGTCGGTGGGCGACCAGCTGCCGACGGTCAAGGAGGTCGTGTCAAAGCTCGCGATCAACCCCAACACCGTCCTCAAGGCCTACCGCGAGCTGGAGCACCTCGGCCTTGTCACGCCCCGCCCCGGGGTGGGGACGTTCGTGACCCAGTCGCTCGCCGGCGAGTCGCTGGCCGCGCACGAGCCGCTCCGCGTGGAGCTGCGTGCCTGGCTGGCCAAGGCACGTGCCGCGGGCCTCGACGCGGACAGCATCGAGGCCCTGTTCATGACGACCTTTCGAGAGGCCACAGAGGTGACCCGATGACACCGGTCCTGCGTTCCGACGGCCTGACCAAGCGATACGGCCGGCGCGCCGCGCTG
Organism: Phytohabitans sp. LZ39; assembly: GCF_059359075.1. Lineage (NCBI taxonomy): Bacteria > Bacillati > Actinomycetota > Actinomycetes > Micromonosporales > Micromonosporaceae > Phytohabitans > Phytohabitans sp. LZ39. The sequence continues at coordinate 55,718 of NZ_JCADBM010000019.1, read as the reverse complement.
ACGGAGGCGACGATCACCATTCCCGCCGGGCGGATCGTCGGCCTCGTCGGGCCTAACGGGGCGGGCAAGTCCACCCTGCTCAACCTGACCGCCGGCACCATCAGGCCGACCGCGGGCACGATCGAGGTGCTCGGCGCGCAGCCCGCGGCGAGCGCGGCGCAGCTGGCGAGGGTCGGCTTCGTCGCGCAGGACACACCGGTCTACGCGGGCCTGTCGGTGGCCGACCACCTGCGGCTCGGGGCCCGGCTCAACCCGAAGTGGGACGCCACGCTCGCCCGCCAGCGCATCGAGCAGGTCGGCCTCGACCCGACGCAGAAGGCCGGCCGCCTCTCCGGCGGCCAGCGCGCCCAGCTGGCCCTGACGCTCGCCGCGGCCAAGCGGCCGCAGCTGCTGATCTTCGACGAGCCGGTCTCCGCGCTCGACCCGCTGGCCCGCCGGGCGTTCCTACAGAGCCTGATGGAGTTCGTGGCCGAGCTCGAGGTCAGCGTCATCCTCTCCTCACACCTGCTCGGTGACGTCGAGCGGGTGTGCGACCACCTCGTCGTGCTGGCCGGCTCGCGGGTCCAGCTCGCCGGCGACGTCGAAGACCTGCTGGAAATGCACAAGCGGGTGATCGCGGCCCGTGGCGAGCTCGACGCCCTGCCGCCGGGCATCGAGATCGTCCACGCCGAGCACACCGCCCGCCAGAGCACGCTGGTCGTCAAGGACACGACGGGCATGCTCGCCCAGCTCGTTCCCGAGGCGAGCTTCGAGCGCATCGACCTCGAGGACATGGTCCTCGCCTACCTGACCCGGGCCGCGACCGTCGCGGCCGGCGCCCCCGTCCGCGGCTACGCCGCACAGCCTTTGGAGGCACAACGATGATCTGGCTCACCTGGCGCCAGTTTCGCGGCCAGGCGCTGATCGCGCTCGCCGCCCTCGCCGCGCTCACGATCTTCCTGGTGGCTCTCGGCTTGCGGATCCGGAGTACCTACGACGCCAACGTCACCGACTGCGTCGCGTCCTGCTCCCTCAGCAGTGCCCGCGAGGTGATGGAAGACGCCTATTTCGAGACGCTGCTGCTGTCCGGCTTCCTCGTCGTGCTGGTGCCAGCGATCATCGGCGCGTTCTGGGGCGCACCGCTGGTCGCCCGCGAGGTCGAGACCGGCACCCACCGTCTGGTGTGGAACCAGAGCGTCACCCGCACCCGGTGGCTGGCGGTCAAGCTCGGGTTCGTCGCGCTCGCCGGCATCGCGCTGGCCGGCGCGCTCAGCCTGCTGCTCACCTGGGCGGCCAGCCCGTACGACAAGCTGATCGGCGGCCGCTTCGACCCGCTGCTCTTCCCGACGCGCAACATCGTGCCGCTGGCCTACGCCGCGTTCGCCGTCACCGCCGGCATCGTCATCGGGTTGCTGACCCGCCGCACGATCCCGGCGATGGCCATCACGCTCGCTGTGTTCGCCGCGCTACAGATCCTGGTGCCTACCACCATCCGCCCGCACCTGCGGCCGCCGGTGACCGAGACCGTCGCCTTCACGGCCGACACGAAGGTCTCCGAGTTCAGCGCCGGCACCGACGGCATCAGCATCAGCGGGTACGGAAACGCGGTCCCCGGCTCCTGGATGCTCTCCGGCCGCGTGCCCCTTCTCGACGCTGACGGCAAGCAGGTCGCCCGCGGCCAGATCAACGATTGCTTCAAGGGCGACATCCGCCGTGACATGGCCTGTGTAGCCCAGAAGAACCTGCACTTCACCGTCAAGTACCAGCCAGCCAGCCGGTACTGGACGTTCCAGTGGCTGGAGTTCGGCACCTACCTGCTGCTGGGTGGTCTCCTGGCCGGGTTCGCCTTCTGGCGCATCCGCCGCGGCCTCAGCTGATCCGGTCGCCGGTATGCCAGGCCTCTTCGGTCCGGAAAGACGGGCGCTTCGCCGACTCGTTCGCGCCGCGGTCCCACGGCAGTCTTCAGCCATCGCTTTCAGAAGGATGGTGCGCGTTGACCGCGGTGTACGCCTTGCTGGTGGGTGTGGACACATACCAGGCGGCGGGTGTGCCGGCGCTCCGAGGCTGCCGCAACGACGTCGTGGCCGCCGCCGCGTTCCTCCGCAGCCGGATGGTCCCGGGCACAACGTTGCGTTTGCGGGAGCTGCACGACGAGGCGGCGACCCGGGCCGCGGTGATCGACGGGATCCGGCGGCACCTCGGCCAGGCCCGCCAGGGTGACACCGCCCTGTTCTGGTTCTGTGGCCACGGCTCGGAGATGCCGGTGCCACGACGGTTTCGGCACATCGAGAGCGGCCCGCTCATGCAGACCCTCGTGTGCGCCGACAGCCGCACGCCAGGTGTACCCGACCTGCTCGACAAGGAGCTGTCGGTGCTGCTCGACGAGGTGGCGGAGCGCCGCGCGCACGTCGCGGTCGTGCTGGACAGCTGCCACAGCGCCGGCGCCACCCGCCTCGACCTGGAAAGCCGGGCGCCGGACGTGGGCGTGCGCTGGGTGCCCGGCGTGCCTGCCGCCGAGCTGCCGGAGGTCCTGCTGCCCGAGCTGGGTGGGCGCCCGGCGTCCGCGGTCGGCCGGTCCGAAGTGGAGCATGTGGCGCTCGCGGCCGCGCGGCGGTTCGAGGTGGCGCAGGAGCGGCGGCTGGAGGGCGCCCGGCGCGGGCTGTTCAGCTGGTCGTTGCTGCGGGCGCTCGGCCGCCTCGGCGGCGCGGCGACCTACCGCCAGCTGTTGATCGCCGCACGGACCGACGTCGAGCTGCGGGCCACCTGCCAGGTGCCACAGCTCCACCCGGAGGCCCCGGGGCCGGCCGACCAGCCGTTCCTCGGCGGCGTGATCGCGCCGCCCGGCACCGGGATGCTGATCCGGTACACCCGGTCCGGCTGGGAGCTGGATGCCGGCTCCTGCCACGGCCTGCCGGCGGTGCCCACGGGCGCCGACGTGCTGCGGGTGGCCGAGTCGGGCGTGCGGCCGCCGCGCGAGGCCCGGGTAGTCAGCGTCCTGACCGAGCGCAGCCTGGTGGAGCCGATCGGCTGGTCGCCCGACCAGGAAAGGCAATACCAGGTCGTGCTCTCCCGGGTGCCGCTGCCGCCCACGGCGGTCGCGGTCGGCGGGCGGCCCGGCGACGACCCGGCCGCGGCCGAGCGGGTCCTCGCGGCGCTGCGCACCGCCGGCCCTGGCGGCTGCCCGTCCCCGCACGTACACGTGGTCGACGGGGGTGCGACACCCGAGTTACGGGTAGCCACCCGCCGCCACGCCGCCTGGGTCGAAGGACCGGACGGCGCGGTGATCGGCGGGCAGCTCACCGGCGCGGCCTCGGCTGTGGTGCGGCAGCTGGAGCACATCGCCCGATGGCGGCAGATCCACGCCCTGGACAACCCGACGTCGAGGCTGGCCGGCCTTGTCACGCTGGAGATCGTCCCGGCGGTCCCGGGTCGCCTACCCAGCGACACCGCCGAGTCGCTCGTCGCCGAAAACGGCGAGATCCGGCTGCGGTACACGCGGGAGGGCACCACGTGGGTGCCGCCGAGGATCTTCATCCGCCTGCACAACAGGCACACGCGCCGCCTGTTCTGCGTGCTGCTCGACCTGACGAGCGGCTACCGGGTACACGCGGCGCTGTACTCCGGCGATTTCGTCGACCCCGGGGCCACCGCATGGGCCCGCGGCGGGCGCACGGTGCGCGTCGAGCTGCCCAAGAGCCAGCCGCCGGAGCCCGGCCGCAGCGTCCGCGACGTGCTCAAGCTGCTGGTCGCCGAAGAGCAGTTCGGCTCGGCGCCGTTCGACCTGCCGCCGCTGGGCGAGGCCCGGCCGGCGCGCCGGGGACCGATGGCGCTGCACGGCCTACTCGACCGGCTCGGCCGGATCATCGTCGACCGCGACGACGAGGTGGACGGCGCCGGCGGGTACGACTGGTCCACGCTCACCCTCCCGGTCGTCACCGAGGTGCCGGCCCGGCGCTGACCCATGGAGCTTTCGGGTCGAGGTCGCTTCGTCAGGCACGGCCCCGAACCGCGGGCAGTTCGTCCATAGTGGATTGGACTAATGGAGATTTGAGCTACCGCGACGTCCGCGGTGGTCACCCTCCGTTGCTCCCGCGGCCTTACCCGTCCGCTGTTGGTCGCGGTTACTTCGGCGCCTCCGGCGGGGCCTCGGGCTCCGGCCGGGCCGTCCCCGGCTTGTTTGGTTTCTTGGTGGGTGGTTGCGGTGTTCGCCGTGCCGGCCCACCCTTCCCACTGGTTGCGGCGGTGGCTCAGCATGTGGGCGGCGCCATGATCGTTCGCCTAAAATGGGCGTGACACACCGAAGACAACGCCCTAATCGGGCTAACGATCATGCCGGCCAGCCGTCGCATTCCCGGAGCTCCCACGGGACGGGACCATCGGGTCAGCATGTGGAAGGCGTGGTGATCGTTAGCCCGAAACCTGTGTGACACGCGGGCGAGAATGCGGTTTGCGGGCTAACGATCACCGCGCGCGGTGGGCATCGGGGTTTGCGGAGCCTTGCTTGGCCGGGCCTCAAGCCAGCCAAACCGCCAAAGTCGAGGACCGTTGGATGCCAAGGATCTGGTGGTCCGCGGGCCTGCCGCGAGGGGTGGGAAACGGGGTTCAGATGCCGCGGTGCGCCAGGGCGCTGGCGACGTCGCGGGTGTCGATCCCGGTGAGATGCGCGGTGAAGCCCGGCAGCGGTTTGCGATCCGGGTCGCGCAGCCAGCGGCGCACCGCGTGCACGACGGCGGCGGGCTCCTGTGGCTGCCGGGCGAGCCGGGTGTGCAGGGCGAGGTACACAGTGGACGCCACTCGCGGCGACACCGGGCGCAGCCAGCCGATCACGCCGGCGCAGCCGGTGGCCAGGAAGGCGTCGGCCAATGCCGGAAACGCGGCGCCGGTCGCCGGCAGCACGACAAGCCCGCCACCGGGACGGCAGCGGCCAGCGGCGGCGATCGCCTCGGCGCGCAGCTCGGTGCCGCCCGCGAGCCGCAGCGCCCCGTCCGGACCTTCCGCGCAGGCCAGGTGCAGCAGTGCCGCGCCGCGGCGGGCGAGCACGGCGGACGCGGTGCCTCCGGTGAGGACCTCGGCGCGGGGATAGCAACGCTTCAGCGGCTCCACCTCCGCGGTGGCCCGCTCGCGGTCAGCGCGCGGGTCGACCACGAACACCGGCTCCTCGGTGACCGGCCGCCGCTGGCGCGTTGCCAGGTCGAGCAGTTGGGCGTGGCTGGCGATGGTGGAGACGATCGCGATCCCGGCGGCCGGTGGCCGGTCACCGACGACGAGTGTGCGGCGCGGCAGGCTGCGCTCGGTACCGAGCGACACCCGACCGCTCGCGGCGTGCAGCAGTACCATCCCGGACGGCTGGGGGCAGGCGAGCGCGTCGGCGCCAACCCTCCGCAGCGCGGAGGCGATCTCGGCGAGGGTACGTCGGAAAATGCCGGCGGTGTCCCGGTGGGCGAGGTAGATGCTCAGCCGCAGCAGCAGGGTGAAGGCCGGCGCCGGCAGCGACCGGACATCCGCGGTGGCGGCGCGGACGCTGTCGAGGGCGGCGTCGGCATCGGCGGCCGCGCCAGGGCCGTCGTCGGCGCGGCCGCGCAGCATCAGCGCTACCGCGAGCAGGAGGTGGTCGGTGGCCACGGCCGGGCCGGCGTGCACGACGGTGGTGGCCAACGCGACAAGCTCGTCGGCAGTGTCCACATCGGTCGGTGGCGCGCCGTCGGCCAGCAGGGCACCCGCCGCCGCGCAGGGTTCGGCGTCCGCGCCCAGCCGCTCCCGCAGTGCCTGCCGGAGCGCCTCGGTGTCGGTGACCGGAGCGGCGGGACGGGGGCGTGGCGCGGCCGGTGTCGTGGCCGGGCCGTCCATCACGACGACCGGGCGGTCCAGTGGGTCCATGCCGGCCATCCGGCTGCCCATGGAGAGCAGCGGCCCGCCGCTCTGTTTGCGCAGCCGCTGAAGGGCCTGGGCCGCTCGGGTCACCGTTCCGGGGTCGAAGCCGGGGACGCCGCCGAACATGCTCGCGAGCGCCTCGGCCAGCGTGAGCATCGCCTCGGCGGCGGCGGTGATCTGCGGCCCGAGGCTCGACTCGGCCAGCACCTGCCGGAAGCACTCGGCCGCGCGGCGGGCGTCGTCGGCCTGCTTGCGGCTGCCCTTGCCCGGCCGCACCGCCAGGGTCATCGCCCCCTGGATGAAGCCGCCCGTGACCCGGCTCATGTACAGCTGGCCGAGCATGAGCCGGGCGATGGGCACCATGGCGGGCGGCAGCCGCGGGTAGGCGAGGCCTTCGAGGAGTCGCTCGATCCCCGTCTCCCGGTCGCTCTCCAGGCCGCCGTGCGCCGTGTGCCGCGCCGCGAGCAGCCAGCCAAGCTGCGCCGCGACCATCCCCCTCAGCTCGTCGCCGGGCTCGAAGTAGCCGTACGCCTCGGTGAGCGCCTCGGTCGCCTCCTGGAGGTCCGGCAGGGCCTCGGACTTGCCCGGCCCGGTGCGCCAGTACCGGTCGGCCAGCAGCCGCGCCAGGTCGTGCAGGGTGTGCGTGCGGGCCGGCCCGCGCATGCCCGCGAGCCTGGCACGCAAACCGTCGATGTCCTCGGCCACAGATCCTCCGTCCGCATCATCGTCCCCAGTGGACAAACCCGGCCCAGGCCGCCACCGCGGTCAGGTCCGCGCCGGTCAACTCGGCGCGCAGCTCGTCCGGCATGCCGCTGGGCACCTGGCGGCGCGGGTCGAGCATCCACAGCTGGGCCTCCCGCAGCGCCGCCCACACCGGCCGCCGGCCGGCCATCAGGTAGTGGTGGAACATGAACATCAGGACGGACGTGGCCCGGTCCGGCACGCTCCACTGGGTGGACAGCACCGAACGCACGCCCGCGGCGAGGAAGGCGGTGCCCAGGCTGTACGCCTCGTCGTAGCCGCTGATGGTGCGCCCGGTGCGGCAGGCCGCGAGCACGACGAGCCCGATGGCCCGCTCGGGGTTTCGGGCCATCACCGCGCCCAGCGTCTCCGCGGCCAGGCGGTCACCGCCGGCCAGCAGCAGGTATCCGGTGCCGGCCCTGGCGGACGTGAACCCGTGGCAGGCCAGGTGCAGCATCGCCCCGGCCGCCGGACCGGTCGCGGTGAGCCAGGCTCGCACCTCGTCGGCCCCGCCCGAGCCCGAAGGGCTCTTGCTGCCGTCGGGCCGGCGCCCGATGTAGCGGGCTCCCGGGTAGAACGCACGCCGGATCGCGTGTGCCTCGGCTCGCGCGGCGAGCAGGTCGCGCGACGGGTCGCCGGTGTCCGGGTCGCCGACGATGAGGCCGGTCGGTGCGAGCGGCACCGGCGCCAGCGTGGCGGCGTGGCACAGCATCCGCGCCGAGACCGCCTGCGAGATCGCGACAAGCTCGACGGCATACCGGCCGTCCGGGTGGCGGGCCGCCTGCCACGGGATGAGCGCGAGATTGCCCATGGGCACCAGCACCACGCGCGGCGGGCGACCGTCAGCTCGCCGAGGGAGCCGGGGAAGGTACTGCTCGACCAGCGGACCCATCGCCGCGCGCCAGGCCCAGCGGCACAAGGCGTCGAGGCTGTCGGTGAACGCGTCGTCGGCGTCGTCGTCCGCTTCCATGTCGCGGTCGGGGTCGCCGCGCGAGGCCCGGCGGGCGGCGGCGTTCAGGTACCGCTCGACGTCCAGGTCTCCGTCGGGCTGGAGGTTGGGCAGCGGGATGTAGCCGGGCCGGCCATCGGCCGGCGCGATCACCGCCCAGCCGGGCAGACCCGGCACCAGGTAGACGAGCGCGTCGGCGTCGAGGGTGTGCAGCGCTTCGCGGATCTCGTCCAGGCCCGGCGGGTCGAGCACGGCCGGCGAGCCCTGCTCGGTGAGGACCGCGAGCGCGTCGCGGCGAAGGACTGTGGGCAGTTGGTCGGGGTCGCCGGAGGCCACCGCGGCGTCCCAGCGGTCGGCCAGTGCCGCCCGTCCGGCCATCCGCAGCCGTGTGCCGACCGTGCCCACCTCGGTCGCGGCGAAGAGGGCGAGGCCGCGCCCGGCGTCCAGGGCCGTGATCGCGTCGGCCGGCTCACCGGCCTGTAGGCACCAGCGCGCGGTGTCGACGGCCGAGCGGGCGGCGTCGGCGGCCGCGACCGTCGCGGCCGCCAGGTCCGACTGCAACATCACCCGGAACGCGTGGCCGCGCATCGCGTCGAGGCCGGTGCGGTGCGGCGGTGCCGAGGTGCCGAGCCGCTGCTGGACGCCGGAGAGCATGTCGCCTATCCAGGACCACTGTGGATGGTGCGGGCCACCGGCCAGCTCGCGTGCCTCCGTCAGCAACGTGACGGCCTCGTCGAGCCCGGCGATCGAGTTGGTCACCTCGGTCCGCCGGAAGATCGCCAGCGCCAGGCCGGCCAGGTGGAACGGCCGGCGTGTGTCGTCCGGGCCGCTGAGGCGGAGCGCCTCGCGAAGCGAGACGATGGCTGCCTCGATCTTGCCGACGTCGGTCTCCTCGCCGTCGCGGAGCAGCATCGCGGCGGCGTGCGTGTGGCGCAGCACCGGATCCGCCTCGCCCGGTCCCGTCGACTGTCCGCCCGATGGCACGCCGCGCAGATCGGCGGCCATGGAAAGCGCCTCCAGCGCCGCCACCCGCACCGGATCGTCGGGCGGTAGGTGCTCGGCCGCCTCCCGGACGCGGCCCATCGGCTCGGTCAGGTCGTCGCCGCGCTGGTTGGCCGCCATCAACTCGGTGGTCGCCGCCACCAGGTCGGTCAGCCGCTGGGCGAGGGGGTGCGTCGCCATGCCACCCATGGACCGCAGGCGTTCGAACTGCTCCGGCAGCCGGCGGAGCGCCGACTCGTCGCCCTCGTGCATGGCGGCCATGAACGCGAGACCTTGCCGCGCCGCCTCGAGAAGCGGCGCGGCCGGTGCGTCCGCACCCGCTTCGGCGGCGAGCTTCTCCAGCTCGGCCATCGCCTCGCGGGGGTCGGCGACCCGGTCCTCGGCCGCCGCGACAAGCAACGCCACCGCCCGCGCGGCGGCGCGCGTGCTGGTCCACTTCGGACTGGCGGGCGGGTCGCTCTCGGCCACCGCGAGGACGCTTTCCAAGCGGCGCAGCCGCGCCATGTCCAGCTTGGGCTCGCGGACCATGGCGCCGAGAAGCGCGGCCGCCAGCCGGCCACGGCCGGGCAGGGCGGCCGGCAGCCGGTGCAGCCCCGAGGCCGCCGCGTCGAGGTCGCCGTCTCCGGACGCGGCCAGCGCGATGTCCGCGTACCGGCGCAGGAGGTCGTCGCGCTCGTCCGTCGCGCGGGTCACCAGACCGGCCTTGTCTTGAACTCGACCGGACCCGCGTCCATCTGGAACGAGCCGTCCGGGTAGAGCACCGGCCGTGCCTCGCTGCCCGGCGCCGAGTACCGCTCCACGTGCCGCACCGATATCCGGTCGGCGGTGCGGAGGTCGACGAGCGCGATCACCACCCAGTACGCGTAGCGGTTGCGGCTGTGCAGCGGTACCTGGACCTGTGACCCGTCACCGTTGTCGACCTCGACGAAGGCGTGGAAGCTGGCGAACGAGCCGAACCCGTTCTCCACGGCGGAGTACGCGCAGATCAGCACGTAGCGGAAGTGTGCGGTGCGGCTTATCTCGACCGTCTCCCGCCCGCGCTGGTCGCCGGAGGTGAGGCAGATGTACGGCGCCGCGTGCAGCGATCCCTGCTGCCGGTAGTAGCAGGCTCCGCCGCGCCCGGCACCGTCCACATAGAGCGCGTAGAGGTCGAGATCCTTGCTGCGCCTGCTCCAGTTGAGCGACGCCCGGAAGGTGTCGCCGGCGCGGGCCACCGCGGCGTGCTCGCCGCGGTCGAGCGACACGCTGCCGACGATCAGCCCCGCTGTCGCCGTCCGCTGCGCCGGCACTGCTCCGGCGGTCGCCGGTGGCGGGGCGAGCGCGGCCAGGTAGGTGGTGAGGCGCCGCTGCAACGGCCCGCCCGGCTCGGCCCGGAACCGGGTGGCCAGGTGTGCGGCGGACGCGAGCCCGTAGCCGGCCCGCCGGCAGCGCCACTCGCCCGCCGTATCCCGGACGAGCTCCGCGACCACCACCACCGGGTCACCCGGATCGGTGTGGACGGTGAAGGAGGTGCCGGCGATGTCGAGCCGGGCCTCGGCCGGTGCGTCGAGCCCGCGCAGCAGGCCGATCGCGATGCGGCGGACGCCATCGCCGCCGGCCGCCGGCACCACCCGCATCGAGGCCTCGCCGCATCGCACCGCGCCGGACGGGTGCGCCGGCATGCCGGGGAATACCAGGTCGAACTCCGACATCACCCGGCCGCGTCCGTCGAGCAGCAACGCGAACGGCCGCACCGGTCCGGCCGGGACGGGCAGCGTGACGTCGACGGAGTCACCGGCCAGCGGGAGCGCGGGCACGGACGTCAGCCCGTTCCGCCGCGGTGCGGTCACGCTAGTACCCCGCCTGCCCGGAGCTGGCGCCACCGAACCACGCGAACAGGCAGCCCACCATCGTGAGCAGGACCGCGGCGGTGAGCAGGCCGACCACGGCGACACCGCCCACGTATACCGCGTGCCGCCAGCGCTGGTAGGGGTTGAAGGTGTTCATGTCAGCTCACTCCGTACCGGCCGAGGGTCCACATGAGAAGGTCGCGCACGTTGTCGTCGGTGTCGCCGCCGGTGAACCGCGCCGTGGTGTGGAAGTAGCGCACCTCGCCGAAGGCCTTGGTGATGGCGCGGACCATGTTGCCCATGCCGACCCGCTCGTTGAGCCAGCCGCGGACCGCGTCACTGCCGTCGCCGAGCTCACCGCAGATCGGGATGCCGGCGGTGAGGTCGCTCTTGGTGACCGCCACGGCCAGCGCCTTCTTCCGCGGCTGCACACCCATGCCCTCCAGGCTCTGCACCACCTGCGAGAAGATGAAGTCCGGTGGTCGCGCGGACCGGACCGGCAGATAGCGGCTCTGGGCGCCGGCGTCGAGCGAGTCCCACACGTCCGGGATCGCCAGCGGATCGACGACGAACACGAACGCGTCGGCGATCCGCATGAAACGCAGCTCGTGCAGCAGCGCCGAGTCGTTGAGCCGCTCGCCCGGCGGGTCGTAGATGTGCACGAGGCGCCGCACTTTCCCGCCGTTGAGGTTGAACGAGAAGCCCCGCATGGCGTCCTGGGCCAGCGTCTTGTCGGTGCCGCCCTTCTTGCGCAGGCTTTCCTGTAGGTCGGCGAGCCGGCGTTTGGTCTCCTGGTCGGCCGGCTCGGCGTGCATGCCGGGCATCGGGTGACCGTCCACAAGGGTGGCCGCGAGCGCGAGCATCATGCGGGTCTTGCCCGCCGTGGTCGCGCCGACCATGGGCACCACTATCTCCCGCGCGGTGCCGGCGCCCTCGGCCAGCGGTGCGCCGCACACCTGGTTGGAGCAGTACGCCGTCATCCGGTGGCTGCCGAGCAGCAGCAGCGTCGGCATCCGGTGGCCACATGCGCAGACCCGGCGCAGCAGCCCGTACTTGCCGGGCCGCACGTCGTGATGCCGCGTGCCGCACCCCGGACACTCGTACGCCGGGTAGACCACGCGGTTGTGGCAGGTCGGGCAGCTCAGCTTGATCCCGCGCAGGTACGACAGACCGGCGTCCAGCCCGCGCAGCAGGTAGAGCACCGTCTTGGCGAGGACGAAGAGCAGCCCCCAGATCGCCAGCTCGCCGACAATCACCAATCCCATGACCGCGGCGGTGATCAGCGAGCTCACGACGAGACCGGCGCCGAACAGCACGCCGATCGCCCGCCAGTAGTTGTTTTTGCCGTACCCGAAGAACTTGGCCTTGAGCCAGTCGCGCCGCTTGCGGGCCTGGAGCCGCATCTCCTCCCAGGACAGCCGGACGACCTGCTTGAGGTCTCGGCCCGCGGGTCCGGAGAGGTAGTGCACGTACGCCGGCTCGCCCGGCCCGGTCATGCTCGGTGCCGGCACGGCGACGGCCTGGCCGGGCGACAGGACACCCAGCGCGCGGCCGCTGGCCCGCATGTAGGCGCTCACGTAGAGGACCAGGAAGACGGCGCTGGTCACGACCACCAGCGGGACGCTCAGGACCATGAAGACGGTGGCGACCAGCGCCCACCACATGAGCAGGAGAAACAGATAGAACATCGGATGTTGCCCTCCCGACAAACAGGCTCAGTGCCGCCGACGCGGCAGGAAGCGTCCGAGCCCGCGCGGCACCCGTGACTCCCGCCATTGCGTGTAGTACTTCGCCAGGTTCTTGTTGTCGGAGCCGCCGACCCACTTGTCCAGCTGGTCGAGGTCGCGCGACTTCCACCGCGCCACCGTCGCGGTCAGCACCTCGTTGAGCTCCTTCACGAGCGCCGGCTGCACGCGGGACAGCAGCACGCACGTTTCGAACACGGTCGTGGCCAGTGCCAGGTCGGGCGGTCGCCGGCGCAGGGTCTCGGTCAGCCGCTCGCGGTATCTGACCCGGAGGGCCCCGGGCATCCGCGGCAGCAGGTCGGCCAGCGGCTGCGCGTCAAGCCCGAGCAGCACCGGCGGGAGCTGCGCCTCGAGCCAACCGCGCACCAGCGGCTCGCTGCGCTGCATCTGGTCGAGCGCCTTGCGTACGAGCTCGGTCAGCTGCCGGCCGCGCGCGGCGCCCGTCTGCTGCACCAGCTTTCGCGCCCGCCGGATGCCGAGCGCGTGGGCGGCGGCCGCGGCGGAGATGTCGTCGGTGAGCTTTCGATCCACCACGAAGTCGCAGAGGGCGTAGTACTCCCGCCACTGCCCGTTCGGCGCGTCCGGCCGGCGCAGCACCTGGTCGAGCCGGTCGACCATGGCCGGCGACTCCCAGAACCGCTCCGGCACGCGGCGCACGACCTCGACCGCGTCTTCGACGCTCCACTCCTCCGGCCACAGCGCGCCGAGCACCGCGCGATCCGGCAGGTCGGTCTCGCAGAGCCGCAACAGCGTTGGTATCCGCCGCTCCGGCTCGCGTGCGGCCCGGGCCACCATGAGCAGCCGGCGCAGCCGCGGGTACGCGGCCAGCTCCTCCTGCGACACCGTGCCGTCGAGCTTCGTGGCGACGGCCAGGACCGCGGCCTCCCTGGTGGACAGTGCGTCGCCGAGCGCGGTGAGCATGCCGCGGCGCAGCGCGGGCACCTTGCCGAGCACCTGGGGCAGCGGCTCGTCGGGGCGGTCCAGCAGCATCGGCGCGACAAGCTCGCGGCCGTAGCCCTCCAGGTCGCCGCGATCGAGCGGCAGCTCCGCGCGGACGGCCACGGTCAGCAGCGCCAGCGCCTCCGGGAGCTGACCGGCCCGGGTCAGCCTGGCGGTGACGAGGCCGGTGGCGTGCCGGATGGCCGCCTCGGTCACGGGCCGCGGAAGGTCCGCCGGTGCCGCGGAAGGATCGCGTACCAGCAGGTTGAACGCGCAGATCTCGGCCGCCGCGCGGAGATTGTCGTCGCGCACCGCCGCGGCGACCTGGATCAGGGCGATGCTCTGCGGCACGGTGATGGCGTCGTGGTCCAGGCAGCGTTCGGCGACGTCGACCACCAGGCCCGGCTCCAGCCTGCCCGTGTTGGCCGGCAGCCAGTCCACAACCGCGGCCAGGTCGTCCGCGCTCACCGGCAGGTCGGCGCAGAGCGCACCAGCGGCCGCCAGCGGGTACCAGCCGGCGAAGTCGCGCTCCTGGCCGGAAGCGAGCGGCGCGGCGAGCGTCCACACGGTCTGCATGGCCTCCGGGCCCAGGGCGGTCAGCAGCTCGGCCATCGGGTGGCTGGCGCCGTCGGAGGCGTGGCCGTCGACGAAATCGAAGAGGCGATAGCTGCGCAGGGCCGACTCGTCCGCCACGAAGTCGGTCTCCGGGACGGTGCCCACCAGGTGCTCACCACCCCGCCCGGGACGGAAGCTGTAGGTGGCGAAGGACAGGCGCCGGGCCATGGGCGGCGGCAGCAGGTGGCAGATCGCGGCGATCCAGCGCGCGACCCGCTCGCTGTCCGCCTCCAGGAGGATCACCGGCCGGTCGCCGGTGGCGATCGCCCGCTCGACCGCGGTCAGCATCCGCGGCAGCCAGCCGAGCCGCCCGCTCTGCTGGAGGAACGCGTCGGTCGAAGCCCGGCCGAACGGGGCCGACGGCACGGCGTCCACTTCGGACAGCTGGGTGTGGCTGGACTCGGAGCGGGCCCAGAAGGCGGCCCGCCAGAAGTCGATCGGCAGCGCGCCGCCGAGGTCGCGCCCCGCCGAAGCGAGGCTGATGGCGTGCACGAAGTAGTTTCCGAAGCGGTGCGAGTAGTCGGTGCCGACGAAGGCGGTGTTGGCCAGGATCGACGGCTCGCCATCCTCGCCGGGCAGATAACAGAGGTTGACCGGGCACCCGGCGATCTGCTCGGCGGTCGGCTGGTAGCCGAGCGAACGCGGCGGCTCGTAGGACGTCGACTGCTCGACCCGGCGCAGCACCGCGTCGTCGATGCCCGGAGTGGCGGCGTTGAACTGAAAGCCGGGGTAGCCGGCCAGACCCACCTCGCAGGAGGTGTAGTACATCTGCGGCACGCCCATTTCAGTCCTTCCCAGTCTCGATCACCTTGAGCCGGCTCAGCAGCCACAGAAACGGGTCCTCCACGCGGTGTGGCTGGATGCCGGACTTGGCGACCTTCTGCCGTAGCTGCCCCGGCTCGAGGGCCGGTGGCACGGCGCCGAGAGCCGAGACGCCGAAGTACCGGTAGGTGCGGTAGTGCTTGGCCAGGAACTGGTCGATCTGCCCGCCCTCCCAGTCGTGCAACAGCGCCTGGACGTACGCGTGCACCGCGAGGCTGTTGTTGTCGTCGAAGTACGCGGTGGCCGGCGCCGGCTGCCGCAGCGGGCTCGGCTCGGGCAGCGCGTCCCACAACGCGTCCACTTTGGAGAAGGCGATCGCCACGGGAGTGTCGATCATCCGGTTGGGGCCCACCCCGGGCACCTTCTGGAGCACCTCGGTCACCCGGGTGAGGATGTTGATCGGGCTGTCCGCCTTCGCCGCTTCGCGCTGTCTCTCGGTGGGCAGCACGGACGGATCCAGCCCGAGAGTCTCCACCAACCCGGGGATCGTCAGCGGGTCGAGCAGCACGATGATGCCGTTGGCGCTGCCGAGGTACCGGACGTTCTGCGCGACGCCCTGCTCCGATTCCAGGTCTTCGCCAGCGGTGTCGAAAAAGGACAGCACGGTGTGTCGCAGGGTGCTGCGAAACCGCCGCCGCTCGCCGAGCGAAAACTTGAAGACGAACGGCTCTCTACCCTTGTCCGCCGCCGCTGTGCGGGTGGTCACCGGCAGCACGCCCTCCGAGTAGAGGGTGCGCTCCTCGCTGCCGAACTCGCGCCGGGTCCGCTCGTCCGCGCCGATCACCGCGGCGTCGAAGCGCCGGCCCACCCGGTGGATCAGCTCGTGCAGCAACACCGTCATGTAGACCGACTTGCCGCTGAACTTGGCGCCGATCATCGCCACCATGCGGTTGTCGATTTTGCCGTAGTGCACCGGAAGTTGGCTGTGGCAATGTGGACAGATCTGGATCGTGGCGATGTTGCCGCATCCCTTGCACACGGCGGAGAGCCGCTTGCCGTTGGCCTCCACGACGGGCGGCACGACCCTGTTGTCCCCCAGCTTGGCGCGCACCGGGTCAGGTTTTTGCGGGCATACCTTGCCATCCGGCGCCCGCAGGCCGCCGCACCGAAAGCGCATCTGCTTCTCGGCGAAGGTGCCGTAGCAGTACGGGCAGGTCAGCTTGGACATGCTCAGTGCCCTCCCGGGATACCCATGAGCACCACGGCCGACCCGGCGCCGGCATGGTCGTCGACGAAACAGCCGAGCCGGTACGGTCCGCGGGCGGCCCGCACCGCCACGTCGACGCTCAGCGGGCGCCCCGGATCCAGGCGCTGGGCCGGCACGCGCGCGACCGCGGTGCCCTGCTCCGGCCGTAGCGGCGCGACCCGGCCCGGCGACTGCACCACCACGAGGTCGGGCAGGGAACACGGCTGCTCGCAGCTCAGCTCGATCCGGGTGCGGCGCCGGAAGGGGACGCCGCGCTCGACGAACCGGTAGCTCACCGGTACGCCGACGCCGGTCACCAGCACGGTCACCGGGCTGCCCACGCTCTCGCCCTCGGCGTCGCGACTGACGGTGGCGACCGCGACGTGCACGGCGCCGGACCCGGTGGCGATCTCGAGGCCGCCGTCGTCGCGATAGGAGCGGAGCCAGCAGTCGATCTCTTGCGCGTGTGCGTCGGCACCGGCCTCGGCCGGCCACCAGCGAACCCGGGCCAGCGCCACGCCGGAGGGCCACTCCCAGCTGAGTCGCACCCGGTCACCCACCCGGCGGGCGGCAAGCCGGGTGACCGGCACGGTGTTGGTCACCGAGACGGTCGGCCCGACGACCGCCCGGCCGCCGCCGGCACTGAACGCGGTGACGAAGACCCGTCCCGCCGGCATCGGCACCGCCAGGGCGACGCGGTCGTTCGTCGCCGGCTCCGCGTGCCCGGCGAGCTCCTGGCCGTACCCGCTCAGCTCCGCCTCGGTGATCTCCGCGCCGCGCTGCCAGCGCGGCCGGTGTGCCGCCGCGCGGAGGGTGACCTTGCCGCTGGCCGGCGGTGTCCAGACCAGCCGCAGCCGGCCCGGATCCTGGCCCGGCAACGGCTCGACACCCAGATCCGGAACCGCCTTCGGCGGTGCCTGCGGGGTGACGGTGAGCGTGACGCCGGCGGACTGGACGACCGCGCCGCGCGAGCCCGGATAGCCGGCGCGGACCACGTACCGGTAGTCGTGGCCCGGACTCAGCCCCTCCTCCGTGAACCCGGTGCGGGTGGCGCTCACCGGAGCTCCGCCCGGCTCGCGGACCACGCTGAAGGCGCTGGCGTCGGCCCGTGCCGTCCAGCCCACCCGGACACCGGTCTCGCCCGCCGTCACGGTCACGCCGGTGACCTCGGGCAGCAGCGCCACCGGACCGGCGCTGGCACCGGCCGACCAGACGCCGTCGGACCGCGAGGCGAAGACGGTGTAGTAGAGGTCGTCGCCAGCCGGGGCGGCGCTGTCGGCGAGCTCGTTGCCGTCGGTGCGCCCCACGACGTCGCCGTCGGTCGCCGAGCCGGCCGGCCGTCGGCGGGTGCGGACCACCTGGTACGTGACGCCACCGGTACGGGCCGGGCTGGGCGTCCAGCCGATCGCGACCCGGTCGCCGGCGGAAGTCCCGGCGGTCACCGCGGGCACCGCCGGTGGGGCAAGCGCGCGCAGCCGCCCGGTCAGATCGGTGTCGTCGGCGGCGTCGCGCAGCGCGGTGGTGAGCAGCTCGGCGGCGTGCTCGGGCCGGCCGGCGGCGATCTCCTTCTGCGCCTGGCTCGCGAGCGTGGCCACCCGCTTCGCCACCGCCTCGACGCGGGCCCGCACCTCGCCGGTCTCTTCGGTGGGCAGGGTGCCGAGCAGCCGCTCCGCCGCGCGCAGCGAACCACCGCCGAGCAGTTCGTCGACCTCGCCAGCGGGGTCGCGGCGAGCCGGGGCGGCGGCCGCGCCCCGCATCAGCACGGCCAGGGCGAGCTCTTCGGCCTCCTCCCGCTTCAACCCCAGCTGGGTCGCCTCGCGGGCGACGCGGCGGACCGAGGCCATCGGGAGCTCGGCGGCCGGCGCCAACACCTCGATCAGCTCCCAGAGCACGAGCTGGTCGAGCGTGCCCTGGTCGTAGGCGTCGCGGAGGTTGGTCAGCAGGTTTTCGGTGGCGGTCTTGCGGTCGTCCTGGGCCCGCCGCTCGGCCCGTGCCCTCGCGTCTTCGAACATCGTGACGGTCAGCGGGCCATCCGTCACCCGCAGGCCGGCACGCAGGGTAAAGCCTTCGCCGACCTTCTCGCCGGCCACCGCGTACAGGGACAGCGGCAGGCCGAGTATCCGCACGGACCGCATCACCTCGCGGCTCTTGGCGGGCGGCGCCTCGGGCAGCGGCCACATCTCGTCGACGATGCGCACCCGGCGCTTGGTGAGCCGCTCGCGCAGCTGCGACTCGACCATCGCCCCGCTGAGCCGGGCCGCCACCTTCGCCACGGTGGACGCGGCGACCACCGAGCCGCCGGCCGCCAGGTCTTCCACCGCCTCGTCGAGCTTGCGACCGACCTCGGCGGAGAGCCGGTCCCGCTCGGCCGCGAAGTGCTCGACCGTGAGCTGCCGGGCCTGCTGAAGTGCCTTGTGCGCGGCGTTGAGCGCCTCGACGAGCCGGCGGTACGTGATCTTCTGGCTCAGCGACTGCCAGTACTTGACGACCGTGGCCAGGTGCGCGTCGAACTGGTCGCCGCGGGGAAGCCGGTCGGTGTCGATGCCGTACCGGATGAAGAGGTCCGCCGGCGGGGTGTTCTGGCTTTTCCGCGCCGGATCGAGCACCTCCTGCCGGTAGCGCTCCTGATCGAACATCGGCCGGCCGCCGTCACGCGGAAACGCTGTAACGGGCCACCGCGGAGCGGGCCTCGCTGACCTGCTCGTCGGAGAGCCCGCTCTTGATCTGGAGCTCGATGCGCAGGTCCTTGCCGGTCTTCAGCTCGATGGCGTGCACCCGCAACAGACCGTCGGTCTCCATCTGGAAGGTGACGTCGATCGGCGAACCCTGTGGCAGCGGCGGCAGCCCGCTGATCAGACCCTCGGCGATGTGCTCGTTGTCTTCGAGCACGTCCGACTCGACCGAGCCGGACTGCTCCCAGATCTCCACCTCGATCTCGACCTGGTCCGGGAATGCCGTGCCGAACCGCTGTGGCTCGGTCTCCGCCGGCAGCGGCGTGTTGGCGCGCAGCACGTGCTCGACCGTGTAGAACTCGGCGCCCTGCGCGTCGCGGTTGAGCACCTTGATGCCGAAGGCCCGCGGCACGACGGTGGCGACCCGCTTGCCGGCCAGCGCCCGCACCTTCTCGACCGAGATGTTGAGCTGGTCGGCGACATCCTTGACGGCGGCCTCGGGCGCTTCCGTGCCCTCCTCCGGCAACTGCACCTTGATCGACTCGATGAGCGCGTAATGCGCCGCGCCCTTGGCCACGGCCAGGTCCGGGTCGTGCATCCGCGGCGCGAGGCCCAGCGCCTCCAGACCGGCGGCGACCGCCGGCATCCGGCTGGACCCACCCACCAGCAGCACGTCGTCGAACTCGGTGATGCCCTTCTCCCGAGCCGTCTCCAGGGTGCGCTGGGTGATCGTGAAGGTCCGCTTGATCAGCTCCGAGGTCAGCTCCTCGAACTTCTCCCGGGTCACCTCGATCTTCGAGACGTCGCCGGCGAACCGCGCGTTGAACCGGCGGGTCTGCACGCTGCTGAGCTGCCTCTTGATGTCTTCGGCGCCGGCGGCCAGCTCCTGTAGGAACTCCTCGTCGTCGGCCGCCGTGGAGTCGGGGTGTTCGGCGAGGAACTGTTCGAGCAGGTACTCGGCGAGCCGGTCGTCCCAGTCGGCGCCGCCGAGGTGGTGGTCGCCGTCGGTGCAGACGACCTGGATCTCCTCGGGCGACACCTTGATGACGGTGGTGTCGAAGGTGCCGCCGCCCAGGTCGTACACGAAGAGCGTGCGGGTCTGCCCGGTGGAGAGGGCGTCGTAGTGCAGGGCGGCCGCGACCGGTTCGTCCACAATGCTCAGTACGTTGAGGCCGGCTATCGCGCCGGCCTTCCGCGTGGCGTCGCGCTCCGCGACCCCGAAGTAGGCCGGCACCGTGATCACCACGTCCTTGACCTCTTCGCCGCAGTTTTCGCTCGCGGCGCGGGCGAGCTCGCGGAGGATGAGCGCGGAGATGGACTCCGGCGAGTGTGTCTGGCCGTGCGCGGTGATCTCGAAGGACTTGCCCATCTGCCGCTTGATCAGTGAGACGACGAGGTCGGGGCGCAGCTTGGCGTTTGCCTTGGCGTCCTTGCCGACCACCACGTGATCCGGCTCTTCGAAGTAGACCACCGAGGGCGTGGTGTCGTCGCCGATCGCGTTCTTGATGATCGCCGGTCGGCCGGTCTCGTCGATGCGGGCGACGCAGGAATAGGTCGTGCCGAGGTCGATGCCGAAAGTCGCCACGGATTACTCACTTCCCGACGGGGTCTGGGTGGATGGGTTGGTCGACATCCGCGAGCGGGACGTCGATCGCGTCGCCGGCCGGCGGCTCGAAGCGGTACACCCGGGCCCGGGCCGGGCGGCGCACCTTGCCGGACTCGATCTCGAGCAGGCCGGCCGAGAGCGGCTCGGCCACCGTGCTGTCCAGGGCCGGATCGCGGGTCGGCACCGTGCCCGCCGGGCCGTGCCGTCCGGACTGGTAGGCCTCGCCGGCGACCGCCGCGAACATCTCGTAGCCGCACCGCTCGATCGCCAGCTCGATCCCGTCGGCGTAGCTCTCCAGCAGCCGGGCGGCAAGCGGCTCTTCGGTGGCCAGCCGCTGCGCCTCGCGCGCCATCGAGTCGTGGAGGCGAATCAGGTCGGTCACCACCGGCTCCAGAATCACGCGGCGCAGGCCGTCGCGAAACTCCTGGTTTTCCGCGTGGAGCCGGTCGATGATCGACTCACGATGGGCCGAACGCCGGTGGAACTCGGCGAGCTGTTCCTCTATCCGCTCGAGCCGGGCGGCGACCGGATCCGGCTCTGGCACCTGCCGATCGTGCTCTTCCACAAACCCTCGCCCTCAATCGGTGTGCACCGGAGAATTCGGAAGGTAACGAGGCGATAGCCGGAACGGCATGCCCATTTGTTCGCATTGACGGGCGTGCGGCCATCGCCGCCAGCCGTTCGATGGACCGCGAACCAAACACACCGCCGCGGCAGTGCCATCGGCCCAGGTCCGGCGTCTGTCCACAACGGAGTCACCGGCTCGGGACCGGCGCTGTCAGATCGTGGACTTTGGGTCGGGGATCTCGGCTGGTTTAGATGGGTGCGTTGCCGGCGGTGCGGCCGCCGTGTGGATCGAGCGGCGGGCAGCAGCCCAGCAGCGCTCGGATGTATGCGGCGGCGACCGCCGACGCGTAAGGCCGCCAGAGCGTGCCCATGCGGCTGTCGCCGTAGTCGCTGATGCCGCGGACCACCAACCACTCGCGGCCGCTGGCGAAGGCCGACGACCCGATCCCGGACGCTTCCATCTCGATGGCGCGCAGGTCGTACCTCTCCGCCAGCGCGTCCCGCAGCTTCGCGTTGCGCAGCGAACGGTTCGCGGAGCCGATCCGTCCTTCGTGGACTTTCGACCGCCCGGGGCGGTGTCCGGTCAGCGCCGGGTCGGGGTGTACGTCGTCCCCGTCGTACGCGCGGAGCACGTCGGTGGCGGGATCGGGGCGGGCGAACGCCGGACGCCGCTCGATCAGCCGGGCGAGCTCGTCCTCCCAGGGCCGGTGTCCGCGGATCTCCTGTGCCGCCAACGCCTTCGCGCGGCCGCACAGCAGCGGCGACGGCACTGGAAAGCCCTGCCGCAAGGCGAGGCCGCCGTCCCGATCCACGACGTGGTCGTAGTCGACGATGCCCCAGGTGGACACGACGGTGTCGCCGAGCCGCACGTGCTTGTCCGGCCGGGCGGGCATGGGCACGCCGGCCGCGATGCCGGTCATCAGCACCTGGTCGACCGATCCGAAGCTGCGCAGCAGGTGGGCCACGGCCGCCGCGGCGGCGTTGTTGGCCGTGTCACCGAGCATCGTCAGCACCACGTGATGGGGCTGGCCCGGCTGGGCGCTGGGGACGGTGCCACGGGTGTAGAGGGAACGGTCGCCGGCGATCGGCCACTCGGTCGCGTCGTCGATCAGCATCGCCATCGCCTCGTACTCCTCGGGCAGCGCGGCGACCAGCCCGATGGTCGGGGATGGTGCCGTGCCGCCCGTGGATGGCCGGCTTGTGGCTAGCGCACGTTCCCGTGCGTTTCGGAGGTAGCGCTGGTCGTCGGCGAGGGTCGAAGCCACCCAGTCGGCGGTCTCGCGGTCGTCGGCGAACAAGCCGCCGAGCGGCGCGGCGCCGGGCGCGACCGCCCGCATCGCGGTCGCCATGTTGGACCGCGCGATGTCGACCGTGCCGTAAAGGTCGTCAAGCTTGGTCAGCAACACCGTCAGCGCCGCTGCCTCCGTGCCGCCCGCCGCGGCGGCGCGGAGGGCGCCGTCGGCGGCCATCCGGACGCGCAACTCGTAGCGGATCTTGGCGGCGTCGACGAGGTATCGGGTCAGCGGTGCGATCGCTCCTCCGCCGCCCGACCACACCAGCCCGCTGAGCACCTCGTGACTCTCGTCCGGCGCGACCGCGAGGATGCGCCGCTCGGCCCGGTGGTGATCGTCGAACGGCGGCAGCTCCCACAGCGTGCAGCCGGCGACCGATACGCCGTCTCGCTGCCACAGGTCACCTGCGGCCACGGCATCGGTTGTCGCGGTCGGCGTGATGCCCAGGTAGAGCCGGACGACGCCGAGCAACTCGCCGGTGCCGCCCGCCGCGACCGCGTCCCACTCCCGCTCGCAGCCGGCCCAGGTGGGCGCGTCAGGATCGGCACGCCAGCCGACGGAGAGGACGACGACGTCGTGTTCCCGGCGCAGGATCGCCTGGACCCGCTGATCCGGTCGCTGCCGGGCGGCGAGGATCGGACCGGTCGGCAGCAGGGCGCATGTGGCTGGCAGGTCCACGGGCGGCCGGCGGTCGTCGACCGGCTCGGTCGCGGCCAACAGGTCTCCCACGCCCACCCAGATCCGCCGCACCTGCCGGTAGGCGGCCTCCGCCCACGGACCGTCCAACGGCGCGATCGCATGGACCACCAGCTCCTGCCGGACCGGCGCGGAGGACACGAGCGCCGGACCGCGACGGGGCGGCGCCGGAAGTGTCTCCGCACCGGTCAACGCGTGCACGAGCATGTTCGAACGCAGCCGCAGCGACCTCGGGGCGGGAGAGGTCAGGTCGATCGGGATGATGCGCCCCGGGCTCAACGCGTCGAGATCGGTGATCGCTCGATCCAGCGCGTCACCGTCTCGGTCGGCGATGGCACCGGCCATGTCACCCAGGGCACCCGCGACCTGCCGCCACCCCTCGGCCGGAAGCCGCCACTGCTCCATCTCGGCCAGCGTGGCGAGCGCGTCGTCACGAAGCTCACCGCCGGCCCAACCCGCCCCGTCCGGCACAGCTGACACAGGCTCGGCGGCTCCCATGCCGCGCGACTGTAGCTACGTTTCCAGCGGAACAGAATCGCCGAATGGCTGCGGATCAACGACAGAACCCACCTGCCCGCATCATTGCCAGGAGTGTCGTAGCGTCGGCGCTTTGGGGTAGCTGTCGTATTGCTGAACGCTGATGGTGGTGACCGGCGACCTGTTGGCGGTGATCAGCCGGTTGTCCGCCACCGGCCAGAGCCGGCCGTCGTCGAGGAGGTAGCCGGCCGGCCTACCGGCGGCTCTGACGGCCGGGACGCCGGTGTGCAGGGAGGCTCCATACGGGATTTGGTGGAACGTCTGGGAAGAGACATTCACCCTGTTACCTGTCAGGGCGGTGTAGACGCCGAGCTCTTGGATCTGTAGGCGTCGGCCGCCGGTGATGTACGTGGCCGGCAGGCCGGCACTTTCGATTCCGTAGCCGTTGAACAGAGCAGCCACCTGGGCGTCGGTCAGTTGGCCACAAGTGCGGCCGGTGAGCAGGTCGAACCCGAAGTGGCCCAGGGTGTGCGGTGGTGCGGTGGCGGTCGACTGGATCACGTCGATGGGTACCCGGCCGCATTCGCCTTGGGGGGTGACGATCGCGTGTTTGTCGGGCTTGGCGACCAGGGCGGGGCCTTCGGTCCAGGTGCCGGGCAGCAATCCGTTCGGGTGCGGGTGGATGCGCAGGTCGTTACGGTCCAGGAACTCCAGAACCGTCCCGCTTGAATTCGGACCGTTGCTCGCGACGATGAACGCCTGCAATACGTCGGAGTACTGCCAGTCCACCGAGAAACCGTTGAGCACGGAGAAGCTGCGGTCGTTGTCCGCCGTCCGTGGCTGCCAGCCGGTCGCGCTGAACACTTCGACGCCGCTCTGGAAGGTGGGGTCGGTGGAGCGCCAGGCGAACTGCCCCGCACCGTTGTCGAGAGCGCCGCTGGCGGTCGTGTCGGTAAACAGCAGGTAGAACATCCCGTCGAGGTGGACGACGCTGGGCTGGCCGGCGCCGTACCTGTTGGGCCGATCGACCTCGAAGGCGGGCGTGATGATCGGGCGCCCCTGGTTGAGCCTTTGCCATTGCAGGCCGTTGGTGCTTGAGGCCACGCCGATCTGGGTCAAATCCGGTGATCCGTCCCGGGAGCCGCCGTAGTACATGTAATAGGTGCCATCGACCCGCACCACCGACGGGTCGCAGGTGTGCTGATCCCAGCCAGTCGCGGTGCCGTCGAAAACCCGCAGCGGCTGGCCGCCGCCGGGAGCGCGGAAGGGTCCGCCGAGGGAGGGCGATTCGGCGTACAGGATGTCGTCGCCGGGTACCGTCCCTCCCGAGAGCTGGCTGCACCACCACATCCGGTAGGGGCCGTCAGCGATGACCGCCGGCGCGTAGTCGTACACGTTCCGGGTGATCAGCCCGCCGGGGTGCGAACGGTAGGAGTCAGTGGGCAACACGCTGGACTGGTCGGCAGCCGCGGGGCCGGCCGCGCCCCCGACGGATCCGGCGAAAACCAACGCCACCGGCAGGAGTCGACGGAGGACGAGCCGCCCCAACCTGCGAGTGTTCGGCCAACCTGGCCGGGCAGTGACGGTTCTGCCAGGTGTCATGATGCACGTTCCTCCCACCGTGGATGGCTGATGCGATCTCCATCGAACTGCTCGCGGCTTTCATCTCGCTGACGCGGCACTGACTCTGGTCGTTCCTCGACGGCCCGGGCGCTTCAGATGAGCGTTGCGGGCACCGGCCAACGCGACATCCGATAGGGCAGCGTCGTGGCGTGGTCGCCTATGCGTAGCAGCAACCCTTCGGCCAACAGGGCATCGGTCGCTTCCCGCTCGGCGGGCTCCAGGCGGGCCAGCGACCTCGGCTGGAGATAATGCGTGAAGGCGTCGACGAGCGCCGGATCGTCGAGGACGAAGTTCGCGGAAGCATCGGCGTTCCGCACATCCTTGACCTGGATGAACGCCGGCCCCCTCCGGAAGTAGCACAGGCCCACCCGGAAGGCGGCTCGCCACTCGTCGATTCGCGGATCGCCGCCGGTCGGTGGCGGGAGATGGTGCAACGCGGTCACGTCGATCGTGTCAGCGAGCTCGCCCCGCCACTGTGTGATGACGCCCTTGGACAGGTGGTCGCGCAGCAGGCATATGAAGCGAAGCGTCGGCTCGGGCCGCCCTCCCAATCGCATCACCTCGCCGGCGAGGGGGATCATGCCGAGACTCCCGCCCGCGCCGATTCGCAGAGGTGGATCTTTTGGGGAACGTCGGTGGTCGCCAACGACACCCAGGCGTCTCCGTCGTGGAAGACCAGGCCGGCCGTCAGGCAACCCTGCAACCAGGTGCCGACCACGTCGCGCTCAACGCTGTGTCCACGCTCGCTGAGATGGGTGACCAAGCCCTTGACGGTGCGGCGTCCGTTGAGAGCGCGGTAAGCGTCCGCGTGCCAGCCGGTGAGCCGATGCTCGACCGGCGGCCAGCCCACCCGTCGGTCAGCCACCAGGATCTCGGCGCCCTGATCATCGGCAACCAGGGCTGAGTGCGGATAGCCGCGCTGCCAACGCTCTATCGCCTCCGTCAACGCCTGCGCCACCTCCGCGGTGATGCCGGCGTCGTCGCAGTCGAAGAAATACACGAGGTCGGCCAGCTCGGCCTCCGGCAGGTCATAGATGTGGCGGCAGAACTTGGCCGGCTCGCGGCGGGTGAAACCCAGCTCGGGGCGTTCGAAGTATGGGCTGAACCGCTCCATGATGATTCGATCGGAGTAGCTTGGCGGCTGGAGGTGGACCAAAGCGGGCATCTGGTCTATGACACTCCAGTAGTCTTCTGGAAGCTCGCCCGGAAACCCGTAGAGGTAGTTCCATTCACAGGTAACGTGATTGTTTTCGCAGTCCCGCAGAAGCCGCACGTTGGTAGCGCCGTCGACTCCTTTGTCCATGAGCTTCAGCACATGGCCGTTCAAACTCTCGATCCCGGGTTGGAGCAACATGACTCCGGCAGAGCTCAACGCCTCGATCTGCGCACTCTTCAGGTTTGACTTGATCTCGTAGAAGACCCGCAGATCCCAATCGGCCTCGGTCATGCGAGGGAGCAAGGTCTTGAAGTAGTCCATGTCCAAAATGTTGTCGACCGTTACCACGTCAAGGATCTGGTGACGCGCGACCAACGTACTCAGCTCGTTCCAGAACTGATCGGCCGACTTACTCCGGAATGCCATCAGCGAGCCATTGAGCCCACAAAAGGTGCAATGATGCTTCTCACCCCACCAACAGCCGCGCGAGCTTTCGATCACCAGCTCGGGTGAGACATAGGGACGCAGCGGTGAGCGCTCGAGTACGTCCTGCCAGCCGTCGTAGTCCGGCACCGGAACGATTCCCTGCGGAACGCTCTGGGTAGCCTGCGCGTTGGCCACCGAACAGTCGCCATCCCACCAGCACAAGCCCGGGACATCGGGGAACCCGCCGCCGGCTTCGATCCTCTCCAGCAGCGCGGGCAGCGCCCGCTCGCCCTCGCCGCGGACGACGAAGTCGATGAACGTGAAGTTTCTGTGCAGCGCGTGCCCCATCGGCCCGTCGCAGTTGGCGCCACCGAACACGACTATGAGATCGGGCCGGACCTTCTTGAGTCGGCGCGCGAGCGCGAGACTCGGCACGTTTTGCATGAAGGTGCTGGAGAAGCCGACGATGTCCGGTTCGAAGGCGCAGACCTCTGCTGTTGCCGTTTCCAGGTAGTCGTCGGTGACGGCGCGCATCCTCATCACGGTGTCGACGTCGAGGCCGAAGTTCGTGGCGGTCTCCCGCAGCTCCTCGACGTTCCGCCCGGGGTCGTCGTAAAGGCAGCCCGCGAATACCAGCTCGCCGATGCCATGGAAGACACCCGTGTCGGCAATCTTCGTATAGTCCGACGGCGGCACGCCGACCCGCGCGAACATGTGTTCGGCCCATCGGATCCCGCCGTGATACTCGGCCACCTCGACGCCGGCGCACTCGCGCCTGACGAGGCTGTGAAGCAGTCCGATCGGGAGCGACGGGCGGTTGATCGCCTGCCAAGGCATCGCCGCGAGCGTGAGCCGCATGGTTTTCCCCTAAACCGTTCTTACAAGAAGTGACGCATGTTGAGATGCCGGCGCGTCAACTGAGCTCGACGTGGTGCACGATTCGACGCGCCGGCATCACGCGCTAGCGGAGCGTCTACGATCCCTTCGGGGTCCCGGTGGGTTTGCCCATCGTGATCCGAACTGACTTGTACTTCTTGTCCGGCAGAATGGGCGTCTTCTTGATGGCCATCGACTCACTCCTTCCATTGTGTTGGGCTAGGTCGGCACCGCCTCGATCGCCTTGACGTCGTTGTCTTCGGACAGGGCGGTGATCGACGACAGTTCGAAACCAGCCGACTTCAGCAGCGCCGCGAATTCGTCCCTGGTGCGCTCGCGACCGCCCGTCGTCACGAGCAATCCGAGATCACCCGTTGTCGTGTAGCGGTCGGAACTACCCAGCTCGTCCGGCAGCACGAGCTCGATCACGATGAGCACGCCATCCGCCGGCATCACGCGCCGGCAGTTCGCGAGGATTCTTGCGGCGTCCGCATCGCTCCAGTCCAGCAGGATGTATTTCAAAATATAGGCGTCGCCGCCCTCCGGAACGCTCTCGAGGAAGTCGCCGGAAACCACCTGGCACCGATCCGTCGCGCAAACCCCGGCAAGCCCGGCCGGCGTATCGAAGAGAATCCCCCGCATGGCAGGGTTGGCGCGGAGCAGCCCGGACAACAGGGCGCCACGCCCCCCGCCGACGTCGACAACCGTGTGGAAACGCGAACAGTCCAGGCGGGTCAAGACTTCCGGCGAGAACGCCATGCTCGTGTCCCGCGCCGAGGCCTCGTGGTAGTTGGCGGAAAGCTCGGGATGCTCGGCCAGGTGATCGAAGATGGTCATGCCGAAGATGTGCTGGAACGCCGACTGTCCCGTCTCCACGCTGTTTAGCAGACCACCCCAGGATCGCCACGAGGCATCGTCGCAGGACGCCAGCGTGAGTGCTTTGACCGAACGTGCGGCGTTGGCGCGCAGGGGCCGTCCGAGCGAAGCCAGGCCGAACACCCCCGGTGCCACCTCGGCGACTACGCCGAGATGCGTCAACGCATGCAGCAGTCGAGTCAGCGCGTGGACGTCCGTCCCCGTGGCGGCGGCCAGCTGAGCGCTACCCTGCGCGCCATTTTCCAGGAGATCGGCAATACCAAGCCGGGTAGCCGCATAGATGACCTGGGAGAAGCGGAACCCGAAGATGAGCTTGAGCAGTTCCGATTCGGCCCGCGCGTCTGAAGCGTCCCCGTCTTCTGGGTCAGAGTGCAAGAGCATGCCCCTTACGTGGATGCCTCGGCTGCGACAGCGGTCGGCCGAAGTCAACCACGGCCGGCTTTCGCCGCGATGACGTCTCACTGTCGTCGCGCCGGCATCCCACCGTGCTCGCGTTCATCGACCAGGGTCGCCGGCCGCGCAAGGGGAAGCACAGATGTGCGCAGAAGATCCAAAAAGATAGCGCCAGATCGATGGACTTAGTGTCCTGACCTGGCGCTCGAATGGGTGGAGCCGAGGGGACTCGAACCCCTGACCCCCACACTGCCAGTGGCGATCTCACGAACTTCGCTGACCTTGCAGCGCTGTGACCTGCGCCGGGGGTAGCGCCTTCCCCGCGGTTCCCCGTCCGTGCCCGGCGCCGACCGGTCTAACTGGCACGGATCTGGCACAGGGTCTGGGAGGGAAGAGCGGCTGAAACACCGGAGAGGTTCGCTGTCTCTCTCGTGTTTCAGCCGCTCTTCCGGTGTCACTCGACTGTCACTCATGACCAGTAGCGTTTCCGCAGGCCAGCGGCGGTTAAGTGACACGGGTGACACGGGTGACACCTTCGGCGCCGCACAGGTCATCTCACCCCCTGGCCTGTATGCGCTTGTAGATCTCTCTCGCGGCGTCGGCCGCTGAGATTTCTGCTGTGTTGAACGTCAGGTCAGCCGTCGCTAGCGGGACGGTCTCATCCCATGCCGATAGCCGGTCGTTGAGGTCGGCCGTCCCTCGGTCACGGATGCGCTGCGCGGCGACTTCACGCGGACACCATAGGTGGACAACCAGCCATCGCGTATCCGGCACGCTCGCGGCCACTACGGCAACGGCTTCCACCTGTCCCAGGTGAACGACTGGCACGCTCTCCGCTAGTTGCTTCGCGAGCATAGCCCGGTCGATCACGTAGGTAGACCCATAGCGACGGTTTTCCCAAATAATCTGATGCTGCGCGCGAAGCGCGGCGATATCGGATTCTGTCGCCATGCGATATCCGGCCGTTCTCCCCTGCCCAGCTTTCAGTCGGCGATACAGTACATAACGAGGATCGATCCTCGTTAGCTCGCCAGTAACTGTGTCTTTGCCACTCCCCGGAGGACCGTACAGGATGACACCATCGTTCATGCCGCCTCGCCAAGAATCCGCTTAAGCAACTCCTGCGCCTGATCCTGCAATGGCGAGCTAGATGCCGAGTTGTCGATGACGACATGCTCACCACTCGGCCGGAAATCGGGCTTGATCCTTGTCAGCCAACCCGGCCAGTCGGATAGCTTCGCGGCATCTCGCGCCGCGCCACGGCGGCGAATGTAGGTGTGCATCGTATCGGCATCGCAATACACCCATATCAGCGTTGTGACCGCGTCCATCCCGCTGAACAGCGCTTGTGTCCTGCCGATCCACACAGGATCGCCAAACTCCTGCACGAATGGCGCCGTCACAATAGCGCTGCTTCCGCACTCAACATTCTCTGTCGTGGTGGCGATAAGCGACTCGTATTCGCGTGGTCGAATCGTGTTGACATAGGTGTCGGAATCACGGTCGTGCGGGGACTGACCCAGGATTTCTAGTGCGATTTCGACGACAGGCCGCGTAAGCGTATCCTTGTCGAGCATCGGCCAGCCTGTTTCTCTTGCGATGATACGGCCTAATTCGGTCTTCCCGCTGCCGGCATATCCACCGATCAACAGCACGTGTGGCTTTCGTAGGCGCACTTCGCTTCGCCTCGTCTGACCCGGTGCCCGAACAACGCGCTTAGAGCGCGACTTGCTCTCTACTAGGCCGTCTGCAATGAGGATCTTCATTGCCTCGTTAATCGTGAAGACGCTGACGTCCCAGGTCTGTGCTAGCTCGCGCGTTGAGGGCAATACGTCGCCATCCCTCAGAACCCCCGCGTCGATGTCGTTTCTGATATTCCGCGCGACCTGCTGATGTAACGATTCTGCCCGCGTCAGTCGTGGCCGGGGTGAAGACATTGCGCGCTCCCTCGGAGCTAGGCGTCGATCTGATCAGCCCGAGCATACCAGTGCCCTAACAGTCACCTAACAGTGACCAACGGCACATCATCCCTGCTCAGTGCCACTTCGTGCCACGTCCTACCTGACCAGTTGACCCGTAGTCCAAACAACTGTTAGGTTACCGGCATCACAAAGACCGGCTGGGTGTCGGGGAAGGCGGTCTCTTCGGGGACCGCACGCCTACGGCCCGCCGTGATCGCTGGCTCATTGACAACTGAAGGGGCCGTGGCCTCCCCGGAAAAGGTCACCGCGCACGCCAAGGTCCGTGCGCTCCTACCCCGGTTGACCTGGGGTTTCCCTGTCTCTGCCGGCGGCACGTTGCGCTGATGCCGCGTGCCGCCAGCGGCTCCACTTCGACCCCCTGTGAGGAATCGACATGGAAACGTTCGACCTGCCCGCGCTGGCCGAGGCCGGCCCGACTGTGGAAGACCTCGCCGCGATCGCCGCCGAGTGGCCGCTGATCGAGGCCGAGCTTGACCTGCTGGACGCCGAGATCCGCATCATCACGACCGACGACAACCCCTCTGACCTGGACTGGCGCCGCCTGCGCCGGGCCGAAACTCGCGTACTGCGCGAGGCGACCGCGTTCTACGGCCGCACGTCGAGCGCCGCCGCGCCGCATCGGCAGGTGGCCTAATGAGCGCCCACAACACGCCGCGACCGGCGCACCCGCTGGCCCGCGCCGGCCGCGTGGCCCGCGTACTCGGCCCGATCGCCGGCATCGGCGCCGCACTGTCAGCCATACCCGGCGTGATCGGCACGGCCGGCGCTCTGCTGGCGATCGCCGCCGGAACGCCGGCCGTGGTGCTCGGCGTCTACGACGTGCGCCGCTGGCTCCGATCCGGCAGGCCATAGCCGTGAGCCGGATACGCGCCGCCTACTACGACCCGGAAGGCGACCGGTACGGCATCCCGACCTACTGGTGGCGCGGCGCGCCGGCCTGCTACGCGACCCGGCGCCAACTACGCGACCGCGGACTACGGCCCGCCGGACAGCCGATCGCCGCTCAGATCTTGTGGCGCGGCATCGGCGGCACCCGGGTGGCCTACCTGTACCGCCTCGACCTGGCCCGCCCGAAGCGCACCGCCACGACGCGCCAGCGCGCCGCGATCGACCGGGCGCTACTCGCTCGGCGCACCTGCCCGATCTGCCGCCGCGTGCGGCCCTACTACATCCCTCGCTCGCTCGGCGAGTGCCTCGACTGCAACGAAGGACGGTAACCGATGACCGCCGCACCGACCGTCAGCAGCGCCTACCCGGCGCCGATCGAAGACCTGCTCCCCCGCGCCCGCGCGCTCGCCGAGGCGCTCGGCGAGATCCCCTCCCGTAACCGGATCAAGAAAGAGCTACGCGTCGGCTCCCCCAAGGCGAACGCCCTGCGCGACGCGCTGGCCGAGCTGCTCGCATCGCCCCCGGCGCCGGCCGAGGCGCCGGAGCCCACCGAGACCACCCCGGACCTGATCGGCCCGCCCCCGAGCGCGCCGGACCTGGCGCCGGCCGAGCAGACGCCGCCGCTGGACGCTTCGCCGCTGGAAGGCAGGGACGCAGACCCGGGCGCCAACATCACGGCCGAGGGCACCGCGCCCGCGCCGGCCGAGCGACGCCGCCCGGTGGTGTGGCCGGTCCTGCTGCTGGCCGCGCCCGCGTTCGTCGCCATCTGGGCCGGCTGGGTCGAGCTGGGCAAGCTCACCGGGTTCGGCAAGGCAAGCCTGCTGCCCGGTATCGCCGATGGCGTGACGTTGGACATCGCGATCACACTGCCGATCGGCATGGAGACCTACGCCGCGTACGCGCTGTGGGTGTGGCTGTCCGGCCGCGCCCCGCGCGCTGCCCGCCGGTTCGCCAAGTGGTCCGCGATCGTCTCGCTCGCCATCGGCGCCGCCGGTCAGGTCGGCTACCACCTGATGGCCGCCGCCGGCTGGACGTCGGCACCGTGGCCGGTCACCGCGCTTGTCGCCTGTCTGCCCGTCGCCGTGCTCGGCATGGGTGCGGCGCTGGCCCACCTGATGCGCGCTGATCACTAGCACCGCCCGGCGGCGCGGCCCATGGCCTCGCAAACCCGTGCCGCGCCGCCGGTCCTCGTCAAGCCCCTTTGCAGGAACCCTCGGAGGATTCCCATGTTCGCAGATCCAACCGCTGAGCTGGGCACGTTCGGCGCTGTCTTCGCTGCCCTGTACGCCGCTCACCAGGTCGCCGACCACTGGATTCAGACACAGTGGCAGGCCGACACCAAGAGCCGGACCGGCTGGCTCGGCCGCCTCGCGTGCGCGGCGCACGTTGCGACCTACACCGCGACCAGCCTATTCGCGCTGTTCGCGGTCGCCGCCGCGACCGGCTGGCGCCCGTCCCCGTGGCACCTGGCGATCGGCATGAGCATCTCGGCCGTCTCGCACTACATCGCCGACCGGCGGACGCTGCTGTTCCGACTGGCCTGCGCGCTCGGCTCTGGCCGGTTCTGGATTCTCGGCGCCCCTCGGCCGGGCTACGACGACAACCCCACGTTGGGCACGGGCGCGTACGCGCTTGACCAGTCCTGGCACGTCGGCTGGCTGTTCTTCGCCGCCCTGTTCATCGCCGGAGGTACCTCGTGACCGTCCACACCGAACAGTCTGAAATCGGTTACGTGGCAACGGATCTGGACAACTTCGCCGCCACCCTCGCCGACCTCGCATCGGCCATTACCCAACGGGAGCCGGCCGCCGCGTGGTCTGCCGTGTTCGAGATCCGCGCTCACGACCACGACCTGTCCGCCGCACTGGCCGACTATCTGTCCTTCACCGGCCTGACCTGCAAGGAGGCTACGCCGTGACCGTCAACCCCAACCCGGAAGACTTCGACTGGAGCGCCGCCGAGGCTGAGTTGACGGACGCCGAGGTCGTTGACCTCGACGCCGCCCGCAACCGCCGCGCTTCCGGCCCGGCCACTGTGGACACGGACGACGATGGCGACGTGTACGAGGACGCGGAGTCCATTGAGGACGATGCTCCTGTGTTGGGTGCGCCCGTGGATCGGCCAGACGACCCGGGTTTCACGCCGCCACGCCCGAACCGGCGGCCGGTGCTGCCTCAGTGGGCGTACACGGTGCGCGGCTGGAAAGCCGCGATCCGCCACCAACTCAAGGACGCCGGCTACGTGCTGGCCTTCCACGGCGTGCGGGTACCCAAGTACGGGGTCAAGGTGGCGTTGTGGGCGCCGGTCGGGCTGTTCCGGGGTACCGGCCGCGTGTTGCACTGGGCGACCGCCGAGGAAGGCAACTGGGCGCTTCGGCAGGCGGCCGCGAACCGTGGCGAGGCTGACGTGTGGCTCAAGCTCGACGCGCGCCGTCAGCGTCAGTCGACGTGGCGTTGGTGGCTGCTGCTGGGCGCCACCCTCGCGCTGACCGTGGCCGTGCTGGTACTGCTGTACGGGCCGGTACCGGCGTGGTCGCAGTGGTCGGCGATCGCGCTGGCGGTGGGTGTGTTGGCGCGGGCCGGGCGGCCGGATGACAGGCCGATCACGGACCGGGTTACCGAGGCGACCCGCTACCGCAAGCTGACCGCTGAGCTGGTCCGCCGTGGCCTGACCTCGTTGGGCATCGCCGCCATCAACTCCGCTGTCGCCAAGGACCCGCGCGCGATCAGCTTCCCGATGGACATTCACCGCGACGGACCGGGACACCTGGCCGTGGTGGACCTGCCCTACGGGGTCGAAGCGTCCGAAGTAGTCGCACGC
Source organism: Phytohabitans sp. LZ39 (assembly GCF_059359075.1). Lineage (NCBI taxonomy): Bacteria > Bacillati > Actinomycetota > Actinomycetes > Micromonosporales > Micromonosporaceae > Phytohabitans > Phytohabitans sp. LZ39. The sequence continues at coordinate 21,690 of NZ_JCADBM010000019.1, read as the reverse complement.
CGCGGCAAGCTGGCCTCAGCGCTGCGCCTACCGATGGATCAGGTCTGGCCCGAACCGGCCGAGGGACACACCGGACGGCTCGGTTTGTGGGTCGGCTATGAGCCCGCGTCGGCGATGAAACCCCCTGTGTGGCCGCTGGTTCGTGACGGCAAGGTGGACGTGTTCAGCCCGTTCGCGTTCGCGTTGACGCCGCGCATGGAGTTCGTTCACGTCGAGCTGATGTTCCGTAACTGGCTGTTCGGTGGCCAGCCCGGTTCCGGCAAGACGTTCGCGCTTCGCCTCCTGGTTCTGGCGGCATCGCTCGACCCGCGGGTGGAGCTTCGCGGCTACGAGTTGAAGGGCGTCGGTGACTTCCGCGTGGTGGAGCCGCTGTGCGCCGAGTACGGCAACGGGTTCGATGACGACACCATCGCCCGCTGCGCCGCGTTCGTGGACTGGCTGTACGAGGAGTGCCGGCGCCGGTCGAAGCGGATCGAGCACTACGCCAAGCTGGGCAAGGCGCCGGAGAACAAGGTGACGCCGGAGTTGGCTTCCCTCAAGGGTTCTGGCCTACACCCGCTCGTCGCGTTCATCGACGAGATCCAAGAGCTGTTCACCCATCCCAAGTACGGCAAGGCGGCCGGGGAGATCCTGGAGAAGGTCATCAAGCTCGCCCGCGCGCTGGGCATCATCCTGCTGATGGGCACCCAGATTCCCGACAAGGACAGCCTGCCGACCGGCATCACCCGCAACGTGAACACCCGGTTCTGCCTGTCCGTGGCCGATCAGACCGCGAACGACATGATCCTGGGCACGTCGATGTACAAGCGCGGCTACCGGTCCACCGTGTTCCGCCCGGTGGTCGAGGCTGGTTGGGGCATCCTGGCCGGGTTCGACAAGCCGGCGCCGCGCAAGTCGTTCTATGTGGACACCAACGCCGCCGCCCGCGTGGTCGAGCGCGCGATGGTGTTGCGGGGCAAGGCCGGCACGCTACCTGAGCCGGACAGCCAGACCCGGGACGCGGCGCACATCGCCGACGTGCTCGCCGACCTCGCGCAGATCTGGCCGGACGGCGAGGACAAGGCGTGGAACGAAACCCTGTGCGCGAACCTGCGCGAGCTGCGCCCGGACGTGTACGGCGGTTGGGAGTCTGCGCAACTCACGGCGGCGTTGAAGCCGTTCCCGGCCGTCAAGGTCACCGACGTCGGGCGGCGCATCGACGGTAAGCCGGTCACCCGGCGCGGCATCGCCCGCGCCGATGTCCTCGCCGCGATCGCGGAGCGTAACCACAAACGGTCCGGGGACTGATGGCCGGGGTCTGCTAGCGCTAGCGGCCTGCGCTGCTAGCGCTAGCAGACCCGCTAGCACCTGATCACGATCCTGAGCTGCGATCTAGCGGATAGCAGCTCACGGCGCTTCGTACCCGAAAACAGCCCTAGGAGCCTGTTGTGGACACCCCCGCTGTCGCTGCTAGCGTCCTCTGTCTCATCCTCCCGGCCGTCACCCTCGGTTACGCGTTCACGTGCTGGGTGTGGCCGTTCAAGCACTGCCCCCGTTGCCACGGCAGCGGCAAACGGCGCAGCCCGATGGGCCGCGCGTTCCGGCTGTGCCGGCGCTGCGAGGGCACCGGCCGCCGGCTACGCGCCGGCCGCTGGCTGTTCAACCACTTTCACCGCATCCGCCGGGACGCCCGATGAGCCGCCGCCTGCCACACACCGAATGGTGCGCCCGGGACCACCGCTGCAACCTACGCGAGCACCGCTCCGACGAAATCGTGGTGACCCTGCCCGGCTACGGCCGGGCCGTGCTTACCCGCGTGGCTGACGAGCACGGTCGCGAGTACGCCGAGATCCGGGCGCGTCTGGCGTTGCACCCGGTCGAGCCGGCCGCACGTCGGCAACTGCAAGCCGTGCTGGCCGACCTGCGCGACCTGGTAACCCGCGTCGGCAACGCCGCCCGACCCGCGCCGCGCCACAGTGGACGGACCGCCGCGTGATGGCCGACAACCGCCGCGACGGGCCGTCGTTCCGCGATCCGCCGCTGACCGGCGCTGAGGTCTGGCTGACCGGCACGCTCGCCGAGCTGCACGCCATCACGGCGGCGCTCGGCGAGGCCGGCGCGATCGCCTACCAGGCACCGCGCAGGGCCATGCACGGCACCGACGCCGGCCGCTACCGCCAGTACCTACGCCTCAACATCGCCAGCGCCGCACCCCGCCAGCGCCACCACGCGCGGCCGGACGACTCCGGCGGCGTGCTGATCGACCTCGACGCCGCCCGGCGGCGTACCGCATGACCACAATGGAGGGAGCGACCCTCATGACCCTACTGGACAACGCATTGAGCGCCGCACGGCGCGGCTGGCACGTATTCCCACTCCGGCCCGACGACAAGCGCCCGGCCGTCAAGGACTGGGAAACCCGCGCAACCTGCGACCCCGCGCGGATCGCCCGGTGCTGGTCAGCCGGCGCGTACAACGTCGGTATCGCGTGCGGGCCGTCCGGCCTGGTCGTCATCGACCTCGACCGGCCCAAGCCGGACCAGGTAGCGCCGGAGGTGTGGCGCATCCCCGGCGTCAACGACGGCGGCGACACGCTCGCCGTACTCGCCGAGCGGCGCGGCCAGCCGTACCCGTGCGAGACGTACACGGTCACCACGGCCAGCGGTGGAACCCACCTGTACTGGCAGCACCCGGACGGGCCGGAACTGCGCAACACGGCCGGCGCGCTCGGCTGGCTGATCGACACCCGCGCACACGGCGGATACGTGGTCGCGGCCGGCAGCATCGTGGACAGCAACCCGTACACCGTCGAGTGGGACGTCGACCCGGCGCCGCTGCCCGGATGGCTGGCCGACCTGCTCACCGCCGAGTTGCGGCCGCTTCCGGTCGAGGAAGCCGCGCCGGTCCTGCTGCGCGGGGCCGGCCGCCGCGCCGCGTACGTCGGCGCCGCCATCGACGCCCAACGCCGGCGGATCGCCGAAGCGCCGCAAGGCCAGCGCAACCGGGCGCTGTACCTGTCCGCCGTCGCGCTCGGCCAACTCGCCGCTGGCGGCGCGCTCGCCGAGGAGGACGTGTACACGGCCCTGTGGCCGGCCGCACGCGCCGCCGGCCTCACCCGACGCGAGACAGACCGCACGATCCGATCCGGCATCAAGGCCGGCGCGGCGCGACCGCGGAGCGTGGCAGCATGAGCGCCGCGACGCCGGCCGAGCGGCCGGAGCTGCACGTCGTGCGTGCCGACGAACAGCCCGATGTGCTCTCCCCGGTGCGCCGGGAGACCGGCCGTCTCCGCACGGCATGGACGGCCGCTGACCTGATGGGCATGGAGTTTCCCCCGCCACGGTGGGCCGTGCCCGGCATCATCTGCGAGGGGGTCAACCTGCTGGCCGGCCCGCCGAAGGTCGGCAAGTCCTGGCTCTCGCTCGCGCTCGGCCTCGCCGTCGCGGCCGGCGGCATGGCGTTCGGCGCCATCGACGTGCAGGCCGGACCGGTGCTCTACCTCGCGTTGGAGGACACGCCGCGCCGGCTACAGTCGCGGATCGGCAAGGTGCTGGCCGGGCAACCCGCGCCGGCCGCGCTGACGCTCGCGACCTCGTGCCCGCCGCTGCCACAGGGTGGCGACGAAGCGATCGCGACCTGGCTGGACCGCAACCGCGACGCGCGCATGGTCATCATCGACGTGTTCGCCAAGATGCGCGGCGCGTCCGCGCCGGGCATGTCCGCCTACGACGCCGACTACGCCGCCGTAGGCCGGATCAAGAAGGTGGCCGACGCCTACGGGATCGCGGTGCTGATGGTCCACCACGTGCGCAAGGCCGGCTCGGAGGACTTCCTAGAGGCCGTGTCCGGCACGAACGGCATCGCGGGTGCCGCCGACGCCACGTTGGTGCTCAAGCGGCCACGCGGGCAAGCCGATGGCGTGCTGCACGTGACCGGCCGCGACGTAGACGAAGCGGAGTACCCGCTGGCGTTCGACGCGCACGCCGGAGCGTGGCTCATGCTCGACGGCCCAGCCACCGACCACGAACTAGGCGACACCCGGTCGGCGATCATCCGGCACCTGCGCGGCAACCCGGGCAGCGCGCCGAAGGTCATCGCCGAGGCGACCGGTCTCAACCCGGCCACCGTCCGGCAGACCTGCACCCGGATGCTCGCCGACGCGCAGGTCACCTGCGACGCCGCCGGCCGCTACTCGCTGCCCGATACAGGCGTGTCCTGACTGTCACCCGTGTCACCCGTGTCACTCAACTGCCTCTGACCTGCGGAAACGCTTCTGATCATGAGTGACAGCAGAGTGACAAGATCAGCTAGACATACCGCCACATAAGCCTCTCAGAGGCTCTGAGCGGACTTGCCGCTACTTATCACACCAGGCCATCACAGATCTTGGCTCTACGTGGCTCTCAGCGGGCCGCCCTACGGCCCGCTGAGCGTCCGCACCCGTACCCATCACGCGGGTTGCCTCACACACCGGTAGGCGCTCTCAGCGCTTCTCAGCCGGTCAGAGAAGGGCACCCTGTCTCGCTTTCAGGCATAGAAACCCCTGCTTAACCCTGAAGGGAGCTGCTACCCGTGGCTGAGAGATACCTCTCCATCCCTGAAGCCGCCGAGCGTCTCGGCACGACCGAGCGGTTCCCCCGCCGGCTTATCGAGGAGCGGCGGATCGAATTCAAGAAGTTCGGAACTCACGTCCGCATCGCCGAAAGCGTGCTGGACGCCTATATCGAGTCGTGCACTGTGTCCCCGATCCGTCGAGCGTCGAACAGGAGGGCCGCCTAGGTGAGCGGCAACAGCAAGGGTCGGAAACGACGGTTCGGCAGCGTACGAAAACTGCCGTCTGGACGGTGGCAGGCACGTTACATCGGTCCCGATGGACTACCGCGCAAGGCACCCGACACGTTCGACAGGAAGCGCGACGCCGAGCAATGGCTAGTGGGGACCGAGGCCGAGATTCTCAGAAAGGAATGGATAGATCCGGACGCGGGAAAGATCACCCTCGGCGAGTACGCAGACGACTGGGTGCGCGAACGTGACCTTAAGGCGCGTACGCGAGAGGAGTACGAGCGGCACATTCGGCTCCACGTCCGGCCGTTCCTGGGCGACCTCGCGCTCAACGAGGTCACGGCGCCGCGCATCCGAGGCTGGCGGGCCGATCGGCTCGCCGACGACGTGGGTACGTCCACCGTCGCCAAGACGTACCGGATTTTGCACGCGATCTTCGCTACGGCTGTCGATGACGACCTGATCCGCCGCAACCCGTGTCGGATCAAGGGAGCGGGTCAAGATAAGGCCGAGGAGCGACCTACCGCGACGCTGGATCAGGTCTTCGCTATCGCCAACGCGATTCAGCCGCGCTATCGGCTACTGGTGTTGCTGGCGACGTTCGCACAGCTCCGATTTGGCGAGCTAGTAGCGCTCCGGCGGCGCAATGTTGACCTCGATTCGATGGAACTGCGTGTGCGGCGCGCAACGGCAGAAATGGAGGACGGTACCCAGGTAGACGACGACCCCAAATCCGATGCCGGCAAACGTCCAATCAGTCTGCCGGCTGGCCTAAAGAAGGACATCCAGGCTCACCTAGAGAGCTTCGCGCAAACAGGCCCTAACGGTCGGCTGTTCGTCGGTCCGCAAGGCGGCATTCCTCGGCGGCGCAACTTCAACCGCGTCTGGAAGAAGGCGCTCAGGGATGCCGGCATCCCTGCCGAGATGGATCTACATCTGCACGACCTACGACACACCGGTAGCACGTGGTCGGCGCAGAGCGGCGCGACGCTCAAGGAACTCATGGCCAGGATCGGCCACTCCAGTACCCGAGCGGCGATGATCTACCAGCACGCGACCCGTGATCGAGACCACGCGATTGCGGCGGCGCTAGACACGCTGATCACGGAGGCGCGAGACACTCCGTCGCGGCCTGATCTGGCACGGATCTGGCACGCGGCGACTGAGCGCTAGCGGAGACGAGAAACGCCCTGGCGTCTGGGATTCCTCCCTGCCAGGGCGTTTGTCGTCTGTGGATCTGGGTGGAGCCGAGGGGACTCGAACCCCTGACCCCCACACTGCCAGTGTGGTGCGCTACCAGCTGCGCCACGGCCCCAAACATCCCCGGTCTCCCGGGCACCCGCGCAATAGTACACACCCCCAACCCGGGGGTCATCTCGCAGGTGCCGGCGCGCCGCTCAGTTGAGGGCAACGTCCGGTGGGAAGTGGGCCACCGCGGCCAGGATGCCTCCCTGCCGGCGCAGCACCATCGGCCACAGGTCGTCGGGGCGCTCGACGAACGCGTCGCCGGGCAGCGCGTCGAACACGAACCAGGAGCCCGAGGAGATCTCCTCCTCCAGCTGCCCGGCCGACCACCCCGAGTATCCGGCGAACACCCGGATGCCGGCCAGGCTCTCCTGGAGCGACTCGGGGTCGACGGAGAGGTCGACGGTGCCGATCGAGCCGGACACGCGGTGGAAGCCGCGGGCCCGGCGCACGCCAGGGTGGGTGCGGGCGAGGCAGATCGCGGACTCCGGCTGCACCGGGCCACCCTCGAAGAGGACGGCGGGATCGCGAGCCATCGCACCCCAGTTGCCGAGCACCTCGGAGACCGGCACCTCGGTGGCCCGGTTGAGCACGACGCCCAGGGCACCGCCCGGCTCGTGCGCGACCAGCAGCACAACGGTGCGGTCGAAGTTGGGATCCTTCAGGGCCGGGGTCGCGACCAGTAGCTGCCCGGTCATCGACTCCATCGACCGCCCCCCGATCCGCTGCCCCTCTCCGTGCACGGACGCCCCCGCTACTCGTGGGGCCCAGAAATACAAGACTCGCTTGCCATGCATCGCACCATAGCTTGCGGATCTGCCCCTGGTTAAGGTCTCAATCGTGAGCCCACGTGCTGAGTTTGCCGTGATCGGCGGTTCTGGCCTGTACGCCCTGCTGGATGGCGCGACGGAGTTCACCGTCGACACGCCATACGGTCCACCGTCCGACCCAGTGACCATCGCCGAAGTGGGTGACCGGACGGTGGCGTTCCTCCCCCGGCATGGGCGGGACCACCGCTACCCGCCGCACCGCATCCCCTACCTGGCCAACATGTGGGCGTTGCGCTCCATCGGGGTACGGCAGGTTCTCGCGCCGTGCGCGGTTGGCGGGCTGCGACCCGAGCTGGGGCCGGGTTCGTTCGTGATCCCCGATCAGCTGATCGACCGGACGAGCGGGCGTACGCAGACCTACTACGACAAGGGCGCGGTGCACGTGTCGTTCGCCGACCCGTACTGCCCGGTGGGGCGGGACACGGTGCGCGAGGCGGCGGCGCGGCACGGTGTGACCGCGGAGCCGGCCGGCACGATGGTGGTGGTCGAGGGGCCGCGCTTCTCGACGCGCGCGGAGTCGCGGTGGTTCACCGCGATCGGCGGCACGGTGGTCAACATGACCGGCCACCCGGAGGCGGTGCTCGCTCGCGAGCTGGCGCTCTGCTACACCGCGATCGCCCTCGTCACCGACCTCGACGCGGGCGTGGAGGGCGACCACGGGGTCACGCAGGAGGAGGTCTTCCGGGTCTTCCGGGAAAACACCGACCGGCTGCGCGGCGTCCTCCTCGACGCGATCGCCGCGCTCCCGGCGAAACGTGGGTGCCCGTGCGGGTCGGCGCTCGACGGGATCACGCTACCGTTCGCTCTGCCGTAGCCGGCTCGTAGCGGTAGCCGACGCCCCACACGGTCACGATCCGTGTGGGGTCGGCGGGGTCGGCCTCGATCTTCTCCCGCAACCGTCGCACGTGGACGGTCACGGTCGAGTGGTCGCCGAACGTCCAGCCCCACACCGCGTCGAGCAACTCGCTCCGCTTGAACGCGCGGCCGGGGTGGCGCAGCAGGTACGCGAGCAGGTCGAACTCCCGTACCGTCAAGGCCAGCTCGCGGTCACCGAGGAGGGCGACCCGCCGGGCGACGTCGACCACGAGATCGCCGTCGCGGAGCACGAGGGTGGTCTCCTGCGGCGCGGTCCGGCGCAGCACGGACCGCACCCGCAACACCAGCTCGCGGGGTGAGAAGGGCTTGGTCACGTAGTCGTCGGCGCCGATCTCCAGGCCGACCACGCGGTCGGCCTCCTCACCCAGCGCGGTCAGCATGACCACCGGCACATCGCCGTCGCGCGCCCGCATCCGCCGGCAGACCTCCAGGCCGTCCATCCCGGGCAGCATGAGATCGAGTACGACGAGAGCGGGCCGGCGCTGCTCGAACGCGACCATGGCCGCGGGCCCGTCGGCGGCGAGCGCCACCTCGAAGCCGGCCCGCTCCAGGTAGCGGCGGACGACGTCGCTGACGGTCGGATCGTCGTCGACGACGAGCACGCGCTGTCCCATCTGGCGAGCGTAGGTCTCGCTCACGGCCGCGTGTAGGCCTGTCAGCGGACCGTAAGGTCAGGTCTCGCCGCCGATGTCGGTCGCGTAGGCCTCGTAGACGAGGTCGGCCCCGCGCTGGCGGTGGCGGGACAGCTCGCGCAGCAGGTCGCTCGACCACGCCCGCAGCTCCTCCACCGACGGCCCGGACTGGTCGACCCGCCGCTGCAACGCGGACATGGCGGTGGCGACGGCCGCGTGCTCGCGGACCAGCACGTGGACGCTGCGGGCCAGGCGGGGCGCGTGGTCGAGCAGCTCCGCGTACAACCCGTCGGCGCCCTCGGTCACCACGATGTGCTCGGCGAACGCCCCACGCAGGCCGTGCAGCCGGGTGCTCACCCGCGGCCGCCACCCCGGATCGCCGGCCGGCGCTGCCAGGGCCCGCTCAAAAGACTGGATGCTGTGCAGCAGCGCGACGCGGTGGCGCCGGGCGACGGCGAGCGACGCGGCGTTTTCTGCCGCTGTCGGGTGAGACGGTCCTGCCACCATGACGCACCTCCCGCCACGAGCTATTAGCCGATGGTCGCCCTAGGCTCACTCCCTGTCCAGCCCCAAAAGCTTTCTCATAAGCCCCTTAAGAAACATGGGCATCAACGACATCATCGCTATGGTGCGATCGTATGGAGCTCTTCGCACCGGGCACGGTGATCGACCGCCGAGAGGTGCTGCACGGGCGCACGTGGCTGGCGACCCCGGTCCGCGTCGTCTGGGACAGCGGCGACATCCTCGTCACATATCTGGCGGAAGGTACACCGCTGCTCTTTCCCGCGCACCCGTTCGGCCCGCACCCCTGGCAGGGACAGGAGCAGTGGACCGGCAGCAGCCTCCTCCAGGTGCACCGGACGGGTGACGCCTACTCGCTCTGGGCCTTCTACCAGGACGGCGCCTTCACGGGTTGGTACGTCAACTTCGAGGCGCCGGCACGCCGCTGGGAGTACGGCTTCGACACGGTGGACCACGGCGTGGACATCTGGATCCCCGGCGGCGGACCGAAGTGGCAGTGGAAGGACCGCGCCGACGTGGCCCACCTGGTCCAAGCCGGCCGCCTGACCCAGGACGAGGCCGACGCGGTGTGGGCCGAGACCGAGAAGGTGGCGGCCGCCCTCGACCGCGACGAGCGCTGGTGGAGCCCCTGGGAAGGCTGGAAACCAGACCCGACCTGGCCGGTACCCGATGGGGAGGCCTCCCGCGCCCGCCTGTACGCGTCCTCATAGCCAGGAGCGGGGCGTCCGGGGGTCGCCCCCGGAGCAGACATAACGAGCGACCTCGGTCCGCGCTCTTCGCGGACAGAGGTCGCTCGTCGCTGGTGGAGGTGCCGGGAATCGAACCCGGGTCCTTCGGCGTGTTGACAGGGCTTCTCCGAGCGCAGCTCGCTGTGCCTCTACTCGGCCCCTCCGATCACGCGAGCGAGTCGGTGTGACGGGCCCAGTCGCTGATTAGTCTCACCGCGCGAGCCCCGCGACCGGGCTCGGTTGGCCAGCCTTCTAGCTGATGCCGGTTACTGGACCGAAGGCGATTCCAGACCGACAGACTCGCTTACCCGCCTCAGGCGGCGAGAGCGAAGTCAGCGCGCTTGTTGTTGGCGCTTATTGGTTTCCGACGACCGATTCACGAGACGACGTCGGCTTCCTCGGCTCGCTTCCCCTACCTCGACGTACGAAGTCGAAACCAGTCACCCCCTCGAAGGATCTCCAGACAGATAGCCTAACGCCTTCGGCAACCCGATACATTCCGCCCGGCCGGCAGGCGCTACGAGCAGGGCTTTCCGTCCACCTCGCAGGCCTCAGGCCCCTCGTCGGCAAGGCCCGAGTCGACCACGAACTCGAACGTCACCGAGGCAGCGGCGGCCAGGTCGGCGCCGGTGAAGGTGACCTTGTTGCCCTCCTGGCGGAACTCGGCGCCGTCCGCCTCCGTCACCTGCGCCCTGCCCCGCAGGGTGATGATCACGGCCCACTGCGCGGCGGCACCCTTGCCGGTGTTGCTGACGGTGACCTTGCCCTCGTACCCGAGCCCGAGGATGCCACGCGACGTCGTCTCGTAGTCCGCGCCGAGCACGGCCGGCGCCGCGGGAGCGGTGGTGCCCTCCTTGGGCGGAGCGCTGGTCGCCGGCCGGGTCGGTGTGCCGGTGGTGGGGCTCGCGGACGGGCTGGGCGAGGCCGCGCCGGTGCCGAGCCCGGCGACACCGCCCGGCGTAGTGACCGTCGGGGAAGGAGCGGCGGGAGCGCCGGTCTGCGGTGCGGCGGCCGGCTCCCCGTCGCCGGTGCGGGTCAGCGCGGCCACGGCCACGATGGCCAGCAAAACCAGCCCGGCGGTGGAGAGCGCCACCCGCCGGCGCCCGCGGCTCTTACGGTGGTCGGGAGCGACGAACGGGATCACCTCGGTGACCGGCTCGGCCGGGCTCCCCGGCGCCGGGGCGTTGAGGTCGACCTCCTGAAACGCAAGCCAGTCGAGGATCGCCGGCAGCCGCTCGTGCAGCACCGCGTCGTACGCGGCGCGCAGCTCCTCGCGCTCCGCGTCTTCCCACTCGCCGTAGACGCAGGACTGGCGGAGGATCAGGGTGGCGCCGTCCGGGGTCGGCGTCAGCTCCCAGACGAGCCGGGTGCTGAGCTCGTCTTTGTCCCAGAGCATCGCCAGCCGTCGCTGCCCTTCGACGCCGGTCACCTCGGCCTCGCCGACCGGCGCGAATCCGGGCAGCTCAAGCCACTGGGAAAGCAGCTTCTCCTCGGTAAGCGCCCGCCAGACCCGCTCGGCCGGGTGCTCGAGATCGACATCCATCCGGATTTCGCTCACCGGGAGACCTTACAGACATTCGCACGTGGCGTGCCGACCCAGTTGGGAGCGCTACTCCAAGCACTCGGCTCACAACCCTGCGCAGGCCGTCGCGCCGACTTTGCAGCTGAGCGGCCGCTGCGGCGAGACGAGCGGAAGGTCCAGCACGACGTCGAAGACGACCCGGGCCGAGCCGCCCGCCGGCACCGCCGCGCCGTTGAACGCCCACCCCGACCCGCCCAGGCTTGGCTGCGGACCCTCCACCTTGGTCACCAGCGACAGCGCGGGCACCGTGATCGTCAGCGTCCAGCCACCGGAGGCGGTGCCGCCCTTGTTTTCGACGACCACCTCGCCCCGGTAGCCGAGCGCGTTGGTCGAGACGGTGCGGTAGCTGGCGGCCAGCGCGGCAGGCGCGGCGGCCGTGGCCTCGGTGGTCGCCCGGCGCGTGACGGGCGGGGTGGTGGCCGGCCGGCGGGTCGTGGCGGAGACGCTGGGCGACGGCGACGCGGTCGGCGGGCGTTGGGTGGCGCCGGTCGCCGTGGCGGCGGTGACCGTCGCCGACGCGTACGCCGCCGGCTGGCCACTCGACCCGGTCGCCACGGCTTCGGCGGGCGCGCTGGTCTTCGAGGGCAGGTTGGCGAGCAGCGCGGCGACAAGCCCGATCAGGAGCGCGGCCGCCACGATCGCGAGGACCTGGCGGCGCCGGTGCGGCCGCGCCACGACCGGCGCGGGCAGCCGCGGCGCTCCGGGCACGACCGGGTCACCCTTTCCAGCCAACCCATCGAGTACCGCCGGGAGCCGCTCGCCGAACAGTCGGTCGTACGTGGACACCAGCGCCTGGCGGCGGGCGCTGCCCCGCACGCCGAGAAAGCCGGACTGGCTCACCATCAGCAGGCAGCCCTCGGGCTTGGGCTTCAGCTCCCAGGCGACCCGGGCGTGCAGCTGCTCGCCCTTCCACCGCATGACCAGCCGCCGCTCGGCGGAGACCTCCAGCACCTGCCCGGCGATCGGGCCGTCGAAACCCGGCAGCGCGTCCGGAAGCAGCTGGAACTTGCTGCCCTGGATCGGCTGGAAATCGGCCGGCATGAACCAGCGCGCGAGCAGCCGGCGCTCGGTGAGCGCACGCCACACGAGCGCGGGCGGATGGCCGAAGTCGAAGTCGATCCGGATTTCGGTCACCGGGGAACTGTAGAGCCTTGGGCTACTCCATGCCCTTCCCGCGGCGGCCCATCGCTTTGTTGATCTCGCGGTCGGCGTCGCGCTTGGCGAGATCCTGGCGCTTGTCGTAGGCCCTTTTACCTCGGGCGAGTCCGATCTCGACCTTGGCCCAGCCGTCCGAGAAGTACACCGAAAGGGGAATGAGGGTGAGCCCGCTCTCCCGCAGCTTGCCGATCAGCCGGTCGATCTCGATGCGCTTGAGCAGCAGCTTTCGGGTGCGGCGGGGCTCGTGGTTGGTCCAGGTGCCCTGGCTGTACTCCGGGATGTGCATCCCGTGCAGATACAGCTCGCCGCCCCTCTCCTGGGCGAACGCGTCCACGAGGGACGCCCGGCCGGCGCGGAGCGACTTGACCTCGGTGCCGGTGAGCGCCATGCCCGCCTCATAGGTGTCGAGGATGGCGTAGTCATGCCGCGCCTTGCGATTCGACGCGACGACCTTACGACCCTTTTCCCTCGGCACCGCGCAATGGTACAGGCCCCGGCGGCCGGGGCCTTGCGCGCGGAGCGCGCGCCGACAAGCAGGGTCAGCAAAGGCAACCCGGCAGCCATTTGAGCGGCTGCACGGGGGTGCCGGAGAGGCGCACCTCGAAGTGGAGGTGGTAGCCGGTCGACGCGCCGGTCGTGCCGACCCGGCCGATCACCTGGCCGCGCCGTACCTGCTGGCCGGGCCACACGAGGATCCGCGACTGGTGGGCGTAGCAGGTGCTCAACCCGCGCCCCTTGTATCGCCCGTGACTGACGCACGTGTAGTTGCCGTAGCCGCCGTTCCACCCTGCGCGGATCACCCGCCCGTCGGCGGCGGCGAGGATGGGCTGCCCGCCGCCGGCCGCGATGTCCACGCCGGCGTGCAGCTGCCACACCTTGTAGTACGGGTCGTAGCGCATGCCGAAGTCGCTGGACTTCCACCCCTGCACCGGCATGAGCAGGCGGGCGCCGGGGCGAATCGCCGGCACCCGGCCGCCCGGGCGGGTGACCTTCTGCCGGTCCTCCCACTCGCGCAGCTCCTGCTCGACGCGCTCGGCCTCGGCCTTCGCCTCCTCGTACCTGGCCAGGCTCGCGTCGCGCTCCTCCTCGGCGACCGTGAGTGCCTCCTCGCGCTGGTCGGCGAGCGCGGCGACCTCGGCGACCGCCGCGTCGGCCGCGGCCTGGGCCGCACGGGCCTCGGCCAGCGCCCCCTCGGCCGCGAGGCGGGCCGCCTCCGCCCTACGCTGAGCCAGCCCGGCGTCGTTCTCCGCCTGCTTGGCAGCCCGGCGCGCGGTGACGAACCCGTCCAGTGCTTCCTTCTCGGTGCTCATGATCCGCTCGAAGTAGCCGAGCCGCTCGGCCGCGTCGATCGGGGTGCGCGCGTCGACCAGGAGGTTGAAGCTGACCAGGTCGCTCCCCTTGTACGCGGACTCGGCGAACCTGCCCACCCGCTCCCGAGCGACCTCGACCTGCCGTGCGGTCGCCTCGTGCCGATCGCTGGCGGCGGCGAGCGCCAACTCCGCCGCCGCGGCCTCCCGCCGGGCGGTGTTGGCGGCGACCTCCGCGGCCACCACCTCGCCGCGGGCCGCAGCCGCGTGCTCGCGTGCGGCCGGCAGCTCGACGTTTACCGCGGCCAGGCTCTTGGCGGCCTCCCGCGCCCGTTCGGTGGCGCCCTCCAGGATCGATGCGGCGGTGGCGACCGCGGCGTCGACACGCTTCTTGTCGTCGCGCGGGTCACCTTGCGCCGGGCCCGCCGGCAGCAGCAGGAGCACAACGAAAAGGGCAAGCCAGGCACGATGGGGTCTCACGGGCAACTCCCCTCATACGTGGTCTTTACCGTACTCCTGTCACAACGCTCTCAACAGTACAAACGCGAATCGCCGCCCCCCGAGGTGCGGGGAGCGGCGATTACGGAGAGTAGCGGTAGCTAGACCCGCAGGTAGAAGCGGAGCGTGACCCAGGCGGTGACCGCGCTGACCAGGGCACCGGCGCCGGCCATCAGCGGGAACATGAGCAGCACGTCGCCCCAGCCCAACGGCGTCAGCAGCTCGGTCAGGTCGCGTAGCGAGCCGTCGAGTAAGAACCACTTGCCCAGCACCAGGCCGATGAACGCGATGATCGAGCCGATGATGCCGGCGACCACCGCCTCCAGCACGAACGGTGCCTGGATGAACCAGTTGGAGGCGCCGACGAGCTTCATGACGGCGACCTCGCGCCGTTTGCTGTACGCGGCGACTTGGATCGTGTTTCCGACCAGGAGCAGTGCCGCGATCGCCATGATCGACGCGGCCAGCAGCGCCATGTTTTGGACGGCGCCGAGGATGTTGAAGATCTTGTCGAGCAGTCGCTGCTGGTCGACGATCGTCTCGACGCCCTCGTTGTTCTTGTACTTCTCGTTGATCTGCTCGAACTGCTCGGGGTTCTTCAGGCGCACGCGGAAGGACTCGGGCAGCTGGCCCGGCTTGACGGCGTTGACCAGGTCGGGCGCGTCCGCGTACATGGTCTTGAACTTCTCGTACGCCTGTGCCTTCGACTCGTAGATGACCTGGGCCACCAGCGGGTCGCCCTTGAGCGCCTCGTCCACCGCGGTGCGCTGCTGATCGGTCACGTCGTTGTTCAGGAAGATCGCTACTTCGATCTGGTCGTAGTAGAAGTCCTTCATGCTGTTGACCTGGAGGTACATCAACCCACTGGCACCCAGCATGGCCAATGAGACGGCCATCGTGATGATCATGGCGATCGTCATGGTCACGTTGCGCCACAGCCCGACCATGACCTCGGACAGGACGTACTTAGCGCGCTGCATCGGGGGTTCCTTCGCTGGGGGTTAGGTCGGTGGACTAGCCGTAGACGCCGCGCGCCTGGTCGCGGACGATCCGGCCACTCTCGATCTCAACGACCCGGCGCCGCATCTGGTTGACGATGTTGGAGTCGTGGGTGACCATCACGACCGTCGTGCCGGTCCGGTTGATCCGGTCCAGCAGGCGCATGATCTCGATCGACGTGTCAGGGTCAAGGTTTCCGGTCGGCTCGTCCGCCAGCAGGATCAGCGGCCGGTTGACGAAGGCTCGCGCCACCGCCACGCGCTGCTGCTCACCACCGGAGAGCTCGTGGGGGTAGCGGTGCTCCTTGCCGCCGAGGCCGACGAGCTCCAGCAC
The DNA here is from genome assembly GCF_059359075.1 of Phytohabitans sp. LZ39. Lineage (NCBI taxonomy): Bacteria > Bacillati > Actinomycetota > Actinomycetes > Micromonosporales > Micromonosporaceae > Phytohabitans > Phytohabitans sp. LZ39. The sequence continues at coordinate 6,219 of NZ_JCADBM010000019.1, read as the reverse complement.
CTCGGGCACCACGCGGCGGGCCACCGCCTTCGTCTTCCCGATCACCTCGAGCGCGAACGCGACGTTCTCGTACGCCGTGCGGTTGGGCAGCAGGCGGAAGTCCTGGAAGACGCAGCCGATCGAGCGGCGGAAGTGGGGGATCTTCCAGGAACGCATCGATGTCACGTCGCGCCCGTTGACGACGACCCGCCCCTGGTTGGGCGTGATCTCGTGCAGCAGGAGCTTGATGATCGTGGACTTGCCGGAGCCGGACGGGCCGATGAAGAAGACGAACTCGCCCTTCTCGATCCCGCACGACACCTCGTCCAGGGACGGCCGGGATGCCTTGGGGTACGTCTTCGTGACGTGCTCGAGCTGAATCACGGGTCAGGAGTCTACGCGGTGTAACCGGATAGCCAAGTCCACCCTGCACCGGTTCGCGCGCATTGCCACAAAAAACCACGCGGCGTTGAACCCACGACATGGGTCCCTAGGCCGACCCTTGCTCGAGCTCCTGCTGCTTACGCCAGCGGATCCCAGCCTCGATGAACTCGTCGAGGTCACCGTCGAAGACCGCGGCCGGGTTGCCCGTCTCCTCCTCGGTGCGCAGATCCTTCACCATCTGATACGGGTGCAGGACATACGACCGCATCTGGTCGCCCCACGAGCCGGCGGCGTCGGTCCTCAGGCCCTCCATCTTGGCCTGCTCTTCCTGCCGCTTTCGCTCCAGCAGGCGGGCCTGGAGCACCCGCAGAGCGGACGCCTTGTTTTGCAGCTGGGACTTTTCGTTTTGGCACGTGACCACGATGCCGGTCGGGATGTGTGTGATCCGCACCGCCGAGTCGGTCGTGTTAACGCTCTGTCCACCAGGCCCGGACGAACGGTAGACGTCGACCCGCATCTCGTTTTCCGGGATGTCGATGTGGTCGGTCTGCTCGACCACCGGGAGCACCTCGACACCCGCGAAGCTCGTCTGCCGCCGCCCCTGGTTGTCGAACGGGCTGATCCGCACCAGACGGTGGGTGCCCGACTCGACACTCAGCGTGCCGTAGGCATACGGCGCCTTGACCGCGAAGGTGGCCGACTTGAGGCCCGCCTCCTCCGCGTACGACGTGTCGTAGACCTCGGTGGGGTAGCCGTGCCGCTCCGCCCACCGCAGATACATCCTCAGGAGCATCTCGGCGAAGTCGGCCGCGTCGACCCCACCGGCGCCCGCCCGGATCGCCACCAGGGCCTCCCGCGCGTCGTACTCACCGGAGAGGAGGGTGCGCACCTCCATCTCCTCGATCGCCTTGTGCAGGCTGGCAAGCTCGGTGCCGACCTCGGCGCGGACGCCGGGGTCGTCTTCGGCTTCGGCCAGCTCCAGCAGCACATGGGCGTCGTCGAGCTGGCGGCGCAACCCCTCCAGCCTTCCGATCTCCCCGTTGACGTACGACAGCTTCGACGTGACCTGCTGCGCCCGCGCCTGGTCATCCCACAGGTCGGGGGCGGACGCCTGCTGCTCAAGCTCTGCCTTCTCCTGGCGCAGCCGGTCGAGGTCGAGAACGGCCTCGATGTTGCGCAAGGTGGCGTCGAGAGTCTTGAGCTGGTCGGCAAACTCGGCAGCGGTCACAACAACCAAGGATAGGCCGTCAGGCTCCCGGTGCCGTCTTCAGCCACGACAGGGCGGCCCGGTGGTACGCCACCGCGAACTCGAGCGCCGCCGAACCGTAGTTGTCGCCGTCCTTTTTGACCTCCTTGGCCTGCTCCCGCGCGGAGGCGAGGGCGTCCGTGTGGTACTTGGTGGCGCCGGCGTAGAGGTCCTTGAGCTGAGCGGCGGAGTGCTGCTCGCCGAACGCCACGCGGAGGGCGATCGGGTTACGCACGGCGTCGCGGCCGGGCTCCTCGGCCAGCCACCGCGTGAAGGCTCGCTTGCCGGAGGCGGTGATCGCGTACGGCTGGCTCGACCGCGGGCCGGGCTTGCCGAGGCGGACGTAGCCGGCGTCGGCCAGGGCGGGCAACTCGCGGTAGACCTGGCTGCGCGTCATCGACCAGAACGGACCGAGCCGTCGCTCAGCCGAGGCCATCAGCTGGCCGCCGGTCATCGGTCCTTCGTGGAGCAGCCCGAGGAGGGCTGCGGCGGTGGGGTTGATTGCAGTTTCTGCCATGCCCTCCACGCTGCCACTTTGTCGCCGCCGCGTCCAGGATTTCGCGTGATCCGCGGGGCGATATCCTCCACTGTGCACTGTCCGTGCCCGACAGTCCGGTGAGGACGCGTAGCTAGTTGATCACAAGAAGTGATCATCCTGCCCGGCGCGGGGTCGGCAGCACATCACCGATGTCTGGCCAGTCTTCCATCCCGGGCGGTAGGTCCATCGTGGATGGGACCACTGTGGAAGGAGTCGTCTCCGGTGCCGGTGTGACGGCAGCGACTGGCGGTGTGGCCGTAGCGGCGGGGCCGGCGGGCGCGGGTCCACGCGAGGATCCGCCGCCGGCGACGAGAAGCGCGCCCATTACGGCGATCGCGGCGATGGCGGCCGCGCCGGCGCCGGCCAGCACGACAGGTCCGCGCCGGCGGCGCTTGGGCGGTGGCGGGACTGTTGGCACGGCAGCGGCCATCGCGGGCACCGGCGCCGGCACCGGCTCGGTGTTGGCGCCCGGCCAAGGGCTCTCGGTGCCGTACGCCGCGCCGAGCTCGATGGCGGAACCCATTCCGGCCACGGGGATCGACACCATCCGCCCCACGTACGCCGAAGCGGGCGAGACCGGGGCGGCGCGGAGCGGCACCCAGGTCACCCTCGCCACCGCGGCGGCGGCTCCGGCGGGACGGGGCCACCACGTGATCTGGTCGGCCGCGAGCGCCGGCAGCGGGGGCGCGCCGTCGAGCGCCGGCTCCACGCCCCGCAGCCGCGCGGCGACGAGCCGGGCGTCCGGACGCTGCGCGGGATCCGGCGCCAGGCACTCCTCGATGACCGGCCACACGACCGGTGGCAGGCCTGGCGGCGGTACGGCGGCGCACATCCCGTGCCGGCGCAACACTTGGAGCGGACCGCCGCCCCGGAACGGACTCCGGCCGCACAGGAGTTCAAAAAGGACGATGCCGAGCGCGTAGATGTCGGCGGTCGGCGAAGGAGTGGCCCCACCGACCACCTCCGGCGCGGCGTACTCCGGGGTGGCGTGGATGGAGGCCGGCGGCGAGTCGTCCACGCGGCGCGCGACGCCGAAGTCGACGACCCGCACGGGCCCGCCGTCCGCCGGCACGACGAGGTTGCCCGGCTTGACGTCGGCGTGGACGATGCCGTGCTCGTGCAGGTACGCGAGCGCGTCGGCCACCTGCGCCACGATGTTCGCCGCGATCGCCGGCGGCACCGGCCCGTCCCGGCGTACCCGCCGGCGCAGGTCCTCCCCCTCCACGAGGTCCATGACGATCGCGAGCGGGCCACCCGTGTCGACGAGCCGGTGCGGGCGCACCACGGACGGGTGGTTGACGGCGGCGAGCAACCCGAACTCGGCCCGGAAACCCCGGACCAGCTCGGGCTGCTCGGCCGCTTCGGGACGCAGCATCTTCACTGCCACCGACCCCCCGGTGACCGTGTCGACAGCCCGCCACACGGAGCCGATCGCGCCCTGAGCGATCTCCCCCTCCAGCCGGTAGCGGCCGTCCAGAACCCCGTCCATGCCTACCCCGCTCCGCCGCTCGGCGCTCGTTCGCCGTCGTAGCCAAGGCCCGTAGCCTCGCGGCTCCCGCTCATGGATGGAACGCTATGGCTGCTGGCGGCACCCGCGGGGCGGCGCGACACGGGTTTGGCACGAACCGGGGACTGGCGACCCGCCGCTCACTGCGAGAGGGTGGACCTCCGTGACGTCACCTCTGGTGCGATGGCTCGCCAGCCTCCCCGCCGACGACCTCGCCGCCGTCCTGGCCCGCCGGCCGGAAGTGCTGGCCGGCCCGCCAGTGTCCAGTTTGACCGGTCTCGCCGGGCGCCTACAGGAGAGCGAGACGGTGATCGCCGCCGCGGGCGCGCTGCCCCTGCCGGCGCTGCAAGTGATCGAGGTGCTCCAGGCCCTCGGCGGCCCGCTGGTCGGGCTCGACCGGGTCGCGGCCGCCATCGGCTGCAAGCCGGACGACGCCGAGCTCGTCGCCACGCTCACCGTGCTCGCCCAGCGGGCCCTCGTCTGGCCCGACGGTGACGAGCTGCGCATGGCCGGCCCGCTGTGGCACGCGTTCGAGCACCCGCTCCAGCTCGGCCTGCCGGCGCGCCACCTCCTGGAGGGCGCATCGGTGACCGAGCTGCACGAGATCGCTTCGGCGCTGGGGCTCCCTCGCGGGCGTACCCGCGCGACGGCTCTCGCCGACGTGTGCGCCGCGCTCGCCGACGGTGAGCGCGTGCGCGCGGTGGTGGCGTCCGCCCCGGTCGCGGCCCGCGATCTGCTCGCCAAGGTCGCCTGGGACGGTCCGCTGGTGGTCATGGGCATCTACGACCGTCCAGGCAACGGACCGCTCGCCTGGGCACTGCGCCACGGCCTGCTGGTGTCGGACGGCTGGCAGCACGCGCAGATGCCCGGCGAGGTCGGGATGGCGTTGCGCGGTCCGGACTGGCGGGCGCCGTTCGACCCGCTGCCGCCGGCGCCCGACCTTGTCGCCGTGTCGCCGGAGGCGGTCGCCCGGGAAGCCGCCGCCGCGGCCACCACCGCGGTCGAGCAGGCCTCCGCGCTGCTCGGCGCCGTCGCCGCGGCGCCCGTCGCGCTGCTCAGGGCCGGCGGTGTCGGCTCCCGCGAGCTGCGCCGGCTGGCCAAGTCGGTCGGCTGCGGCGAGCCCGAGGTTCGGCTGTGGTTGGAGCTGGCGTACGCGGCCGGCCTCGTCGGCGTCTCCGAGATGCGGGTGCTGCCCACCGAGGCGTACGACGGGTGGTGCGCCGCCGAGCCGGCCGGCCGCCTCGTGCCGCTGCTGCGGGCCTGGCCGCACCTGCCTGCCGCCCCGCTCGCCGCCGACGGCGCGGCGCTGACCCGGGACGCGATCGGGGTGGCGGCGTACGACCTGCGCCCCGCCCTGCTCCAAGCCGCCGCCGAGCTGCCCGACGGTAAAGGCGCGGCGGCCGGGCTCGTCGACGTGCTCGGCTGGCGGCTGCCGATGCTCGCCGACGAGCCGGCCCTGCTCGACGGGCTGTGGCGGGAGGCGCATCTGGTCGGCGCGCTGGCGCACGGCGCGCTGACGCCGCTCGGCCGGGCGCTGGTCGCCGGAGCTTCCTTGGACGCCGCGGCCGCGTCACTGCTGCCTTCCGCGGTCGCCGAAGCCGTCTTCCAGAACGACCTCACCGCCGTCGTGCCGGGCACCCCCGCGGCGGCGCTGGCCGGCCTGCTCGACGCGGCGGCCGTGCGCGAGTCCGGTGGCGGCGCGGTCACCTGGCGGTTCTCGGCCGGGTCGGTGCGGGCGGCTCTCGACGCCGGCCACACGCCCGACGGCCTGATCGCCGACCTCCGCGCCGTGGCGGTCGGCGGTGCCGTCCCACAGGTGCTGGAGTACCTCGTCGGCGACGTCGGCCGGCAACACGGGCGGGTGCGCGTGCGGGCGGTCGGGTGCGTGGTGCGCGCCGACGATCCCGCGCTGCTCGCCGAGATCGCCGGCGCGCGGTCGCTGCGCCCGCTCGGGCTGAGCGTGCTGGCGCCGACCGTGCTCGCCAGCGCACGGCCGCTGGCCGAGACACTCACCGCGCTGCGTGCCGCCGGATACGCGCCGTCGGGCGAAGACGCCGACGGGATCACCGCGGTCGAACGCGCGCCCCGCCACCGCGTGCCGACACCGCGCCGGCCGGAGCGCACCCGCCCGCCACGCACCCCCACCGACGCCAAGGCACTCGCGCAGCGGCTACTTTCGTCCTATGTGGACAGCGCCGCCGAGCCCGCCGCTCTCCGCCCTACCCCGATGAGCGTCGCGCGCGACGTACGCGACCACGCGCCGCACCTCTCCACGGCGCAGCGGCTCCTGCTCATCGGCGCGGTCAGCCAGGGCACGCCGGTCGAGATCTCCTACACCGACGGCGAAGGCGAATCCACCCGCCGCGTCATCGAGCCCGCGGAGCTGGACGGACCAAAGCTCTCGGCCTGGTGCCAACTCCGCGACGACGAACGCGTCTTCCTCCTACCCAGGATCGAGTCGGTCTCCGCGATCTAGAGACCTTTCGGCGTCGGGGTGGACTGGCTTTGAATTCCTGTTAGGACGGAGATTGGGCTACCGCGATGTCCGTCGTGGTCCGGGCCGTT
>NZ_JCADBM010000018.1:0-214355 GCF_059359075.1 Phytohabitans sp. LZ39 | reverse complement strand
GGACGACCAGGCCGAGGGTGCGGCCGCGGCCGCGGCGCAGTTGGCGGGCGGCGTCGTTGGGCACGAAGCCCAGCTCGCTGATCGCCGCCAGCACGCGGGCGCGCGTCGCGTTGGCCACGATGTCGGGGCGGTTGAGCACGTTGGAGACGGTGCCAACGGAGACTCCAGCGTGGTTGGCCACGTCTCGGATGCTGACCAGCGGGATCTCCGACACCGTCACTCTCCCTCGCGTCAGCCTAACTGAATCGTGTCAAGAATGCCTCAGGATAGCGGCCTCCGGGAAAGCCCTTACCTGCCTAACGATTCGGTAACCGGCTTGAAACCCTTGACCGACCCCGAAACGAGCCCTTAACGTCTACCCCACAAGTTCATGAAACGTTTCACAAAATCCGGTCATCTTGACCTGATGCCGGGGAGGCGTGTCGTGCCCGAACGTCCCGATCACCCTGCGGCGCTGCTCACCCTGTCCGGGGTGCGCAAGTCGTTCGGCGCCGTCCACGCGTTGGCGGACGGTCAGCTGGAGTTGCGTGCGGGTGAGGTGCACGCTCTGGTAGGTGAAAACGGGGCGGGCAAGTCCACGCTGGTGAAGGTCCTGGCCGGTGTGCACGCCCCGGACGAGGGTGGCATGACGCTGGACGGCCAGCCGTTGTCGCTGAGCGGCCCGGCCGATGCCCGCGCGGCGGGGATCGCGGTGATCTACCAGGAGCCGACGCTGTTCCCGGACTTGTCGGTGGCGGAAAACATCTTCATGGGCCGTCAGCCGCTGCGCGGCCTGCGCCGGATCGACGCCGCCGCGATGCGGGAGCGCACGGTGGAGTTGTTCGCCCGGCTCGGTGTGCGGATGGACCCGGACCGTCCGGCCCGCGGTCTTTCGATCGCCGACCAGCAGCTGGTCGAGATCGCCAAAGCGCTGTCGTTCGACGCCCGCGTGCTGGTGATGGACGAGCCGACCGCCGCGCTGTCCGGCGTCGAGGTGGAGCGCCTGTTCGCGGTGGTCCGATCGCTGCGCGAGGCGGGCGCCGCGGTGCTGTTCATCTCGCACCGTTTCGACGAGGTGTTCGCCCTGTGCGAGCGGGTGACGGTGATGCGGGACGGCCGCTGGGTCTCCACCGACCCGACGGCCGACCTGACCGTCGGGCAGGTGGTCCGGCGGATGGTCGGCCGGGAGGTTTCCCAGCTGTATCCCAAGCAGGACACCGACGCCGGCGACGTGGTGCTGGAGGTCCGCGGGCTGACCCGGGCGGGTGTCTTCGACGGCGTCAGCTTCGATGTCCGGGCGGGGGAGATCGTCGCGCTGGCCGGCCTGGTCGGCGCCGGCCGCAGCGAGGTGGTCCGCGCCGTTTTCGGAGTCGACCGCTACGACTCCGGCGAGGTGGTCGTCGCCGGCCAGCACCTGCCACGCGGCAAACCGGCCGCCGCGATGGCCGCCGGCCTCGCCCTGGTGCCGGAAGACCGCCGCCAGCAGGGCCTGGTGATGGAGCTGTCCATCGAGCGCAACGCCACCCTGACCCGCCGTTGGTCGCTTTCCCGCCTCGGCCTGCTCGGCCCACGCACCGAGCGGGAGGCCGCGCACAAGTGGACCCAGCGGCTTCAGGTCAAGGCCGGCCACCTGTCCGACCCGGTGTCCACATTGTCCGGTGGCAACCAGCAGAAGGTCGTCCTCGCCAAATGGCTGTCCACCCAGCCGAAGGTGCTGATCGTCGACGAGCCGACCCGCGGCATCGACGTGGGCACGAAAGCGGAGGTGCACCGGCTGATGTCGCAGCTCGCCGCCGAGGGTGTGGCGGTGTTGATGGTCTCCAGCGAGCTGCCCGAGGTGTTGGGGATGGCGGATCGAGTGCTGGTCATGCACGAGGGCCGTCTGGTCGAGCAGATCGCCCGCGAGCGGGCCGACGAGGAGTCGGTGATGCTGGCAGCCACGGGACAGAGCCAGGGTGGTGCGGCGTGACGGCGGCGACACGTGCGGCCGCGCCCCCGCCGACGAGAGCCCGCGGTGACGTGCGTGGGGCACGCCGCCTGTTCGTGGTCCGCGAGCTGGGTATCGGCCTGGCGCTGGTGTTGCTGATCGCGGTGACCACGATCTACAACCCGCGCTTCCTCAACGCCCAGTCCCGCAAGGACCTGATGCTCGGCGCCACCATCCTGGTCGTTCTGGCGGTCGGGCAGGCGATGGTGGTGATCACCCGCAACGTCGACCTGTCCGTCGGCTCGGTCCTCGGCCTGTCCGCTTTCGCCACGGGCAAGCTGTTTCTGGCGATGCCGGACGCGCCGATCGTCCTGGCGATCCTCGCCGGCGTGGGCCTGGGCCTGTTGTGCGGGATCGTCAACGGCGCCCTGATCGCTATCGCCCGGGTCCCGGCCCTGGTGGTCACGTTGGGCACCCTCTACGTCTTCCGGGGGATCGACTACTCGTGGGCGGCCGGGCAGCAGATCAACGCCGCGGACATGCCATCCGGGTTCAAACGGATGGGCACACAGACCCTGCTCGGCGTTCCGGTCCTGGCGTTGTTCGCGATCGCCGTGCTGCTGATCGCCGGCTTCTACCTGCGCTCGTACCGGTCCGGGCGGGAGATGTACGCCATCGGCTCCGACCCGGCCGCCGCCCGGCTGTCCGGGATCCCGGTCGGCTGGCGGGTCTTCACCGCGATGGCCGTCTCCGGCGCCTTGGCCGGCCTGGCCGGAGTGCTCTACGCGGCAAGGTTCGGCACGTTGGACGCCGCGGCCGGTAACGGCATCGAGCTCAACGTCGTCGCCGCCGTCGTGGTCGGCGGGGTGGCCATCTTCGGCGGCAGCGGCTCGGTCTACGGCGCCGCGTTGGGTGCGCTGCTACTGAGCACGATCGGGTCCGCCCTGCCGGTGCTGCGCATCGACCCGTTCTGGCAGCAGGCGGTCGTCGGTGCCCTCATCCTGGCCGCGATCGGACTCGACCGGGCGCTGACCGCGCGGATAGCGCAACGACTGCGGGGAAGGAGGGCCCGCGGTGCTTAGACGACTGGGCAGCTGGGACGTGCTCGTCATCGTCGTCCTCGCGATCGTCGTGGTCGTATCGGCGGCCACAGTGGACGGTTTCGCCAGCTCGCGGTTCTGGGGCTTCCTGCTCCTGGACGTCGTCCCGATCGCGCTCATCGCGCTGCCGATGACCTACGTGATCATCACCGGCGAGATCGACCTCTCCGTGGCCAGCGTCCTCGGCTTGTCCAGCGCGGTCATGGGCCAGCTGTGGGCCGCCGGTGTCCCCCTTCCGCTTATCCTGCCGCTCATCCTGCTGCTCGGTGTCGTGTGCGGGGCGCTCAACGGGTTGTTCGTCACCGGTTTCGGCCTCCCGTCGCTGGCGGTCACGATCGGCACCCTGGCCCTCTACAGAGGACTCGCCTACGTCGTGCTCGGCGACAAAGCGGTCGCGGACTTCCCGTTCTCCTGGACCGGCAACATGATCGAAGCCCTCCCCGGGACCACCGTCCCCTGGGTCGCCCTCGTCGTGCTCGGCCTCGCCGTCGTGTTCGGCGTGATCCTGCACGCCACCCCGATCGGGCGGGCCCTGTTCGCCATGGGCAACAACGACCAGGCGGCCACCTTCTCCGGGATCTCGGTGGCGAAGACCAAGTTCTGGCTGTTCGTCCTCACCGCCACCGTCGCCGCGCTGGCCGGGTTCTTCTGGACCATGCGCTACGCGTCCGCCCGCGCCGACAACGGCGCCGGACTCGAACTGTCCGTCGTCGCCGCGGTCCTGCTCGGCGGGGTCTCCATCTTCGGCGGCCGCGGCACCCTGATCGGCGTGATGGCCGGCGTGCTGCTGCTCATCACCCTGCGCAACGCGCTCCAGCTCGCCGACGTGCCGGCCGACACTCTCACCATCGTCACCGGCGCGCTACTCATCGTCTCCGTCGTCGGACCCAACGCGGCCAGCATGATCCGCGCTCGGCTGCGGCGCCGACGACCAGCCGTATCCCCCGCCGCCGGCGGTTAGGGCCGAGCCCTGTTTCTGATATGTCGAGGAAGGACAAGCCATGAGAGGTATGCGGACCCGACGCATGCGCCTAGGGGCTTCCGCCGTCGCGCTGTCGGCGCTGATGCTGAGCGCGGTGGCCTGCGCCAGCGACGACGGCGACACACCGGCCGCCGGCGGTAACGCCAGTGCGGGTGCGTCCGGAAAGATAAAGGAAGGTCTGAGCGTCGCCTTCCTGCCCAAGCAGGTCAACAACCCGTACTTCACCGTCTCGGACGGCGGTGGAAAGGCCGCGGTCGAGGAGTTCAAGGGCGAGTACAAGGAGGTCGGCCCTTCCGAGGCCAGTGCCTCTTCCCAGGTCTCCTACATCAACACGTTGACCCAGCAGGGCTCCGACGTGATCGCGATCTCGGCCAACGACCCGAACGCGATCTGCGGCGCGGTCAACCAGGCCCGGCAGGGTGGTGCGAAGGTCGTCACGTTCGACTCGGACACCAACAAGGACTGCCGTGACCTGTTCGTCAACCAGGTGACCGCGCAGGGCATCGCGGAAAACCAGGTCAAGCTCATCTCCGACCAGATCGGTGGGGCGGGGAAGATCGCGATCCTGTCCGCGACGGCGAACGCGACCAACCAGAACGCCTGGATCGAGCTGATGAAGACCGAGCTGAAGAAGCCCGAGTACTCGAAGATCGAGCTGGTCACCACGGTGTACGGCGATGACCAGGATCAGAAGTCGTTCCAGGAGACCCAGGGTCTGCTGTCGTCCTACCCCGACCTGAAGGGCATCATCTCGCCCACCACCGTCGGCGTCGCGGCGGCCGCCCGCTACCTGTCCGGCTCGCAGTACAAGGGCAAGGTCGCGCTGACCGGCCTCGGTACGCCCAACCAGATGCGCGAGTTCGTCAAGGACGGCACGGTCAAGAACTTCGCCCTGTGGAGCCCGGCCGACCTGGGCTACCTGGCCGCCTACGCCGGCGCCGCCCTCGCCTCCGGCATGATCACCGGCAAGGAAGGCGAGAAGTTCACCGCCGGCAAGCTCGGCGAGTACACCATCGGCGCCGACGGCGTTGTCGTGCTCGGCCCGCCCACCGTCTTCGACGCCTCCAACATCGACCAGTTCAACTTCTAGAGGATGAGACTCCTCCGGTGCCGGCGAGGCCATGTGCGGGGCAGCGCCGGCACCGGAGGGCTTTGTTTCGGGCCGGTGCGAGTGCGCCGCGGCCTCGAAACCAAGATTCAAAACGAGATCTGGGCTACCGCGATGTCCGTCGTGGTCCGGACCGCTGCTCCCGCGGCCTCACCCTTCGCGACTGGTCACGCTCACCCCTTGCGGGGTGACGATTTGTCCACCATGTCCGTTGCCAGGCCGGTGGCGAGGGTGGCCAGCGTCCCGACCCTGGGCTGGTAACGCTGTGTCACAACCGGTGCGGCGGCAGCCGCAACGACCCTCGGACACCCCTTCCGACACGGTCCCGCCCCGCGGGCTTGCGGCGCGGACCTGGCAGCGGGGGTCGGGGAACTCGGCGAGCGCCAGCTCGCCGCCGACCCGCGCGGTCTCCGGCGGGAGCAGCGGTCCGCGCTGACGCGGGACCCGGGCAACTCAAGCTTGCGACACACCACGACGGCGGCCGTCGTCCGAGGTAACGGGCGAAATATTGGCCCAATTGGATTGGCCAGGATTGGCGCTTCAGTGAGCCAATCGCCGGTCTTACGTTGATCTCATGTCTCGGTTCTTCCCGCCCGCCGGCTCACCCCGCACCCTGGCGCTCGCCCAGATGGCCAACTCGCTCGGCGACGGCGCGTTCTACGCCTGCTCGGCGCTCTTCTTCACCCGCGTGGTCGGGCTTTCCGCGACCCAGGTCGGCGTCGCGCTCACCCTCGCCTGGGCCACCGGCATGCTGGCCGGCGTGCCGCTCGGGTACGTCGCCGACCGGTTCGGCCCGCGCCGCACCGCCGTGGTGCTCGCCGTCGTCACCGCGGGCACGCTGACGAGCTTCCTGGCGGTCCGCTCGTTTCCGCTCTTCCTGCTCGTCGCCTGCCTGTACGCGTGCTGCCAGGGCGGCCTCACCTCGGCCCGCGGCGCGTTGCTGGCGGGTCTCGTGGAGGCTGGCGAGCGCACCAGGGTGCGGGCGCACCTCCAGTCGACGCTCAACGCCGGCCTCGCCGTCGGCGCCGGGCTGGGCGGCCTGGCCCTGACGTTCGACACCCGCGGTGCCTACCTGGCGGTCTTCGCGATGGACGCCGTGAGCTTCCTCGCCGCCGCGCTCGTGCTGCGCCGGCTCCCCGAGGTGCCGCCCGCGCCGGTCGCTCCGGACGCCGGGCCGCGACTGGCCGTGCTGCGCGACCGGCCATACGCGGTGATCACGCTGCTCAACGCGGTCATGTACCTCAACATGCCGCTGCTCAGCCTCGGCCTTCCACTGTGGATCGTAGAGCGCACCGACGCGCCCAAAGCGATGGCCGCCGGCCTCCTGATCGTCAACATGCTGAGCGTGGTGCTCTTCCAGGTGCGGGTGGCGCAGCGGGTGACGAGTCTGCGCATCGCCGCCCGGATCACCGGCCGGGCCGGCTGGGTGCTGCTCGCCGCCTGCGGCGTGTACGCCCTCTCCGCCGGCCGCATCGGCGCCTTGGCGACGGTGGTGGTGCTGCTCATCGCCGCGGCGGTGCAGGTGCTCGGCGAGATGATGCAGGGCGCGGCCGCCTGGGAGCTCGGGTTCGGGCTGGCGCCGGCCGACAAGCAGGGGCAGTACCAGGGATTCTTCGGCATGGGCCCGCAGATCGCCCGCATGCTCGGGCCGGTCGTGATGACCACGCTGCTGATCGGCTGGGGCACGCCCGGCTGGCTGGTGCTGGGCGGCCTCTTCCTCGCCGCCGGCCTCGGGATGGCGCCGGCGCTCCGGTGGGCGGAACGCGGCCGGACGCGCGCCGCCGGAACGCTGACGCCGGTGCTGGTAACCGCCTAGTGCGGTGGCCACAAACCTTCAACGGGTGAGCGGTGGCCTTCGGCCGCCGCTCACCCGGTCCGGCGAAGCCGGCCAACGTTTGTGGCCACCGCACTAGCGACCAATCCCGGCTACCGGCCGCGTAGCTCGCGGTACTTGGCGACGAGGTGGGCCGTCGACGCGTCGAGGCCGGGCACGTCCGCGCCTTCGGTGAGCGCCGGCTCGACCCGCTTGGCGAGCACCTTGCCCAGCTCGACACCCCACTGGTCGAACGAGTCGATGTCCCAGATCGCGCCCTGCACGAAGACCTTGTGCTCGTACAGCGCGACGAGCTGCCCGAGCACCGACGGCGACAGCTCGGTGGCGAGGATCGTGGTCGTCGGGTGGTTGCCGGGGAACGTGCGGTGCGGCACCTGCTCCTCGGCCACCCCCTCGGCGCGTACCTCCTCGGCGGTCTTGCCGAACGCGAGCGCCTGCCCCTGCGCGAAGAGGTTGGCCATCAGCAGGTCGTGCTGTGCGGCCAGCCGCGGGCCGAGCTCGGCGACCGGACGGGCGAAGCCGATCAGGTCGGCCGGGATCGTCTTCGTGCCCTGGTGCAGCAGCTGGTAGTAGGCGTGCTGGCCGTTGGTGCCGGGCGTGCCCCACACCACCGGGCCGGTCTGCCAGGCCACCGGCTGGCCTTGCCGGTCGACGTACTTGCCGTTGGACTCCATGTCGAGCTGCTGAAGGTACGCCGCGAACTTCGACATGTAGTGGCTGTAAGGCAGGACCGCGTGCGACTGGGCGTCGAAGAACGCGCCGTACCAGACGCCGAGCAGGCCGAGCACCATCGGCGCGTTGGCCTCCGGCGGCGCGTTGCGGAAGTGCTCGTCGACGAGGTGGAAGCCGTCGAGCATCTCGCGGAAGCGCTCCGGTCCGATCGCGATCATCAAGGAGAGGCCGATCGCCGAGTCGTACGAGTAGCGGCCGCCCACCCAGTCCCAGAACTCGAACATGTTTTCGGTGTCGATGCCGAAGTCGGCCACCTCGGACGCGTTGGTCGAGAGGGCCACGAAGTGCTTGGCGACGGCGGTCTTGTCGCCGCCCAGCCCGTCGACGAGCCACTCGCGCGCGGAGGTGGCGTTGGTGATGGTCTCGATCGTCGTGAAAGTCTTCGAGGCCACGATGAACAGCGTCTCGGCCGGATCGAGGTCGCGGGTGGCCTCGTGCAGGTCGGCACCGTCGACATTGGACACGAAGCGGAAGTCGAGCGCCCGCGCGGTGTACGGGCGGAGCGCCTCGTAGGCCATCGCCGGCCCGAGGTCGGAGCCGCCGATGCCGATGTTGACGACCGTGCGGATGCGCTTGCCGGTCGCACCGGTCCAGGCGCCGGAGCGGACCGAGTCGGCGAAGCGGGCCATCTTGTCCAGGACGGCGTGCACGGCCGGCACGACGTTTTCGCCGTCGACCTCGATCACCGCGTCGCGCGGCGCGCGCAGCGCGGTGTGCAGCACGGCACGACGCTCGGTGACGTTGATCTTCTCGCCCCGGAACATCGCGTCGCGAAGCCCGGCGACGTCCCGCGCCGCGGCCAGGTCGCGGAGCAGCCCCAGCGTCTCGTCGGTGACCAGGTGCTTCGAGTAGTCGAGGAAGAGGTCACCGACCCGCACGGTGAGCCGGTCGGCGCGCCCCGGGTCGACCCCGAACAGCTCCCGCAGGTGCGTCCCGCCCAGCTCCGCGCGGTGCTTGGCCAGCGCGGCCCACTCGGGTAGCTCGTTGAGGCGGACTGTGTCAGGCATCGCTCACTCCCGGCTTTTCGGTACGGACCCACCCGACCTTAGCCGCCACCGATGAACGACCGGTGTAAGACGGCGCGGATAAGGGCACGTTGTGCTCATGACCCTCTACGGCTTCCACGCCTCGCACGAGCAGATCGACCCCGGAAGCCTGCTCGCCGCGGCCGTTCGGGCCGAGCGGGCCGGCTTCGACGCGGCGATGTCCTCCGACCATTTCTCGCCGTGGAGCGAGCGCCAGGGCGAGTCCGGCTTCGCCTGGTCGTGGCTGGGCGCCGCGCTCCAGGCCACGCGGCTGCCCTTCGGCGTCGTGACCGCACCCGGCCAGCGCTACCACCCGGCGATCATCGCCCAGGCCATCGGCACGCTGGCGTCGATGTATCCGGGACGCTTCTGGGCCGCGCTCGGCACCGGCGAGTACAGCAACGAACACATCACCGGCGAGGCCTGGCCCCGCAAAGAGGTCCGCAACGCCCGCCTGCGCGAGTGCGTCGACGTGATCCGGGCGCTGCTGGCCGGCGCCGAGGTGACCCACGACGGCCTTGTCACGGTCGACCGGGCGAAGCTGTGGACCCGGCCCACCGAGACACCCGCCCTGGTCGGCGCCGCGGTCAGCGTCGAGACCGCGCGATGGTGCGCGGAGTGGGCCGACGGGCTCATCACCGTCGGCGCGCCGCACGAGCATCTGCGCCGCATGATCGACGCGTACCGCGAGGCGGGTGGCCGCGGACCGTTGCGCCTTCAGGTGCACATCAGCTACGCGGCCGACGAGGACGAGGCGTTGCGGATCGCGCACGACCAGTGGCGTACCAACGTCTTCGCGCCGCCGGTCTGCTGGGACCTGGAGCTCGTCGAGCACTTCGAGGAGGCGGCCAAACACGTGCCACCGGAGGCCATGCACGACGTGGTGCGGATCTCCGCGGACCCGGCGCGCCACGCGGCCTGGCTCCAGGAGTACGCGGACCTCGGGTTCGACGAGATCATGGTGCACCACGTGGGGCAGGAGCAGGACGAGTTCCTGGAGGTGTTCGGCGGCAAGGTGCTGCCGCAGCTGCGTGGAGGTGTGTCATGAGGATGAGCCACGCCGCCGACCTGTGGTGGAAGAACGCGGTCATCTACTGCCTCGACGTCGAGACGTTCTTCGACGGCGACGGTGACGGGTGCGGCGACTTCAACGGCCTCGCACAGCGGGTCGGCTACCTCGACGAGATGGGCGTGACGTGCATCTGGCTCATGCCCTTCTACCCGACGCCGGACCGCGACGACGGCTACGACATCACCGACTTCTACGGCGTCGACCCGCGCCTCGGCACGAACGGCGAGCTCGTCGAGTTTCTCCGGGTCGCCCGAGACCGGGGCATCCGCGTGATCGCCGACCTCGTCGTCAACCACACCTCCGACAAGCACCCGTGGTTTCAGAGCGCGCGGTCCAGCCCTGACTCGCCGCACCGCGACTGGTACGTGTGGCGCGACGAGCCGCCCGCCGACGGCCCAAAGGGCGTCGTCTTCCCTGACCAGGAGAAGAGCCTCTGGGAGTACGACGAGAAGGCCGGCCAGTACTACCTGCACCGCTTCTACAAGCACCAGCCGGATCTCAACGTCGCGAACCCCGCCGTGCGCGACGAGATCGCCCGCGTGCTCGGCTACTGGCTCCACTTGGGACTGTCCGGCTTCCGGGTGGACGCGGTGCCGTTCCTGCTGGAGACCGGGGGAGCGCTAGACGCGGAGGACCTGCCCGACCCGCACGAGTACCTGCGCGACCTGCGCGCCTTCCTGAACCGGCGCAACGGCGAGGCGGTAATCCTCGGCGAGGTCAACCTGCCGTACCCGGACACGATGCGCTTCTTCGGCGACGAAGACGGCGACGAGCTCACGATGTGCTTCGACTTCATCGGCATGCAGCGGCTGTACCTGTCGCTGGCCCGTGGAAAGGCCGCCCCGCTCGCCGAGGCGCTCCGCGAACGGCCGGAGCAGCCGAAGGACACGCACTGGGCGACGTTCGTCCGCAACCACGACGAGCTGACGCTCGACAAGCTGAGCGAGGAGGAGCGGCAGGAGGTCTTCGAGGCGTTCGGCCCGGAGAAGCGGATGCAGCTCTACGACCGCGGCCTGCGCCGCCGCCTACCCTCCATGTTGGACGGTGACATGGACCGCATCCGCCTCGTGTACAGCCTCCTCTTCTCGATGCCCGGCACGCCGGTGCTCTTCTACGGCGAGGAGATCGGCATGGCCGAGGAGTTGAGCGTGGAGGGGCGCAACGCCGTGCGTACCCCGATGCAGTGGTCCGACGACGACAACGGCGGCTTCTCGACGGCCGATCCGGAAAAGCTTCCCGCGCCGATGGTGCAAGGCGAGTTCGGCCCGGAGAAGGTGAACGTGGTGTCCCAGCTGCGCGACCCGGACTCGCTGCTGTCCTGGATGAAGCTGCTGATCCGCCGCTACCGGCAGTGCCCGGAGCTGGCCTGGGGCCGATACGAGGTGCTGGAGCACGACGCCGAATCGGTGCTGGCCCACCGCGCCGACCAGGACGGCGGCACGGTGGTGGCGGCGCACAACTTCGCGGACGAGCCGGTCGACGTGACGCTGCGCCTCGACCGCCTCGAGCCCGGCGACCGCCTCGTCGACCTGCTCAGCGACGGCACCACACCCGTCGAGGACGGCGAGGTGCGGCTCAGCCTCGGCCGCTACGGCTGCCGCTGGCTGCGCGTCGTCAAGCCCGGCGAGGTCTTCGTGCCCTAGGCCCTGTTTCGACAGGGCCTAGCGCGGTGCGGGGAGCCCTTCGCAGAGGCGGGTGGGGATGTCGAGCCCCGCGGGGCAGCCCGCCTCGCGGGTGGCGGTCCGCACCTGCCAGCCGGTCTCGAAGCGCAGGAACCACCGCTGCACCCGGGGCTCGGCCGCGCAGCCGGGGCGTTGGCCTTCGACCGGGCCACACTCGCCGGCGGTCTCGTTCACGCTGACGATGAGCCAGGTCTGGTCGCAGTGCTCGAAGTTGTAGGAGCTGTGCTTCGGCACGTCCATGCCGCCTCGGACCACGTCGAGCCAGCCTTGTGCGCAGTGGTCGGCCGGTGGGGTGGCGCAGCCGAAGGCACCCGTGCAGCGCCGGTAGCCGGTCGTGGTGCGACCCCAGGCGATGCTGTCGCTGTTGAGCACGATCTCGCGGTCGCCGAGCGGCGCCTTGGTGGTGAGCGTGACGGTCGCCGGGATCTTGGTCAGGCAGGCGTTCGGCTCCCGCACCTCGTACACCACGTTGGCGTGCACCGCGCCCTTGACCGACTCGTCGAGGTAGGTGACCTTCCGGTCGCGCGAGCACTCCGGCACGAGCACGTCGATCAGCAGGGTCCGGTCGTTCTTGCCCATGCGCAGCCCGGTGACCTCGGCCGCGTAGCTGACCCAGCGCGGCGGCTCCGTCGGCGTCCGCATCTCGACACCTGGCTCGCGTTTCGCCCCGGCCCGCGCCATCGCCCGCTGCCCGTAGTCGGCGGCGAGCGTCATGTCGTCGACGACGAGTACCGCGACGAAGTAGTCGCCGGTCGTGCCGATGTAGTAGGCGGCGCTGTCGTGGCTGATCAGCACGGTGTCCCGGTAGCCGAGGTCCGTCGCGGCGACGCGGTACGCGTCCGGGCACTGGGCGATCGCCTCGCGCACCGCGGTCAGCGCCCAGAGCTGGCCGCGGGCGACGTACTCGAACACCTTGTGGCGCCCGGCCTGAAAGGCGACCGTGCGGGACTCGACCGGCGGCCCGGACGGCAGCGGCTCGCACGGCGCCGGCGGCAGCGGGTGTGTGCTCTGGTCGGGCGCCGCGGAGATGGCGGAGCCGCCGTCGATGTCGTCCGGCTGGAGCATCACCCCGTCGGGTATGCCCCCCGCCGCCGTCGTGCCCCCGCACGCCGCGGTGCCGAGGAGCAGGAGCGCGGCCACCGCGGCCAACCAACGCCGCGTCACACATGTACCTTATGCCAGGGTGTCAATCGCGCTATTAGTCGCCCGCACAAACGGCGCTCATGTGCATTACGCAACTTGCATCTATTGAGACGCGGTGAACCCGGAATTGCGTATCAGGAATGGCTATTGACTAACGCCTCCGTCGTATCGCACGGTAGAAGTCCCGAGGAGGCAGGCATGGAGCTCAGGCCGTTCTCTGGCTCGTATCTCACCGACCCCGCCGCTATTTGGCGGGATCTGCTCGACGGGCCCGAGCGGGTACATTTCGCCGACGATCTCGGCCTCTGGCTGATCACCAAACACGCAGACGTGCGCAACGCGCTGGGCGACAGTGAAGCATTCAGTAACGCGTTGACCTTAATGCCCATTTATGACATGTGTCCGGAGGCGCTGGCGATCGTCATGGAGATCGACGCGCCGCCGACCACCGCGGCGGCCGACGCGCCGACGCATACGCGCACTCGCCGCGCGCTGCGGGCGACGTTCCCCAACACCGCGGCACGCGTCAACGAGCACTACGGCGCGATCGTGCGCCGGCGCGTCGACGAGCTGGTGTCCCGCCTTGTCGCCCGGCGGGGCACCGTCGTCGATCTCGTTCCCGAGTTCGCGGCCGAGCTGCCCCTGCTCGTCATCGTCGACCTCCTCGGGGTGCCACCCGAGGACGTACCGGCGATCAAGAGCTGGTCCGACGGGCAGATCGCGCTGGTGTGGGGGCAGCCCGAGCCGGCCGAGCAGGTGCGCCTGGCGCAGGGCCTGCTCGACTTCTGGCGCTACTGCCAAAAGCTCGTGACCCTCCGCCTCCAAGACGGCGACTCGGGCGAAGACTTCATCAGCCGGGCGCTGCGCTACCGCGGTGGCGACGACGAGGTGCTGACCGAAAACGAGGTCGCCAGCTTCGCGTTCAACCTGCTGGTGGCGGGGCACGAGACCACGTCCGGCCTGATCGCGCACAGCCTCGACAACGCGCTTTCGGTGCCCACCCGGTGGGAGCGGCTGGTGGAAAACCCGGCCGGCGTGCAGGCGTTCGTCGAGGAGACGCTGCGCTTTGGCCCGGCGATCGACGGCTGGCTGCGGGTTACCACGCGTGACGTCGCCATCGGCGAAACCACGATCCCGGCGGGCTCGCGGTGCCTACTGCTGCTCGGCGCCGCCAACCGCGACTCGTCGACCTTCGCGCACCCCGACGTCTTCGACCCGCACCGCGCCGACGTCCGCGACCACCTGTCGTTCGGTTACGGACCGCATTTCTGCATCGGCGCCGCACTGGCCCGGCTGGAGGCGCAGGTGGCGCTCACCCAGCTGACCGCCGCGGTTCCGGGCCTGCGGCTGGCGCCCGAGCACATCAGTTCCTTCAAGCCAAATGTGGGTTTCCGGGCGCACAACGCATTGCCGGTCCTCGTTGACACCTTCGCCCAGCTGGACGACGCCACTCAGCGGGCGGCTTGATCGACGATTACTATCCGAGTCGATCTTTTGGAGTGGGTTTCCACGGCTCGGCCGGCCCGTCAGAATGGGAGCGGCGGGTTTTTCCGATAGGCCGGGTTGACTCGAAGGTGAGCACATGGACCGTGCGCCATCCGATGCTGCCCCTGATCCCATGGCCAGTCGCCGGTTTCGGCGGGAGCTGCGGCGTTGGCGCACCCGTAACGGGCTGACCCAGCGCGCGCTCGCCGACCGCGTCCGCTTCAGCCGGGAGACCGTTGCCGCGGTCGAGTCCGGCCGGCGCTACGGCAGCCTCGAGCTCGCCGTGCGCTGCGACGAGGTGCTCGGCACCGGCGGGTTGCTCGCCTCCCTCTGGCCAGACGTGGCCCGCGAGCAGATCGCCGCCGACGGCCGGCGCGGGCCGCGCGAGCGGCCGGCGCCCCGCCCCCGCACGCCGGCCGACGACATCGTCGCGATGATCGTCGACAACGGAGCCATGCTCGGCCCCACGGAGGTCGTCGTCGAGATCGACGACCTGCGTTCGGTCATCGACCGCGCCCTGAGCCGGAGCCGGCGCCGCTGACCTGCCAACTGCCGGTTGCCGGTGGAGCGGGTGGATCAGGCTTTGCTACGGAGAGTGGTTGATCCTCTCCGGGCGGTACAGATGCAGGTACCAGTTTTTCGTACCTCGGGCAACCCTGTTTGTCGCACCACGTGTGCGATCGGATGGGAATTGCTACCTGCAACGTGCACATGGAACTGTGCCGACCACCCGTGGGAGTGAAATCTTGGCGTCCGGGAAGAATGCCCATGCGGCCCGACCGGGCCCTCGGCAGCGGGGCTGGAAGATCGCCTCTCGCATGCGCATCATCGTTGCCGCGCCCCTTGTCGCTGTCGTCGGCTTCGCCGGCCTGGCGCTAGCGGGCAGCGTCCAGCAAGCCGAGCGGGCCAGTGACCTCGGTGTCCTCGCGCGCCTTGGCGCCGACGCGGGCGCCCTGGCTTACCAGTTGCAGCGTGAGCGGGTCTCCGCGGCCGATCTTCTGGCCACCGGGGGCACCCGCCAGGAGGACGCGTACGCGAAGCAGACGGCGGAGACGGACAAGGCGGTCGCCGAGTACCGGCGGCAGCGGGCCCTCGTGCCGTCCGTGCCGTCGAGCACCGCGGCCGTCCTTCAGCGGATCGACGGATCCATCGACGACCTTGGACCGCTGCGGGCGCAGGTGCGCACCGCGGCGAACGCCTCGGTCTCCGCAATGACCTTCAGCTACCGCATCATCGTCGCGGACCTGCTGGCCTACCGCGAGGCGACCGCGCAGGGCGTCGAGTCGGCGGAGATCGCCGACCAGATCCGTGCGTCGTCAGCGCTCTCCAAGGCCGGCGAGGCCGTGGGGCAGCAGCAGGTCGCGGTCATGCGCGCCCTCGCCGCCGGGCAGCTGACGCCCGCGATGCAGCAGGACATCACCGCCTCGCGTACCGGCTTCACCGAAAACAGCCTCGCCTTCCTCAGCCTCGCCAGCCCCGAGTGGCGGGTCTGGTGGGAGCAGGCGGGCAGCGGCCAGGAGATCGTCGGGCTCCAGCGGCTACAGGACCAGGTCTCGCGCGCCGAGCCGGGCAGCAAGCTGCGGGTGCCTACCGCCGACTGGATCGCCGCGACCCAGTCCTGGGCCCGCCGGCTGTTCGAGGTGCAGCAGCGCGTCGACAGCGCCGTCTTCGACCGGATCGACGCGGCGCGGGTGGACGAGCGGCGCAACGCGATCCTCGAGGCGGCCGCGATGGCCGTGGCGCTCGCCCTCACCGTGCTCGTCACGTGGGCGGTCGCCCGCCAGATCACGCACCGCTTGCGGCGGTTGCGCGACGAGGCGAACGCGGTGGCCTTCGACGAGCTGCCCGCGATGGTCGAGGAGCTGCGCCGGCCCGACGCGTCCGTGCATCCCGAGATGCTGGCCGCGCAGGTCACCACGAGCATGGAGCGGGGCAGCGGCGACGAGATCGGCGAGGTGGGCGAGGCGTTCACCGCCGTGCACCGGGCGGCTGTCCGCACCGCCGCCGAGCAGGCCGTCATGCGGGCCAACACCGCGAAGATCTTCATCCACCTCAGCCGCCGCGAGCAGCGCCTGGTGGACTCGGTGCTGGCCCAGGTCGACCTCGTCGAACAGGACGAGACCGATCCCGAGCGGCTCCAGCGGCTGTACACATTGGACAACCTGGCCACCCGGATGGCGCGGATCAACGCCAGCCTTTTGGTGCTCGGTGGCGTCGGCGTCGGCCGCATGCGGCAGGACGACGTGCCGCTGTCGAAGATGTTGCAAGCCGCGCTCTCCCAGATCGAGCACTACGAGCGGGTGCGCCTCGGCGTGGTCGACACCGACGTCGCGGTCTCCCGGGACGCGGTCGACGAGGTCGTGCACCTGCTCGCCGAGCTGATGGACAACGCGACGACGTACGCCCCGCCGGAGAGCGAGACCTGGGTGACCGCCCGGAGCCTCGGCGACCGGGTCATCGTGCAGATCAGCGACGAGGGTGTCGGCTTGCCCAAGGAGCGGCTGGCCCAGCTCAACCACGTGCTCTCCCGGCCCCCGGCGATCGACGTCGCCGCCGTGCGGGCCATGGGTCTCGTCGTGGTCGGCCAGCTCGCCATCCGCCTCGGCGCGACGGTGGAGCTGCGTCCCGGCCCGCGGCTCGGCACGATCGCCGAGGTCGCGTTGCCGGGCAACCTGATCCGCCCGGTGCCCGAGGACCAGGAGCTGCCCAGCGCCGGCCACGCGCCGCTCTTCGGGAGCCCGATGGAGGCCGCCATCCGCATGGACGGCCCGATCCCGGTCAGCCCCGCGCCGGCCGGCATGCAGATCCCGCTGCCACGCACGCCGCACGCCGGGCCACTGCCCCCGGTCAACGGCGGCGGTCAGCAAGGCACCAACGGCGGTATCTACGGCGCGAACGGCGGACTACCGGCACGGCCGCCGGCCACACCGCCGCCCGCACCGCCGGAACCCCTCCCGATCCAGGGCCGTGCACCCGTGCGGGAGATCGACCAGACCCAGGAGCTGATCATCTTCGAGCAGGTCAACAGCTGGTTCCGGGCGGATCACGACCACGCGGTCAGGTTGGAGCAGAGCGAAGCGCCAGCCCAGCCCGCGCCCGCGCCGGTCGCCGAGTCCCCGGTCCCACCGGCCGTGGCCAACTGGAGCACGCCCGGTGACGACGGTTGGCGCGCGGCGTCTCAGCTCGAAACCCCGAAGGTGGCCGGCACCACCCGCACCGGCCTGCCGATCCGCAAGCCGCAGGCACACCTGATCCCCGGCGCGGTGCCGCCCAGCGGCGACCAGGGCCGGCCCGAGCAGCGCGACCCCGCGCAGGTCGCGTCCGCCATGTCCGCGTACGCCCGCGGTGTCGCGGGCCGCCGCCCCCTGGCCAACGCCACCAACAACGACGCGACAGGAGAGCCTTCGTGACCAACCAACGAGACCTCGGCTGGATGCTGGACAGCTTCGCCGAGCGCGCACCGGACGTGAGCCATGCCATCGCCATCTCGGCCGATGGGCTCATGGTGGCGGCCACGCGCGCACTGCCGCCGGACCGGGCCGACCAGCTCGCGGCCACCGGCAGCGGCCTCGTCAGCCTCCTGCGCGGCGCCGCCGCCTTTTTCGACGCGGGCGCGGTGATCTCCAACGTCACCCAGCTCGAGGGCGGCTTCATGTTCTCCATGGCCTTCAACGACGGCGCTTCGCTGCTCGTGCTGGCCACGCCCAACTGTGACGTCGGGAAGGTGTCGTACGAGATGACGGAACTGGCCAACCGCATCGGCGACGCGCTCACCCCGGCGGCTCGCTCCGCCCTTTCCCACTCCCGCTGAACCGACCCCCGGAGTACACCTCGATGCGTACCCACAAGATGACCGCCGCGCTGATTGCCCTCGGCCTGGCGGCGACCGGCGCGACAGCTTGCAGCAACGAGAGCGGTGCCGCCACCGGCTCGCTCAAGATCGGCTTGCTCGCTTCGCTGTCCGGCACGTACCAGGCGATCGGCACGGACATGCGCGACGGCTTCCAGCTCTACCTCAACATGCACGGCGGCAAGCTGGGCGGCCACCCGGTCGAGCTCGTCGTGGCCGACGAGGGCGACGGCGCGCCGACCGCGGTGCCCGCCGCCACCAAGCTCGTCAAGCAGGACAAGGTCGTCGCGCTCACCGGCGTCGTCGGCGGTGGCTCCGCGGCGGCGATCCAGCCGGTGCTGGCCCAGGCGAAGATCCCGTTCATCGGCGCCAACGCGCGGCCGAAGATCGACGACATCAGCCACACCTGGCACACCTCGTACCTCTCCCAGGAGACCGGCGCGGCCATCGCCCAGTACGTGCGCGACAACGTCAAGGGCAAGGTCTACGCGATCGGCCCCGACTACCAGGGCGGCTGGGACCAGCTCAAGGGCTTCACCGACGCGTACGCCAAGGCCGGCGGCGAGCTCGCCAACCCGGACGGCAAGGCGCGGTTCACGCCGTTCCCGGCGACGAAGAACTTCACCCCCTACTTCGCGCAGATCAAGGCCTCCGGCGCCTCGGCGGTCTACACGTTCTACGCGGGCGGGGCGGCGATCGACTTCGTCAAGCAGTACGCCCAGTCGGAGGTCAAGGACCTGCCCCTGTACGCGGCCGGCTTCCTGACCGAAGGCGGCGTGCTCAACGCGCAGGGTGACTCGGCCCGCAACGTCTTCTCGGTGCTCAACTACTCGCCCGACCTCGACAACGCGCAAAACCGCGAGTTCGTCGCCGCGTGGAAGGCCGACCACGACGGCCCGCCGACCACGTACGCGATGGCCTCGTTCGACGCGGCCGCGGTGCTGGACAAGGCGATCGGTGCGGCGGGCGCCAATCCGACCGCGGAGAGCATCAACAACGCGATCGCCGGGCTGGGCCAGATCGAGAGCCCGCGCGGCGCCTGGCAGTTCTCCAAGAAGACCCACTCGCCGGTGCAGAAGTGGTACCTGCGGCAGGTCCGCCCCGACGGCCGGGCATTGTCCAACACGGTCGTCGGCGACCTCGCGACCGTCGGCGAGTGAGTCCACAGTGGAGCCGTACCTGATTCCGGCGCTCGACGGCGTCGCGTACGGTCTGCTGCTTTTCGTGGTCGCCGCGGGGCTGGTGTTGAGCTTCGGCGTCGCCGGGATCCTCAACCTGGCCCACGGCACCCTGTACGCGATCGGCGCCTACATGGCGGCATGGCTGGCTGACGGAGGCTGGGCCGCGGTGCCGCTGGCGCTGGTCGCCGGGGTGGTCGCCTCCACAGCCGCGGGCACGGCATTGGCCGGCCTGCTCACACCGGTGAAGCGGGGCGACCACCTCACCCAGGCGCTGCTGACCTTCGGGCTCGCGCTGGCCGGCGGG
Source organism: Phytohabitans sp. LZ39 (assembly GCF_059359075.1). Classification (NCBI taxonomy): domain Bacteria; kingdom Bacillati; phylum Actinomycetota; class Actinomycetes; order Micromonosporales; family Micromonosporaceae; genus Phytohabitans; species Phytohabitans sp. LZ39. Next base: position 194,951 of record NZ_JCADBM010000018.1, on the reverse strand, counting down.
AGCCTGCTGGTCAGCGCGTTCGGCCCGGAGGACCTGCCGGTGCGCGTGCCGGTGGCGCTGGACCGCCCGATCGACCTGGCCGGCCACCCCTACGCCGCGTACCGGCTGGTCTTCATCGTGGTCGCCGCGGCGATCGCGGTCGGCCTCTACCTGACCGTGACCCGCACCCGCGCCGGCATGCTGGTGCGGGCCGCGGTCGACGACCCGCAGATGGTGGCCTGCCTCGGCGTCGACCCCACCCGCGTGCGGGTCGGCGTGCTCGCGGTGTCGGGCGCACTCGCCGGGCTCGCCGGTGTGCTCGGCGCGCCGATCATCGGCCCGGGGCCGTCGACGGCCGCGACCGTGCTCCTTCTATCTCTTGTCGTGGTCGTGCTCGGCGGCCTCAACTCCGTCGGGGGCACGCTGCTCGCGGCACTCGCGGTGGGAGAGATACAGACCCTCGGGGTCGCTCTGCTTCCGACGGCCGCTCCTTTCCTCTTGTACGCGGCCATGGCCCTGATCCTCGCCGCCCGCGCGCGAGGCCTCCTGCGGCGTTGGAGCATGGCGTGAAACTACTTGCGGTCTTGGGCGCCGTCGCGGTGGCGGTGCCGTGGTTCGTCGACGACTACACGACGGCCACGGTGGCACGGATCCTCGTGCTCGGGCTGGTAGCGGTGAGCGTGGCGCTGCTGACCGGCGTCACCGGGCTGCCCACGCTCGGGCAGACGGCCCCGTTCGCCGCCGGCGCGTACACGGCCGCCCAACTCGACGGGCCGGTGCAACTCGTCGCCGCGATCGGCGCCGGCGCCGGCTTCGCGCTGCTCACCGCGCCGCTGGTGGTGTACGCGCGGGGCGTGTACGTACTCATGATCACGCTGGCGATCGGCGAGCTGGCGATCATCGTGGCCGGCCGCTGGAAGTCGGTGACCGGCGGCACCGACGGGCTTATCGCGACCACCACGCTCGACACCGACCGGGCGCGTTACCTCTACGCCCTCGCGGTGGTCGTCGTGATCCTCGCCCTCGTGCTGCTCGCACTCCGCTCGCCGGCTGGGCTGCTCCTGCGGGCCAGCCGCGACGACGAGGCGCGGATGCGGGCCAGCGGTCATCCGGTGACGGCGTACCTGACCGGGGCGTACGTGGCGGCGGGCGCGATCGCCGGCGCGGGCGGGGCACTCCTGGTCACCACCCAGCAGTACGTCTCGCCGGCCGACTTCGGGTTCGATGTCGCCGCCCTGCTCCTGCTGGGGGTGGTGATCGGTGGCGCCGGGTCGATGCTCGGCGCGGTCGCGGGCACGGCGCTCGTCTTCGCCGCCCGCGACTGGCTCTCCGGCCTGCTGCCCGGACACGCGCCGCTGCTCCTCGGCGCGCTGTTCGTGCTGACGGCCTACCTCCTGCCACGCGGGGTGGCGGGATTCGACTGGCGCCGTATCGGTCGGCGGGACCGTGCGGCGAAGGGGGTTCTATGGCGGACATTCTCGTAACGGAGGCACTCACCCGGCGGTACGGCTCGCTGGTCGCGGTGGACCGGCTCGACATGCGCCTCGTACCGGGCGAGCGCCGGGCGGTCATCGGGCCGAACGGCGCCGGCAAGACCACACTGCTCGACCTGGTGGCCGGCGCGATCCGGCCCAGCGGCGGGCGGATCCGCTTCGACGGGCAGGACATCACCGGCTACGGGCCGGCGCGGCGGGCGCGGCTGGGGATCGGCCGGATCCACCAACGTCCGGCGGTGTGGCCATCACTGACCACATTGGACAACGTGGCCGTGGCGGCGTCCCGGCGGCGGGGCGGGGTCAAGCGCTCCCGCCGCCCGGCCATCGAGCTGCTCGACCGGCTCGGCCTGGCCGACCACGCGGGAGTACAGGCCGAACGCCTCTCGCACGGCCAGCGGCGGCAGCTGGAGATCGCCATGGCGCTGGCCGGCGAGCCGCGGCTGCTCCTGCTCGACGAGCCCGCGGCGGGACTGTCCGCTGTGGAGTTCGAACGGCTCGGCGCGGTGCTCGGCGACCTGCCCGAAGACGTGACCGTACTGCTGGTCGAGCACCGGCTCGACCTCGTGTACGCGCTCGCCGACGTGGTTACCGTGCTGCGCGACGGCCAGTACGTGGTCACCGGCACGCCGGACGAGATCCGGGTGTCGCACGCGGTGCGGCAGGCGTACAGCGGGGCGGTGGCGTAATGGCCGTCGCTCTGCGCGTCGACGACCTCTACGCCGGCTACCACGGCGGGCGGGTGTTGCATGGCGTCGGGCTCTGCGTCGAGGCGGGCACGGTGCAGGCGCTCGTCGGGCGCAACGGCGCCGGCAAGACCACGCTGGTACACGCGATCGCCGGCCTGCTGCGCCCGTACTCCGGCGTGGTGGAGATCTGCGGCGCGGACCTGGCGGGCCGGCCCGCGCATCAGGTGGCGCGGGCCGGGGTGGGCATCGTCCCGCAGGGACGGCGGGTCTTCCCCAGCCTCACCGTGGCCGAACACCTGAAGCTGGCGGCCCGCCACCAAGAAGGTCCGATGTGGACCGTCAGAGGCGTGCTGGAGCTGCTGCCTCGCCTGGGCGAGCGGCTCGACCACCGGGGCGACCAGCTCTCCGGCGGCGAGCAGCAGATGCTCGCGATCGCCCGCGCGCTGCTCACACAGCCCCGGGTGCTGTTGCTCGACGAGCCCTCGGAGGGGCTCGCACTGGACCTGGCCGCACGGGTACGCGGCCTCGTCACCGGCCTGGCCAAGGCCGGACTGGGCCTGCTGCTCGTCGAGCAGCGGCTCGACCACGCGATCGAGGTGGCGGACCGGATCGCAGTCCTGGATTACGGGCGCGTGATCTACGACGCGCCAACCGCGCGGGTACGCGCGGACCCCACGACCGTCCAATCGATGCTCAGCATCGACCAGCCACTACCGCAAGGGAGCTGACCGATCGTGCCCACCGGCTACTCGTTCGACAACCACGCACCAGAGGCCGACGCCCAACTCGCCACGCTGGAGGCATTCCTCGACCCGCTGACGGGCGCCCGCCTCCGCCCGCTCATGCGCGCCGGTGCGACCTGCTGGGAGGTCGGCGCCGGCGGCGGCTCGGTCGCCCGGCTGATGGCCAGCGCCGTCGGACCCGAGGGCCAGGTGGTCGCCTCCGACATCGACCCGTCCCACATAACCTCCGGTGGCAACCTCACCGTGGTGCGCCACGACGCCCGCACCGAGCCGGCCCCGGCGGGCGGCCCGTACGACCTGATCCACGCCCGCCTGCTCCTGCTCCACCTGCCGGAACGCCGCAAGGTGCTGACCGAGCTGGTCAACGCGCTGGCTCCCGGCGGCTGGCTGGTGGTCGAGGAGTTCGACTGCACGGCGCCGCTGCGCGTGCTGACCGCGCCGACCGATGACGCGGCCAAGCTCTTCGGGCAGGTCATGGAGGCGATCCTGGGTTGCCTGCGCGACCGCGGCGCCGACCTGGCGTGGGCCCAGGACGTGCACACCGAGATGGCGCTGGCCGGCCTCACCGACATCGACACCATCACCCACTCACAGAGCTGGACCGGCGGCTCGTCCGGCGCCGCCCTGCACGACCTCAACTCCCGCACCCTGGAGCCGCGGCTGCTGGCGTCGGGGATCTCGCTGGACCAGCTGCGCGCGTTCCGGCAGCTGTCGCGGGACCCGGCGTTCGCGTCGCTCTCCTACCAGTTCGTCTCCACCCGCGGCCGTAAGTCCCTCTAGCTCTTGTCGTTCGCGGCGCGCGGGCTGCCACCCTCCGGCCCCCGCGCCGCGCCCCAATCAAGACCGGCTTCTTGCGCGGATTTGTCCGCGTCCGCGTCAGCGGCGGGCCGTGTGCGCGGGGTCCCCGGGGAAACGTGGAGCGCGGCGGAGCGTTTTCTTGGGGTGCTTTCCCGCGGGCACCGTTCCCGGCCGGCGGCTCGCAGCGCTCGCCGAAACTCCCGGCCGTCCACTGCCAGGTCCGCGGGACAAGCCCCCGCAGGAGTCTTCGCGACCGTACCTCCGCCACCGTGACGCGCCGTGACCAGTCCGGGATCGGGCCTTCGAGATCTAGGACGTTTAGGGTTGATATAGCGCCCTAACTGTCCTAGATCTCGAATCTTGCGCCGCTCACACCGTCGCAGCGGTTACTCGCGGCGACGAAACCCCCGTGGCTTTCCAGGATCGCCCTCTTCCTCCCGGCCGGCTGCGCGCAGAGCGCGACCAAAAGCGGACGGTGAGGCCGCGGGAAATGCACCCCAAGAAAACGCTCCGCGGCGCTCCACGTTTCCCCGGGGGCCCCGTGCAGGGGTCCGGACCACGACGGACGTCGCGGTAGCTCAAATCTCTGTCCAGATAAGGGATTCAGGGATCGAAGGGTGATCGGCGGCCAGCTTGTGGATCGTGGTCATCTGGACCCCTCCAGGGGCGTTGAGTCCTCGGCGCCGATCAAGGGCCAGTCGGACGGTGACACACAGGCACTGGAAATACCGGCCAACGATCCCGGGAGAGTTAGGGCGCCATATCAACCCAAAGTCGCCTAGATCTCAAGCCTCGCCGTCGCATTCGCTTATGCGGCGTTGCCGCCCTGCGGTCGCCGAGGGCTTGGACCGCGGACCTGGCGGCGGAGCGGGGGAGCTCGGCTCGCTCCGCGGGCCGCCGACCTCCGCGGAGGGTCGGTGTGGAGGCCCGGCGACGGGTCCACGGGCAGCTAGGGCATCGAGTCGCGCCGATGCGTCCGATCTGTCTTGGTACCGGAAAGCCAGGTAGGAATCGCTTTCTTGCGGAGCTTCTTGTGCATGGGAGCCCTCCCATGCAAGACTCGCTCTACGCATTCGGGGGAGCCGATGCGAGTGAGCTTCGCCAGGGCACGCGGGCCGGTCTCCAGCCGTTCCGCACGGCGGACCACTTCCCCCAGCCTTCAGGCTGGGCGGGATCTCACCATCTCCAGCTTGCCTTCCGGGCCGGCGAGCTAACCCTAAGGCGTGCCTGCGGCGCGCGCGTCCGCGACGCCCGCGGCCCGCCGGGCCAGAGCTATCCGCTCTGGTTGCCGCGCGACGATGTAGGAGTAACAGGAATGAGACTCGTCTCGAGTCGTACCCGGAAACAGCGCCTCGCCATTGGCGCGGTCGCTGTGCTTGGCTTGGGCGGCCTCTCGGTGATCCAGGCTTTGCCAGCCAGCGCCGCCGCGGGTTGCAGCGTGACCTACAGGGTCACAAACCAGTGGACCCCAGGGTTCCAGGGCGACATCGCCGTACGCAACGTCGGCGACGCCTGGACCTCGTGGAGCCTGACGTTTTCGTTCGCCAACGGCCAGACCGTGCAGCAGGGCTGGGGCGGCCGCTTCTCGCAGAGCGGCAGCAATGTGACCGTGGCCAACGAGGGGTGGAACGGCAACGTCGCCAACGGCGGCTCGCTCAGCCTCGGCTTCATCGGCAACTGGAACGGCACCAACTCGGCGCCGACCTCGTTCTCGGTCAACGGCACCGTCTGCACCGGCTCGCCGGTGACGACCAACCCGACGACCGGTAACCCGACGGGCAACCCGACCACGAACCCGACGACCACCCCGCCGACCACGAACCCCACGACGGGTCCGCCCGGGACGCGTGTCGACAACCCGTACGTTGGCCGTGGCTACGTCAACCCGGAGTGGAAGGCCAAGGCGGAGAGCGTCTCCGGCGGTAGCCGGGTCTCCAACAACCCGACCGCGGTGTGGATCGACCGCATCGCCGCGATCGAGGGCACCAGCGGCAGCAGCTCGAACGGCCCGATGGGCGTCGAGGACCACCTGCTCGCAGCGGTCCAGCAGGGCGCGAACTACATCCAGTTCGTGATCTACAACCTGCCCGGCCGCGACTGTGCCGCGCTGGCGTCCAACGGTGAGCTCGGCCCGACCGAGATCGACCGGTACAAGACGGCGTACATCGACCCGATCGCCGCGTACCAGAACGACGCGCGGTTCCGCAGCCTGCGGATCATCAACATCATCGAGATCGACTCGCTGCCGAACCTGATCACGAACGTGTCCGGCCGGCCGACCGAGACCGCGATGTGCAACACGATGAAGTCCAACGGCAACTACGTGAACGGTGTCGGATACGCGCTGGCCAAGCTTGGCGCGATCCCGAACGTGTACAACTACATCGACGCCGCGCACCACGGCTGGATCGGCTGGGACGACAACTTCGGCCCGACCGCCGAGCTGCTCGCCACCGCCGCCCGCGCCCAGGGCAGCAACATCGCCAACGTGACCGGCTTCATCGTCAACACGGCCAACTACTCGGCCCTGTCGGAGCCGTACATCACGGTTACCGAGCAGAACCGCCAGTCCAAGTGGATCGACTGGAACCGGTACAACGACGAGCTGAGCTTCGCCCAGGCGTTCCGCACGCGGCTTGTCCAGGCCGGCTTCTCGTCCAACATCGGCATGATCATCGACACGTCCCGCAACGGCTGGGGCGGCTCGGCCCGCCCGACCGGCCCGCGTACCACGGGCACGCTCGACGAGCAGATCAACGGTTCGAAGATCGACCGCCGTATCCACAAGGGCAACTGGTGCAACCAGAGCGGCGCCGGCCTCGGCGAGCGTCCGCGGGCCAACCCCGGCCCGGCTGGCATCGACGCCTACGTGTGGGTCAAGCCTCCGGGTGAGTCGGACGGTTCGAGCACCCTGATCCCGAACAACGAGGGCAAGGGCTTCGACCAGATGTGCGACCCGAACTACGCCGGCAACGCCCGTAACGGCAACAGCATGAGCGGCGCGCTCTCCGGCGCTCCGATCTCCGGTGCCTGGTTCGCCGCTCAGTTCTCGCAGCTGATGCAGAACGCCTACCCGCCCCTGTAAGGCGACAGTGAGTACAAGGTAAGGAAGACATGAAGAGGCTGCGGGGTCCGGGCGAAACGCCCGGGCCCCGTGGTCATTCCCGATTGCCGGACGGCGCGCGCAAGATCGGCGTAGCCTCGCAGGTGTCGGGAGATCTGACCCTGGGCGTGTTGACGCCCTTCCTCGGCGGCTGGTATTTCGGCGGGCTGCTGCGTGGCATCGCGCGCTCCGCCGCGGTCGAGGGCGCGAGCGTCGTCGCCGTGCAGACGCTTGACGCCGGCACCGACCAGACCGAGGTGGAGCCCTCCGACCTCTCCTATCCGGTGGCGTGGCGGCGCGTCTCCGGGTTCATCGTGATCATCAACGCGGTGCACCCGGGCTACCTCGCGGCCGTCCAGGAGGCCGGCAAGCCGGTCGTGATCGTGAGCCACGAAGTGCCGGAGCTGGACTGCCCGGTGGTGGTGCCGGACAACGGCAGCGGCATCCGCGAAGCGGTGGCCCATCTCGTCGCGCACGGCCACGAGCGGATCGCGTTCGCCGGCTACCTCGGCGCGAAGGACATCCGCCAGCGGTACGAGGCGTACCGCGAGGCGCTCCGCACGCATGGCATCGAGCCCGACCCGGGGCTGCTCTTCCCGATCGAGGACAACCAGATGTCCAGCGGCGAGGAGGCCGCCCGCGTGGTGATCGGCGCCGGCATGCCCGCCACCGCGGTCATCACCGGCACCGACGCGAACGCGATCGGCCTCATGCAGGGCCTGATCGCCGCCGGCTACCGGGTGCCGGAAGACCTGGCCGTGGTCGGCTTCGACGACGTGCGTGGCGCGCAGTACAGCCTGCCCCGCCTCACCACCGTCAACCACCCGGTCGACACCATCGGGCGGACCGCGGCCGACCTGCTGGTGCGCCGCATCCGCGGTGAGGCGGTGCCGCGCGGCCGGCAGTACGTGAGCACCTCGCTCGTCGTCCGCGAGTCGTGCGGCTGCCGGCGCCACGACACCGGCGAGGCGCCCACTCTGCCGCCGCTGGCCCGGATGGAGGCCGAGGGGCGGGCGCACTTCCGCGAGCGCACCCACCTACAGGGCATCCTCAGCAAGCAGTACGTGGTGAGCATGGACCTGCTCCGCGCGCACGAGGAGGACCCGCGCCGGCTGAGCTGGCTCGGCCGCACCAGCGCGCGGGCCGGCAGCCTCGGGCTCTGGACCGACCCCTCCCGCACCGACCCGCCGCTCGACCTGGTCGGCGTGTACACGCGCGACAAGCCGAGCACCGCCCAGCCGCTGGTGATCCCGGTGAGCGAGTTCCCGCCGCCCGACCTGCTCGACGTGGCGCGGCAGGACGGCGACGCGGTCACGTTCGTGGTCCCGGTCAAGGTCGACGGCAGCGACTGGGGGCTGCTCGCGGTCGTCGACGCGGTCGAGACCCGCACCGGCACCGGGCGCGAGCCGATCAATCACTGGGCCGCGCTGCTCACCGTCGCCCTCGACTACCAGCAGGTGCTTGCCACACTCCGCGAGCAGGAGGAGCGGCTGCGGGTGGCCGCCCAGTACGACCACCTCACCCACCTGCCCAACCGCACCCTCTTCCTGGAACGCCTCCGCGAAGCGATGCGCGACGGCGAGGAGTGCGCCGTCCTCTTCGTCGACCTCGACGGCTTCAAGGTGGTCAACGACAGCCTCGGGCACGCGGCCGGCGACGCGCTGCTGATCCAGGTGGCCAACCGGATCTCGCACAGCCTGCGCGAGCGGGACACCGCGGCCCGGTTCGGCGGCGACGAGTTCTTGATCCTGCTCGACGGCGTCGCCGACCCGTACACGCCGACGCAGGTCGCCGAGCGCCTGCACGCCGCGCTGGCGCCCCCGTTCCGCCTGCAAGGGCAGGAAGTCGTGGTGACCGCCTCGATCGGCATCACGCTGGGCGGCCCGAGGTACGCGGACCCCGAAGACCTCGTGCGCGACGCGGACATCGCGATGTACTGGTCCAAGTCGCAGCGCAAGGGCTCGCACGCGCTTTTCGACGTGGCCATGCACGCCAAGGCCGTCGTGCGCCTCCAGATCGAGACCGAGCTGCGCCGGGCCATCGAGCGGGGCGAGCTGGAGGTGCACTACCAGCCGATCGCGCAGCTCGTCGGCGGCCGCACCCGCGCGTTCGAGGCGCTGATCCGCTGGCGGCACCCCACCCGCGGCCTGGTGCTGCCCGAATACTTCCTCGCGGTGGCCGAGGAGACCGGACTCGTCATCCCGATCGGCCGCTGGGTGATCGCCGAGTCGTGCCGGCAGCTGGCCGCCTGGCAGCGCACCCCCGGGCGCGAAGACCTGCGGATCAGCGTCAACGTCTCCAACCGCCAGTTCTGGCAGGGCGGCCTTGTCGACGACGTGGCGGAGGCGCTGCGCGTGTCCCGCCTGCACCCCCGCTGCCTGGCGTTCGAGATCACCGAAGGCGTGATCATGAACAACGTCGGGCTGGCCCGCAAGATGCTCGAAGACCTGCACAACCTGGGCTGCGAGCTACACATCGACGACTTCGGCACCGGCTACTCGTCGCTGGAGGCGTTGCACCGCCTACCGATCGACGCCCTGAAGATCGACCGCTCCTTCGTGGCCCGGCTCGGCGTCGACGCCAAGAGCAGCGCGCTCGTGCACACGATCGTGCTGATGGGCAGCAACCTCGGCCTCCAACTCATCGCCGAGAGCGTGGAGACCGAGGAGCAGCGCGACCACTTGCTGCGGCTCGGCTGCGCCTACGGCCAAGGCCACCTCTTCTCCGAGCCGGTGCCCGCCGAGGATGCCGAGCGCCTCATCTCGTGACCCCTCCCCAAATCTTCAGAGATTTGAGCTACCGCGACGCCCGTCGTGGTCCAGACCGCTGCTCCCGCAGCCTCACCCTTCGCGGTTGGTCACGGTCACCCCTTCCCGGGAGGGGATTCGCCGACAATGTCTGTTGCCGGGTCGGCGGCGACGTGAGGACCCGGGCAACCCAAGCTTGAGACACACCACAACAGCGTCACCCTGAACCCGAAAGGTCTCTAGACCGCTCCCACGCACGACGCCCTCCCCTTGCTGGCGGCGGGCCGATGGGGGTGGCCACTCCAGGGAAGCAGAGCAAATGCATCCCACGCGCACCTACCCAGCCGGGGCCCGTAGGGCCCGGCGCAGCCGCCGGGCTGGGCGTGACCAGCGGCGGATGGGAGAGGCCGCGGGAGCAGCGGTCTGGACCACGACGGGCATCGCGGTAGCTCATTTTCGAAATTGGATTTCGAAAGCGGACAGAGAGCGCGGGCAAATCCAAGGTCAAGGAGTCGAGCGGGTGGCGCCTGTGGTCGTGAGGATCACCGAGGCGACGAGGTCCGGGTTGTCGCTCATCGGCACGTGGCCGCAGCCGGGCAGGTCGACGTGGCGGGCCTCGGGCAGTGCCGCCTTCGCGCGGGCGGCCTGTCGGTAGGGCAGGATCTTGTCGCGCGTGCCCCAGGCGATGGTCACCGGCACGGGCGGAGCGCCCTGGTAGGCGTATGCCCGGCCGGCCCTGGCCACCGCGCGGAAGGCGTGGCCGTCGCGGAGCGCCAGCGCGTCGGAGAGGGCCACCTCGGGCGTGATGCGGCCGGGGCGGGCGCAGATCATGCCGAAGCAGAGCGCGCGGAAGGCGCCGTACCGGAACGCGGTGCGCATGAACGGCTCGGGCAGCCGGGTGCCCCACCGGTGGGCGGTCAGCGTGCCGATCGCCCAGCGCAGTTCGCGGCGGTTCCAGAAGCCGGCGGGGGAGAGCGCGGTCACCGACGAGACAAGGCCGGCGTTGGCCAGCTCGAGCGCTATCGCGCCGCCGAGGCTGTTGCCGGCCACGTGCGGCCGGTCGAGGCCGAGGTCGGTCAGGAAGGTCGCGACGCCGTCGACGGCCTTGGCCATGTCGCGCGGCGGGCCCTCGGCCGGCATCGGGGATCCGCCGAAGCCGGGCAGGTCGACCGCGATCACGTCGTGTGCCTCGGCGAGCCGGTCGAGTACCGGCAGCCAGGCTTGCCAGTGGTGGCCGATGCCGTGCAGCAGCACGAGCGGCTCACCGGCGCCGCGCCGTTCGTACACGATCATCGGCCACCGCCGTGCCGGCCGAAGGCGCGTCCCAGCGCGCGGACCTGCTCCTCCATCCGGGGCACGCCGGTGCGGGCGCTGTGCCCGACGATCGCGTCGCTGAGCGGGCTGAGCATCACCGAGCGGATCGCCTGCACCGCGCCGATCGCGCGCGGCACGTACACCTTGCGCCGGCGCCGCTCGATCGCGTCGACGAACGCCCGCGCGCACGTCTCCACGGAGGTGAGCGTGCCGAGCGGCCACGGCAGCTTGTGCAGCGTCTCGCGAAACTCGGGCATGTCCTCCTGCACGTCGCGGACCATGTCGGTGTCGACGAACGACATGTGCGCCGTGCCGACCCGGACGCCGCGGTGCCGCAGCTCCAGCCGGATCGCGTTGCCGAACTGCTCCACGCCCGCCTTCGACGCGCAGTACGCCGCCATGCCGGGCAGCGCGGTGAACGCGGCGGCCGACGAGACGAGCAGGCAGTACCCGTGGCTGGCGATGAGGTGGTCGACCGTCGCCGCGACCGTGCGCATCACGCCGACGAGATTGACCTGCACGGTGTGTGTCATCGCCTCGATGTCGCCGGCCGCGATCGTGCCGCGCGGGAAGATGCCGGCGTTGGCCACGACCGCGTCGATGCGCCCGTACCGCTCGACCGTCCCGGCGGCCGCGCGGTTGAGCGACGACTGGTCGGTCACGTCGGCCTCGAACCAGGCGCCGCCGGTCTCGGCCGCGACGGCGGCGAGGCGCTCGGGCTCCAGTCCGGCGAGCACTACCGTCGCGCCGCGGGCCGCCGCCAGCCGTGCGGTGTGCGCGCCGATGCCCCGGGCGGCGCCGGTGATGAACACGACCTTGCCGTCAAGCATTGGCCACCACCTCGTAGTCGGCGGGATCGAAGCGCCTGGTGCGCAGCCGGTACGACCAGGTGTAGCCCGGCCAGATCGCGGCGACGCGGCCGGTGGCGTCCTGGTACCAGCTCTTGCAGCCGGTCTGCCACACCGTGCCGACCATCTTCTTGTCCACAGTGGAGATGAACCCGCGCTGTGCGGCCGGCGTCGGCTCGATCGCGGCGGCGCCGGTGCGGTCGAGGTGGCGCAGGGCGTCCAGCACGTACGCGAGCTGGCACTCCATCATGAAGACCACCGACGTGTGCCCGGTGCCGGTGCCCGGGCCGAGCAGCAGGAAGAGGTTGGGAAAGCCGGCGACGGTCGTGCCCAGGTATGCCTTCGGCGAGCCCTGCCACACCTCGGCGAGCGTGCGCCCGTCGCGGCCGCGGATCTTCTGGGCGATCGGGTTGTCGGTGACGTGAAACCCGGTGCCGAAGATGATCGTGTCGACCTCGCGCACGGTGCCGTCGGCGGCGACCACCGCGTCGGGGCGCACCTCGGTGACGGCGTCGGTGACGACCTCCACATTGGACCGGGTCAGCGCGGGGTAGTAGTCGTTGGAGAGCAGGACCCGCTTGCAGCCCATCCGGTATCGCGGGGTGAGCTTGGCGCGCAGCTCCGGGTCGGGCACCTGCTTGCGCAGGTGGGCCCGGGCCATCCGCTGGCCGAGCCGCATCATGACCGGCTGGAGAAACGCGGTGCCCTGCCAGAACTCCCGGAGCCAGTAGATGCCCGCGCGGGCCAGCCGCTGGGTACCCGGCACCGCCCGGAACACGCGCCGCTCCAGCCGGCTGATCGGCCGGTCGGTCTTCGGCATCACCCACGGCGCGGTGCGCTGGAAGACGTGCAGCCGCTCCACGTCCGGCGCGATCGCCGGCACGAACTGGATCGCGGACGCGCCGGTGCCCACCACCGCCACGCGGCGGCCGGTGAGGTCGAGGTCGTGGTTCCACTGAGCCGAGTGGAAGACCTCGCCGGTGAACGTCTCCAGCCCGGGCAGCTTCGGCTGCGCCGGCTCACAGAGCGCGCCCGTGGCGGAGATGAGGATGTCCGCGCTGTACGTGCCCGTGGACGTCTCGACCATCCACCGGCCGCCGTCCCAGGCCGCGGTGTGCACCTCGGTCGCCAGGCGCAGGTGCCGGTCCAGGCCGTACACGGCGACGCGGCGGCGCAGGTAGTCCCAGATCTCCGGCTGCGGGGAGAAGCTGCGGCTCCACTCCGGATTGAGATCGAAAGAGTACGAGTAGAGGTGCGAGGGAACGTCGCAGGCGCAGCCGGGGTAGGTGTTGTCGCGCCAGGTGCCGCCCACCTCGGTGCCCCGGTCGAGCACCACGAAGTCGTCATATCCCCGCTGCTTGAGCCGGATCGCGGCGCCGAGGCCGCTGAAACCCGCCCCGATCACCGCGATCCGATGGTGCTGTGGACCCGCCATTCTCGGAAGTTACCATCGGGTAACGCCCCGGGGAAGGGCGGCTTTCGATCAGGCCGGCGCGGCGTTCTGCCAGAGCCCGACGACGTTGCCCTCGGTGTCGCTGAAGTAGCCGACGAACCCCATGTCGCCGACCGCCATCGTGCCGGCCACCACCTTGCCGCCGTGCCTTTCCACCGTCGCCAGCGCTTCGTCGACACTGTCCACGCCGATCGTGAGCGTCGGCGCGGAGACGGGGGACTGGCGCGGGGTGAGCCCGCCGTTGATGGCGCCCGGCTCGATGGGCATGCCCTGCTCGTCGCTCGGTGTGGTGACCACCATCGTGTACGACATCTCCGGCACGGGGGTGAGCTGCCAGCCGAAGGCGTCCCGGTAGAAGGTCTGCGCCCGCTCCATGTCGTCGGCGGGCATTTCGAAGTGAACGATCTTTCCGCTCATGGTGCGTACCTCCCTCGTGGCCGACTCTAAGCCCGTGCGGTGCTAACGCGTTGAGGAATGAGCTCACTGGCACCGGTCGGTCGACGATCCGCACGTCGCCGAGCCAGCCGTAGAAGCCCTGCTCGATGATGCGGTCGTAGTGGTACGCCGGCGGGGTGGGCGCGACCAGCAGCGGACGGGTGAGGCCGCGGGAGCAGCGGTCTGGACCACGACGGGCATCGCGGTAGCTCGGATCTCTGTCCTTCGAACGGGGTTTCGTGGCCGTGGCGGTCGAAGCGGTTGTCGCCGGAGGTTTCTAGAAGACGCCTGCGGCGGCGCGGGCGGCTACGCCGGCGCCGACCATCATGACCAGCGTGGCGGTGCCGGCCGGAGCCAGCTTCGAGAAGCGCTGGGCGAGCGCGGGGAGCTTGGGCAGGCGGCCGAGGCGGCGTTGGGCGGCGACCAGCGCCAGGCCCACCGCGGTGAGGGTCGCGGCCATGCCGACGCCGTACGCCAGCACGAGCACCACGCCGAACGCCGTGCGCCCCAGCCCGATCGCGGCCAGCAGGACCACGATCGCGGACGGGCTGGGCACCAGGCCCCCGGCGATGCCGATGCCGGCGAGACCGAGCCGCCCTGAGCCGCCGTGGTGATGGTGGTGGTGATGCCCGTCCCCATGGTCGTGATCGTGCGAGTGCGTGTGGCCGTGGTGGTGATGGTGATGGTGTGCGCCCTTGCGGCGGCGGACGAACATGCCGATCCCCACCGCGACCACGATGGCCCCGCTCACGATGCCGAGGTAGCCGAGCAGGCGGTCCCCGGCGAGCGTGCTGGACGTGGCCAGCAGCAGGCCGACCACCAGCACGCCGCCGGTGTGGGTGAGCGTCACGGTTGCGCCGACCGCGAGCGCGTCGCGGATCCGGCGGCGCTGGGCCGCGGCGTAGGCGGCCAGCACTGTCTTGCCGTGCCCGGGCAGTGCCGCGTGCCCGGCGCCGAGCAGCAGTGCCAGCAGCACGGCGAGCAGCCCGACGGTCGGGGTGAGGCGGCCGCCGGCCAGCTCCTGGAAGCGCCGCTCCACGCCCGCGGTGACGCCGGCGAGCAGGCCGTCGTCCGGGCGGCTCAGTGCGGCGCCCGCCGTGCCGTCGCCGGGGGTGACCCGCAGGGTGGCCGAGCGTACGTCCGGCGCGGACGACAGCGGGTCGGCGGGATAGGTGCGTAGCTCGTCGCTGATGCTCTCGGCCGGCAGTGACGACTCGACCCGCACGCCCTCGCCGCGGGCGGTCATCTCGCGCCAGCCGATCCGGTCCGGCGCGTACCGGTTTTCCACCGTCACCGTCGCGGTCTCCAAGCGGACCGCGGCCGACAGCTCACACGTGAGGCGGCTCGTCCTGAGGCCCCCGCTGCCCTCGACGTAGGCGAAGTCGCTCGACTTGAGAGTCCACTGTAGAGCTTCGCCGTCGACGGCCGCGGAGAGTGCGAGGTCCGCGCAGGTGGGTTCCGCCGTGGCCTGGAGCGTCGGGATCTCGGCGAAGTCGACGACCGCCGTCGCGTCGATCCGGTCAGGGTGCATGGTCAGGCCGGTGTACTGGTTGACGGAGAAGTTGCCGAGCGGGTGCGCACTCGCCGGCGCGGCCGGCAGCAGCAGGAAAGCGAGCGGTGCGGCGGCGAGCGCGAGCAGCCAGCGGCGTTTCATCGGGTGACCTCCGGTCCCGCGAGCAGGGTGCGCGCCAGCGGCGCGTCGGTGGGCGAGAAGTGGGGGTTGAGGCGCAGCGCCGCGGCCAGGTCGGCCTTTGCCGGGCCGGTGCGGCCCAGACCCAGCTCGATCACACCCAGGTGGTACATGTACGTGGCCGACTTCGCTCCACTCTGGACCGCCGCGCGGGCGTACCGCAGGGCTTCGGCGTCCCGCCCGGCGTGGTGCAGCGCCCAGGCGAGGTTGTCCGCGACGTCGGCGTGGCTGCGGCGCGACCACTCGCCCCGCGCCTCCTTCAGCGCGGTGGCGGGGTCGCCGGCGGCCAGGGCGAGCGCGGTGCCGGTCAGCCCGTCGACGCCACCCGCGGCGGTGAAGAGGCGGTGGCCCGCGACGGCCAGATCGAGCTGGGCGTCCGCCTCGGCGGCCCGGCCGGCGGCGCGGAGCAGGTCGGCGTACTCGAGCACATAGGACGGTGTTGGCGCGCGGTGGGTGATGTCGGCGTACCCGGCGAGGGCCGCCTCCCGCCGCCCGGCGGCCCAGTCGGCGCGTGCCTTGCCGCGCCGCAGCGTCACGGATGTGGGGTCGGCGGCGAGGCCGGCGTCGTACTGGCGGGTCGCCTCGTGGAGGTCGCCGGCGTGCCAGGCGAGGTCGCCGAGCTGCACCCGGCAGAAGCCGATGTCGGAGGGGCTGAACGCCGCGTCGAGTGCCCGCCGCATCAGGTCGGTGGCCTCGGCGACTTTGCCGCGCAGCTCAAGGTCGTAGGAGGCGCGGGCGTACGCGGACAGGCCCGGCCGCAGGTCGAGCTGGCGCTGTACCGCGGCGGTCGCGGCGGCCACGTTGCCCAGCTGGGTCTCCGCGTCGGCGAGCACCGCGTAGGCGTCCGCGTCGTGTTCGTTGATCTTCGTGGCGTCGAGGGCGAAGCGCCGGGCGGCGGCGAACTCGTGGCGGGCGTTGGCCAGCGCGCCCTGCGCGACGAGCGCCTCGCCGTTGCCGGTGGCGCGTACGGCCAGCGACCGGCGGACCGCCTCGTCCGCGCGCGGGTAGTTGGTGGGGTCGCCGGTGGTGCGGCCGCGCTCGACGTACGCGACCGCGAGCGCCGCCCAGCCGCGCCAGTCGCCCGGGACGAGCCGGACGCGTTCCTGCGCGCGGACAATCGGGTCGGCAGGTGCGGCGGCCGCGGCCGGCGCGGTCGCCGGGGTGTTTCCGGTGGGGCCGAACACGGCCGCCGCACCGGTCACCGCGACGGCGAGCGCCGCCGCGCCGCCGATGAGGACTGTCCGTCGCATGTGGAGCCTCCAGGGAGAGCGGGCGCGCCGCGCTGGGGCGGCGCGTCCGGAACGAGGGTCAGAACCGCTGGGTGCGCTGGTCCGCGAGGCGGACCCGGCGGCGCCACAGCCAGGCGAGGACCAGCAGGCCGAGGCCCGCGCTCGCCGCGACCCCGACGGCCGCCGCCGCGATGGTGGCGGGCATGTCGTCGTCGGCCTTGCTGGCGAACCCGGCCGGAGTCAGGGCCGGACCGTCCGAAGAGGACCCGTCGGCGGCAGCCGGCTTCACGCCGTCGCCACCGGTGTTGACGCCGACGCCGTTGGGCAGCGCGAGGTACGGGAACGTGTCGCTGAACTGCTGGTCGTTGGCGTCGACCTTGTCGCCGGCGGCCAGCGCGTCCACGATCTTGCCGGTCTGCGCCGCGCCCTCGAGCGCCTGGATCTCGATGTCCAGCACGTCGTCGGTTAGCCGCCGCCCGTTCGGGAAGCCCTGGAGGTCGCCGGCGAGCACGCCGAGCCGGTTGGGCTCCGCGGTGACGGGCACGGTCAGGTTGAGCCGCAGCTGCTCGGACGGCACGAACCGCTTCGGATTCACGTCCTTGTTGTTGAGCTGCGAGTTGAGGTCCGCCTTGATCGGCCCACCGGCCTTGGTGGTGATACCGGTCAGGAAGATCTCGACAAGGTCGTTGCGGGGTGTCGCCGGCGCCGGGATGCCGTAGATCTTCTCGATCAGCATCGGCACCTCGGGGTTGGTCACCCGCTTGACGATGGTGGGGTTCTTGGCGTCCTGGTCGGGGCGGGAGGCGTTGAACGCGTCCTTGAGCCCGGCCGGCACGACAACCTCGTTGACCAGCGGGTTGCCGAGGCGGGAGACCTGCACGCGGTCACCCGACGAGCCGCCGCCGGCGAGCCGCACGCGCGGCCGGTCGGTGGTGGTCCACACGCCGATGTTGGGGTTGCGCTTCGCGTCGCCGTTGAGCGCCACGTCCTTGAACGGCACCTGGAGGACGATCGTGTTGACGTTGTAGCCGGCGACCGTGTCCTGGCCGGTCTCGCTCAGGTCGCCGCCGTACAGCAGGTCGAAGACCCGCAGGTCCAGGAAGAACGGGTCGTCCGCCTGGCCGGCGTAGATCTTCCAGCCGCCGGGCAGCTGGATCGAGGCCTGGTCGCGCAGCTTGGCGTAGTCCGGCATGGACGCCGGGCCGACCCGGGACGGCGCCACCGGCCCGCGGGTCACCCGGGTCTTGAACGGCTTGCCGCCGAACGAGGACTCCATCGTGTACGTCTGGCGGACCAGCAGGTTCTCGTCGTCCAGCGAGGTCACCGGGCCGTTGTTGTAGAGGAACGTCTTGGTGCCGCGGCGGTCCTCGGTCTTGAACTTCCAGCGGAAGACGGCGTCGGCCTTGGCGTCGCCGTCGCTGTCGACGTTGATGTTGTAGGTGGCGTCGGTCGCGAACGGGTAGAAGTTCGGCCCGCCGTTGGGCTCCTCGAACGGGATCCAGTTCGCCACGAAGGTGACGTAGTCGGGCCGGTCGGGGCTGACGAACGCGTACAGGTCGGTGTTGTCGACGGCCGGGTCGGCCGCGATCAGTGGCGCCTCACGGTGGCTGGAGGCCACGGCGCCGCTCGGCCCGAGGCCGTAGAGCCCCGCGCCGCCGAGCACGGCCATCGCCGCGAGTGCGGCGGCGCCGCGCCGCGTGGAGATTGAACTTTTTTCAACCTGGACGGCGCGGCGCTTACGCTCACGGCGGACCGAGAGGTGAGGTTGAAAAAGGTTCATTAGGGTGCTTATGGACATCGGGGTTCCTTCCGCCCGGTGCGAGGTGATGCCAGGCGTTCGGAACCCCGATGTGTGCCGGACGGGTCGCTGTCAGATAGCTCGCATTGAGCAATCCGCGGGCCCGCGGGATGCGAATAGCGTTGTCAAAGCCCGAGCAGGCGGTCCAGGAAGTCGCGGTGGCGGCGGACGACGGAACGCAGCTCCTCGGTGTCCTCACCGGACCAGCCGCTGAGCGACTCCTTCTGCCGGGACAGCTCGGCGGTGAGCGCACCGACGGCCTCCTCGACCAGCTGGTTCGCCTCGCGGGCGGCACCGGCCGGGTCATCGATGAAGCGGAGCTGCACCTCGCGCCACCGGTCGCGGTAGCCCTGGGCGGTCCCCTCGCCCCACAGCCCGGCGACCGGCTCCTCGACGGCGGGCGCCGCGCTGGGCGCCGCCGGGGTGTCCACGGCCGGCGCGATCTCCGGGAGGTCGGCCGCGCCGTCGACCGGCCGCTCCGCCGTGTCCTGGTAGGCCCGCTCCTCGGCCGCACGGTCCGCGTCGAGCGCGGTCGTGTCGCCGCGGAGGTCATCGCGGGTCGTGTCCGTGTCGCGGTCGTCGCGGCCGTCCCGAACAGCGTCGGGGTCGGTGCCGAAGTCGCGGTCATCGACGGCGCCCTCGGCGCCGGGGTCGGTGTCGCGGACCTCGCGGGACGGGCCCGCCTGCGCCGCCGCGGCGACCGCACCGCCGACGGTGGCCGCGCCGAACGCGGTCTCCTGCGGCGCCGGCTCGTCGAAGTGGGACGAACGGGTGTCGACGGCGGTCAGGTCGTCCGGGTCGTTTCGCTCGCCGGTGAGCACCGGGTCTTCGAACGTGCCGCGGTCGTCGATCGCGTCCTCGGGCACCCGGTCGGTGACGTCCTCGGCCGCGTCCCGCCGCGCGTCGTCCCGGTCGCGGTCGTCGACCACGCCGTTCCGGTCGTGCTCGTCGACGCCGTCCCGGTCGCGGTCCTCGTCGACAACGCCGTCCCGGTCGCGGTCCTCGTCGGTGGGCGGCGGCACGGGAACCGGATCGGAGGTGACCCGCTCGGGGGTCTGCTGGTTGGCCATCGTGTGTCCCTCTCTCACCGGTTGTTCTCGTAACCGTCGGCCGTCGGCGCGGCCTCCTCGGCGGGCCGGCGAGCGGTGGGCACGGCCTCGCGGCCGAGCAGCTCGGTGACCATCTCGCGGTAGTGCACGAGCGCCTCGCGCAGCTGCTCGGTGTCGCTCTCGCCGCGGTCGACGGCCTCGCGCACCGAGTGCGCCTGGCGGTAGTGGTCGAGCGAGCGCGAGTGCTCGACGGACAGGTATGCGGCTTGCTCCTCGAAGTCGCCCGCGGGGTAGCCGCGCTCGGTGGCCATGCGGCCCACGAGGTCCTCGGCGGCGCTCACGGCCTCGACCGGCGACTCGACGAAACGGATCTGGATTTCTTCCCACTCCGCGGCGTAGCGGGCGCGGGACTCGGGGCTGAGCGGCCTGCGGTCCAGTTCGGCGTGCCGGCGCTCGCGCTCGCGCAGCTCGCGCTCGGCGGCCGACCTGCCCTCGCGCTGTGCGACGAGGCGGTCGTACTCGGGGCCGAACCGGTGACGCAGCGACCACCGGCGGTACAACATCCAGCCGGCACCCGCGGCGGCCAGCACCGCGAGCACGACGATGAGGGTGACAACGATCTGCGTGGCTGACATGGGTGTGTAGTTCCCGCTCAACCATGATCAACAATCCCCGAGCCGGCAAAATCTCGGCGCGATTAGCGTTGATCTTCGGTGCTCATTTCGCGCGAGAAGGGGCACCTTGATACTTGCGGGGGCAATGTATCCTGCCCAAGGCTGCCGTACCGTACCCCCGTCGGGCGAGGTCTCATGAATACAGGCAACTGGTCGATCCGCGCGAAGATTATCGCCCTGGTCACCGTGCCCCTCGCCGCCCTTTTGGCGCTCTGGATATTCACCACGACGCTCACGGTCGGCCCCGCATTGGCCCTGCTCGGGGCGCAAAAGCTCCTCGACGAGGTGGGCAGGCCGGGCGAAAGCATGGTGGCCGAGCTACAGCGCGAGCGGCGGCTCTCACTCGTCTACCTCGCCGGCAAGGGCGAGCTGCCGGCGCTCGGCGAGCAGCGCAATCGCACCGACGCCGCGGTGGCCGAGTTTCGCCGCCGGGCCGGCAGCCCCGACCTGCACGACACCGCCGAGGGCCGGCTCCGCAGCCACCTCGACCAGCTCTTCACTTCGCTCGACCTGCTGCCCACCGGCCGCGGCTTCATCGACCGGCGGGAAATGGACCAGGCCGGCGCGCTCGGGCTGTACAGCGGTGTGATCGACGGCGGGTTCCGGGTCTTCGAGATCATCGCGGACGTCGACGACGACGACCTCAACCGCGAGGCCCGCGCGATCACCGCGTTGGGCCGGGCCCGCGAGGTGCTCGGGCAGTCCGACGCGCTGCTGGCGGGTGCGTTCGCGGCCGGCAGGTTCTCCGGCGGCGAGCATGCCCAGCTGGTGCAGATCATCGGCGCCCACCGCTTTCTGTTCGCCCAGGCCCTGCCCGCGCTGCCGGACGCCGAGCGGGTCGCCTACCAGCGGATGACCGAGGGCGAGGCGTTCACCCGGCTCCGCGGGCTCGAAGACCGCGTGATCGCACAGGGGCGCGACGGTCAGGCCCTGCCGATCACCGCCGCGTCCTGGCAGAGCGCGTACGAGCCGGCCGTGCGCCAGCTGCGCGAGTTCGAGCTCTCCAGCGCCGACGCGCTCGCCGAGCGGGCCACGCCGGTCGCCGTCGGTGTGCTGCTCCGCCTGGCGCTCGCCGGCCTCCTCGGCCTCGCCGCGATCGCCCTGTCGCTGCTGATCTCCCTGCGCGTGGGCCGGTCGCTGATCCGGCGCCTCAGCAGCCTGCGGGAGAGCGCGATCGACCTGGCCGACCGGCGGCTGCCCGGGGTTGTCGCCCGGCTGCGGCGCGGCGAGGAGGTCGACGTCGCCGAGGAGGCGCCCCCGCTGGAGTACGGCAGCGACGAGATCGGCCAGCTCGGCCGGGCGTTCACCGAGGCGCAGCGCACCGCCGTGCAGGCCGCGGTCGACGAGTCGACGCTGCGGCAGGGCTTCAACGAGGTGTTCCTCAACATCGCCCGGCGCAGCCAGGCGCTCCTGCATCGCCAGCTGGCGCTGCTCGACTCGATGGAGCGCCGGAGCACCGACCCGGACGAGCTGGAAAACCTCTTCCGCGTCGACCATCTCGCCACCCGCATGCGGCGGCACGCCGAAGACCTCGTCATCCTCGCCGGCTCCGCGCCGGGCCGCGGCTGGCGAAACCCGGTCGGCGTGATGGACGTGATCCGCGGTGCGGTGTCCGAAGTGGAGGATTACTCCCGGGTCGCGATCACCAAGGCCGAGCCCGCCGACATCGCCGGCCGCGCGGTCGGCGACCTGATCCACCTGCTCGCCGAGCTGATCGAAAACGCGACGTCGTACTCGCCGCCGGAGACGAAGGTGCAGGTCACCGGCGCTTCGGTGCCCAATGGGTACGCGGTCGAGATCGAAGACCGCGGGCTCGGCATGACGCCAGAGGCGATCGGCGAGGCCAATCGCAAGCTGAGCCGGCCGCCCGACTTCGATCCGGCCAACAGCGCTCGGCTGGGCCTGTTCGTGGTGGCCCAGCTCGGCGCGCGCCACGGTGTGAAGATCCAGCTGCGCAGCTCGCCGTACGGTGGGGTCACCGCCGTCGTGCTCGTTCCGCCCGACCTCGTCACCCCGCGCGACGAGCCGGCCGCGCTGCCGGCCGGCCCGGCCGGTGCCGAGACCCGCCGGGTGCGCCGGGCCCGAGCGCTCGCCAGCATCGACTCGGGGCCGCGCCGCTCGCTGGAGGCGGTGGCCCGCCCGGTGCTGGTGCCCGCTCCCGTCATCGAGCCGGAGGAGCCCACCGACGCGTCGCTCACGGCGGGGCCGGATGGGCTGCCCAAGCGCGTGCGCCAGGCGAGCCTGGCGCCGCAGCTGCGCGGCGAGCCGGCCGGCCCGCTCACGCTCGACCGGGCCGACGCGGAGCCGCCGCCGCGCACCGCCGAGCAGGCCCGCGCCACCATGGCCGCCCTCCAGGCCGGCACCGCCCGCGGCCGCCGCGACGCCGACGCGATACCGCCGAGCCGGCCGCCCGGTGCCGTGCCGCTGGCGCGGAGGGGTGGCGCAGACGCTCCGGCCGGGCCCGTGCCGCTCGCCCGGGGCACCGCGTCGCCACCGC
Organism: Phytohabitans sp. LZ39; assembly: GCF_059359075.1. Classification (NCBI taxonomy): domain Bacteria; kingdom Bacillati; phylum Actinomycetota; class Actinomycetes; order Micromonosporales; family Micromonosporaceae; genus Phytohabitans; species Phytohabitans sp. LZ39. Next base: position 172,412 of record NZ_JCADBM010000018.1, on the reverse strand, counting down.
CGGGCGCGGTCGTCCCCCCGCCCGCGGCGGCCACCGGCGAGGCGCCCGAGGTGGTCGACGGCCTGCCCCGCCGCAAGCGGGCCACCGACGCCCCACCCTCCCGGCGGGCCGGTGCGGAGGGACCTCCCGCCCGCAGGTCCACGGGCGGCGGGCTGCCGCGCCGCAAGACCGGCGACGGACTGCCCACCCGCAAGCCCGGAGTCGCCGGCGCGGAGGCGTTCCCGGTCGGCGACAAGCCACCCGCGGACGCCAACGGGCACGGCAAGCTGGCCGCGGACGACGTCGGGCCGGCAGGCGACAATGGTGAGCCGCCCGCCGAGCCGGAAGGAGACAAGTAGTGGTGTCGACGACCAGCCCGGCCGCCAGACTCAACTGGCTGCTCGACGATCTCATCGAGCGGGTGCCGTCCGCGCACCACGCCGTGGTGCTCTCCGCCGACGGGCTGCTGATGGGCTCGTCGCACGGCCTGACCCGAGAAGACGCCGAGCACCTCTCCGCCATGGCCGCCGGCTTCCAGAGCCTGGCCAAGGGTGCGAGCCGCCACTTCGAGACCGGGCCGGTGCGGCAGACCGTGGTCGAGATGGAGGGGGCGTACCTCTTCGTCACGGCCGCCGGGCGCGGTGCGTGCCTGGCGCTGCTGGCCGGCATCGACTCGGACATTGGCTTGATCGCATATGAGATGGCGATGCTGGTCGCGCGGGTGGGGCAAAACATGAGCACACCCATGCGCCACCCGACGGTGCCCTCCGATGCGGGGTGAGGCCTCCGGGGCTGAGCCGGCTGACGCGCGGGCCGCGCGCGTTGGCCCCGGGGACGGCCGCCTCCGTCCGTCCTCGCCGCTGCGCTCCTCGGATCGGACGTCGCCGGCCCCCGAGGCCCAGCACGACTGGCTCGACGAAGATGCCGGGCCGGTAGTCCGTCCGTACACGGTGACCGGTGGCCGGGTGCGGCCGGTGACCGGTGGGTTCGACCTGATGGCGTTCGTCCTCGCGGCACCGGGTGCCGCGGGTTCGCCGGACGCCGCCTACCTGCAACCCGAACACCGCGCGATCCTCGCGATGGCCGAGGATCCCGTGTCGGTGGCCGAGCTGGCCGCCGGGCTCAACCTGGTCCTCGGGGTCGTCCGGGTGCTGCTCGGCGACCTCCTCGCGGCCGGTCTCATCGCGATGCACGAGCCGTCCACGGCGGCCCACTTCCCCGAAGACGACGTCCTCCAGGCGGTGGTGAATGGACTACGGGCACTCTGACCTCGACGCCGATCGGCGGATCCCGCTCGCGCTGAAGATACTCATCGCGGGCGGGTTCGGCGCTGGCAAGTCCACTTTGGTGGGTGCGGTGAGCGAGATCCGACCTTTGCACACCGAGGAGGTAATCACCCACGCCAGCATCGGCACCGACAACCTGGCGGGCGTCGAGGGCAAGCGCACCACCACGGTCGCGATGGACTTCGGTCGCATCACCATCAACGAGGATCTCCAGGTGTACCTCTTCGGCACACCCGGGCAGGACCGCTTCTGGTTTCTCTGGGACGAGCTGGCGTACGGCGCGCTCGGCGCCGTGGTGCTCGCCGACACCCGCCGGCTGGCCGACAGCTTTCCCTCCGTCGACTACTTCGAGCGGCACGGCATCCCGTTCGTCGTGGGCGTCAACTGCTTCGACGGCGCCCGCCGCTACACCGCGGACGCGGTGCGGCAGGCGCTCGACCTCGACCGTGACGTGCCGGTGGTGCTCTGCGACGTGCGCGAGCGGCAGTCCGGCAAGCTGGTGCTGATCGCGCTCGTCGAGCACGTGGCCGGCTACCACGGCCACCCCGTGCCGGCCTGACTCCGTCGCGAGAGGCTGCGACGGCGGTAGGCCAGCTCTCCCACGCAGGTCGCACCGAGGACCAGCGCGGTGACCGCGACCGGCGCGTGGGCCGGCGTCTCCGCGTGCGCGGACGCGAGCAGCAGCCCGGTGAGGCCGAGGCTCCCACTGTGTACGCGCGGCGTCAGCGGGCTCTCGACCCGCCGCATGATGCCGCCCGCCACCAGCGCGAAGCCCAGGCACAGCAGGTACGCGCCACAGTGGACGAGCAGGGGCAGGCTGGCGCCGTACGCCACCAGCACCGTGCGGCTCACGCCGGAGGACGCGACGAAGAAGATGACCGCGTGCCAGGAGGGGCGGCGGGTGCCCCTGAGCCGGTAGCCGAGCTCGCCCGCGCACACTGCCGCGAGGAGCAGCGCCGCCGCCGGCACCGGCGCCCAGGGGTGGATGTCGCCGTGCAGCGTGGCGTAGAGCAGGCCGGTCATGCCGAGGCACGCGCTCCACACCCGTGAGGTGAGCGCGCTGCGGGCCCGCTCCACGAGCCGGGCGACGAGGACGGCCAGCGCGGCGCAGAGCGCGTACACGCCGACGTGTGCGTGCGGCTCGGGGTCGCCTTGGCAACGGGCGAGCAGCGTCCGAGCCACGTTGGCGGCCCCGACGTAGAAGATGAGCGAGTGCCAGCTCGGCCGGGCGAACACATCCGCTTTGTACCTGTTGCGGCGATTATCGCGGCCGGTTTTCGGCGGTGCCTGGCGGCGCGGGTTCGGCCAAGATCGGAAGAACTATTTGTTGCGCTCGGCAAGCTCCGCTTGTCGGGAGCCACGCCGCTGTACCGCAAATCACCTAAGCAGGCCGTGTGTGGGCCGTAACTTTCCGCTGTGGGAAAGGTGAGGGACCGCGCGCCGGACGAGTGGGACTGCGTCGTCTTCATGGCGGTGGTGGAGGCCGGCACCCGGCAGCGTGCCGTGCGGCTGCTCGCCGACCGGTACGACGAGCACATCACCGTCGAGGGCGTGCGCACCATCCTCCTGAAGATCAACAGGTGGCTGGGGCGCCCCGCGCTGCGCGAGGGCGTGGGACCGCGCGGCAAGGCGGAGCTGACCGTCCGCGGCCAGCGCTTCCAGCGATTCTGCGAACGCGTTCGCAGCCTGTACCAGGAGGAGCGGGGCCGTCTCGCCGAGTCGGACGTGACCCGGCTGGTCTGCCTCCCGCACCACGCCACGATCGTCAAGACCCTCTACGTCGAGACGCTCGCCCAGCACCCGGCAGGTGAGGAGAAGGTCGGCATCGAGGAGCTCAAGCAGAGCGACCGCGGCAACGAGTCCTTCTTCGACCAGGCCTTCTGGCCGCTCACCACAGGCACGTACCACCTCGCGATCGGCCAGCCGCCACCCGCCGAGTTTCGCGAGGAGCTCCAGTCCGACCTGCTGTACGAGTCGCAGCTGGAGGTGCTGGTGCCGGCCGAGTACCCGGGCGACGCGATGCCGCTGGCCGAGTTCGTGCGCAGCGTCTCGCACGTGCCGCCCAAGGACTCGCGCGCACGCATCCTGCTGGAGGAGCGGATCGCCGCCAACCGGATCGAGGACCCGGGCGAGGAGCGGCGGGTGGCCAGCGCCACGTACGAGATCGGCAGTGTCATCGAGCGGGTCGCCCTGCTGCACGAGTGCGGCCTGGCCAGCCCGCTCGTCCTGGCGCCGTCGGACATCGCGCTCATCTACAAGCCCGGCATGCGCTTCGGCGGTGCGGGCGTGGAGCACTCCAAGTGGGTGCCGCTGCACCACGAGACCGAGCGGCTGACGCTGGAGGTGCACGTGACGACGGCCAACCCCCGCCCCAACCACCTGCGCCCGATCGTCGCGCTGCTCAAGAAGATCTGCGCCGACCAGCCCCGCCTGCGTGGCGAGGTAACGTCAATCCACCACCAGGACGACGTCGAGCCGCCGCGGCCCGTGCACGCCCTCGACCCGGTTTAGCTCGATGTCGCTCGTCGCCGAGGGCCCGGAGACCAGCGTGAGCGGCCGCGTGGGGTCTGCCAGCCGGGCCAGCGCCTCCGGCACCCCGCCCACGATCTGTCCGCTGTGGACGACGCAGACGTGGTGGTCGGGCACCAGCGTGAGCGCGCGCCGCCCCTGGTCCGGCCCCGCGTCCAGCACCAGCGTCCCGGTGCGCGCGATCGCGACGGCACATCCGGTCAGCACTGCCACCCCGGGCGCGTCGAGGTCGGCCACCGCGAGCGGTTCTCGCAAGACATCGCCCTGGTATCCGGCGAGCCAGGCGTCCGGCACACCGGCCGGCGTGACCACGGCCGAGGCGCCGCTCAGCAGCTCGCCGACCGCGCCGCCCAGCCCGTCCGCGCCGCACCGCCGCACGGTCGCCTTGTAGTCGAGCAGCCGGTCCACGAGCAGATCCACGAGGTCGGTGTCGCCGTCGACGGCCCGGTACTCCCGCGGCACGGTGACGGCCGTGCTCGGCCGCGCCGCCCGCACCCGCCGCAACACCTCGTCACGCGCACTCATGGGCCCACCGCCGGATATTCATGAGAACATTTCCCGGTCCGCGTCACCTGCGGACCGCTGCTCCCGCCGGAGACCGCGCAGGTCGGCGGCTCGCGGAGCGAGCCGAAATCCCCGACCTCCGCTGCCATGTCCGCGGGGCAAGCCCGAACGGCGTCGCGAAGCGACGCCTCAACCAACAGCGGACGGGTGAGGCCGCGGGAAATGCACCCCAAGAAAACGCTCCGCTGCGCTCCACGTTTCCCCGGGGACCCCGCGCAACGGTCTGGACCACGACGGACATCGCGGTAGCTCAATGCTTCTGTTCTTCTTCGAGTCTTGAGGGCTGTCGTGGGATTAGGCGCCGCGTTCATTGGCCCACCACTCGCGGAAGGTCTGCTTCGCAGGCAGGGGAGCGTCCCGTGTGGACGTCCACTTCGACAGGGGCCACGGAAGGTGGCGCACCGTGCCGCGGCGGCCGGCCACCCAGCGCACCGGGGCGGCGCCGCGGCGGGCGGCGCGGAGGGCCGCGGTGTAGCGGCGGCGGTCGCGCATCACCCACGACAGCGCGCGCATCGCGGCCCGCTCGGCCGGCGGGTGCGGGCCGGTCTGTCGCAGGTGGACCAGCACCTCCGGGATGTTGATCCGCACCGGGCAGGCGTCGTAGCAGGCGCCACAGAGCGTGGACGCGTACGGCAGGGTGTGGTTGGCGCCCTCGCCGCTCATCTGCGGGGAGAGGATCGCGCCGATCGGTCCAGGGTAGACGGAGCCGTAGGCGTGGCCGCCGACCCGCTCGTACACCGGGCAGACGTTGAGGCAGGCGGAGCAGCGGATGCAGCGCAGCGCCTGCCGACCCACGTCATCGGCGAGGGTGTCCGTGCGTCCGTTGTCGACGAGGACGATGTGGACGGTCTGCGGCCCGTCGCCGGGCGTGACGCCGGTCCACAGTGACGTGTACGGGTTCATCCGCTCGCCCGTCGAGGAGCGCGGCAGCAGCTGGAGGAAGACCTCCAGGTCGCGGAACGTCGGCACGATCTTCTCGATGCCCACGACCGAGATGAGCGTCTCCGGGAGCGTGAGGCACATCCGGCCGTTGCCCTCGGACTCGACCACCACGAGCGTGCCGGACTCGGCGACCGCGAAGTTGGCGCCCGAGATGCCCACCCGCGCGGAGAGGAACTTGGCGCGCAGGTGCCGCCGTGCCGCCTCGGCCAGCGCGGGCGGGTCGTCGGTCAACGCCGAGAGGCCGTTGCGCTTGAAGATGTCGCGGATCTGCGAGCGGTTGTAGTGGATCGCCGGCACCAGGATGTGCGAGGGGGTGTCGCCGGCGAGCTGGACGATCAGCTCGGCCAGGTCGGTCTCCACCGCCGCGATGCCGGCCGCCTCCAGCGCTTCGTTGAGGCCGATCTCCTGGGTGACCATCGACTTCACCTTGACGACCTCGGCGGCGCCGGTGTCGCGCACCAGCCCGGTGACCACCGCGCAGGCCTCGGCCGCGTCGCGGGCCCAGTGGACCGTCGCGCCGGCCGCCGTGGCCGCCGCCTCGAACTGTTCGAGCAGCTCGGGCAGGCGGCTCAGCACGTCGTCCTTGACGGCCGCGCCGGAGCGGCGCAGCGCCTCCCAATCGGGCACCTCGCCGACCACGCGCAGCCGCTTGTCGCGGATCGTGTGGGTGGCCTTGCGGAGGTTGGCGCGCAGCTGCGCGTCGGCCAGCTCCTTGCGCGCCGCCGCCGGAAACGGTCGCTTCGCGACGATGCCACTCATGAGGTCGCCGCCAGGATCTCGGCGTAGTGGATCGGCTTGGCCGGGCCACCGCCGCGGGACAGGCCGCCGCCGATGTGCGCGAGGCACGAGTTGTCGACCGCCGCCACGTACGCGGCGCCGGTGTCCACGATGGAGCGGCACTTGTCGGCGAGCATGGCGCCCGATACGCCGGCGTTCTTCATCGCGAACGTGCCGCCGAAGCCGCAGCACTCCTCCGCGCCGGGCAGGTCGACGAGATCCAGGTCGCGGACCGCCTCCAGCAGCCGCCGCGGCCGGTCGCCGAGGCGGAGCATGCGCAGGCCGTGGCAGGTGGGGTGGTACGTCACCTTGTGCGGGAACACCGCGCCCACGTCGGTCACGCCGAGCACGTCGACCAGCAGCTCGGACAGCTCGTACGTACGGGCGGCCACCCCGGCGGCACCGGGCACCAGCTTGGGGTACCAGTCGCGGACCATCGCCACGCACGAGCCGGACGGGCAGACCACCGCGTCGTACCCGTCGAAGGTCTTGGCGTAGTTGGCCACCAGCGGCAGCGCCTCTTCGCGGTAGCCGCTGTTGGCGTGCATCTGGCCGCAGCAGCCCTGCTCGGCGGGAAACTCCACGGTGTGGCCGAGCCGCTCCAGGATCTGGACCACCGCGCGGCCGGTGCCGGGGAAGACGAGGTCGTTGACGCAGGTGACGAAGAGCGCGACTTTCACGCGGGCCTCCCGAAGTAGGGGAGATGCCGCTCCCGGGCGGCGGTGATGTGCGCGCGCATGGCCGCTCCCGCGCGCTCCGGGTCGCGCGCGGCGATCGCGTCGACCACGCGGTGGTGCTCCTCCGCGCTGATCCCGTAGTGGGCCGGCGGGAAGTGGAGCCGGAAGAGGTGCAGGTGCGAGCGGAGCCGCACCACGGCCTCGTGCAGCATGCGGTTGGCGGAGAGCTCGGCGACGAGGTTGTGGAAGCGGGCGTCCTGCGCGGTGAAAGCGGCGATTCCCGGCTGCGGGTCGGGGAGGTCGGCCTCGGCGCGGAGCCGGTCCACATCGGACGCCGCGGTCACACCGGCGGCACGGCTCGCCGCCGGCGGCTCCAGGATGAGCCGCATCTCCACCAGCTCCTCGAACTCGTCGCGGGTGAGCAGCGGCGCGGCCGTGTATCCGGCCAGCGGGCGCTTGCGGACCAGCCCGTCGGCCTCCAGCCGGGCGAGCGCCTCGCGCACCGGCGTGGGTGAGACCTCCAGCTGGCGGGCGAGGGCGTCGATGTTGATCCGGGCGCCGGGCGCGACGGCGTGGTCCATGATCAGCGCCTGCACCGACGCGTACACGTCCTCGGTGAGGGTCAGTCGCCGGGCCGGCCTCATCGTCACCACGATCGTAGATCCTATACGATCTGCAGACGCTAGATCAACCGGTGGTCGTCTGGTTGGATCAGAGCGTGACCGGACTCCTCTACATCGGGTGCTACACGGCGGAGATGGGCGGGGAAGGCACGGGCATCACCGCCGTGCGGCGTGACCCGGCGACCGGCCGGCTCGACTCGCTGGGCGTGGTGGCGCGCACCCAGTCGCCCTCGTTCCTCGCCTGGCACCCGACTCTCCCGGTGCTCTACTCGACGAGCGAGGTCGAGGAGGGCGAGGTGCACGCCTGGGCCGTGGATGGCGAGACCGACCTGCGCTCCCTCGGCACCGGCGCCACCGGCGGCGCCCACCCCTGCCACCTCGTCGTGGCGCCCGGCGGGCGATACCTCGTGAGCACTAACTACACGAGCGGGAGCGTGGCCGTACACCGGCTGGGTGACGACGGCGCGCTGGGTGAGCGCACCGACCTGCTGGTGCACGACGGCAAGGGCCCCAACCCCGAGCGGCAGGAGCGGGCGCACGCCCACATGGCCTCACCCAATCCGGGCGGCGGCGCGATCCTCGTGATCGACCTGGGCACCGACGCCGTCTACCGGTACGAGTTGGAGGCCGCCACCGGCCGTCTCGTGCCGATCGGGCCGCGGATCCACGTGCACGCCGGCATGGGGCCGCGACACATCGCCCGCCACCCGGACGGCAAGCGCGCCTACCTGGTGGGCGAGCTCGACGCGACCGTGACCGCCTACGACATCGACGGCGCCGCCGGTGTGCTGCACGAGCGCGGCCGGATGGCCACCACCCGGCTCACCGGGGCGCAGCCCTCTGAGATCGCGGTGCGCCCCGACGGCCGCTTCCTCTACGTCGCCAACCGCGGGATCGACACGGTCTCGGTGTTCTCGCTCGCCGACGACGCCCTCGCATACCTGGCCGAGGTGCCGACCGGTGGCCACTGGCCGCGGCACTTCGCGGTGGTGGGCGAGCACCTGTACGTGGCCAACGAGCGCTCGCACGCGGTGGTCGGTTTCCACCTGGATCGGGACTCCGGCGTCCCGCAGGAGCCGGGCAGGGTACTCGATCTGCCGAGCCCTACCTGCGTTTTGCCCGCTAAGTCCTTATAGGCCGATATCGCGAATGAAGCGCCTCTCTTGAACGATTGTGGATTGCCCCGGTATATGGGGGATTCCCAAAACGCACCGGCGCTATACAGCTACGCCACGTGACCGAATATCAACCAGAAGGTCCCTGATCCGTAACTTTCGGCCGAACGTACCTGGCGATGTGCAGGAAGCGTCAGCAGGATGGGGACCGTGCCAGGCCGCCATCGCATGCGTAGCAACTACCGCGGAGCAGGCGCCATCGCTGTGGCGGTGGCGCTTGTCCTCGTCGTGGGTGGCTCGTGGTTCGGATATCGAGAGCTCGTCGGCTCCCGGTGCACCGGCGAGGTGAAGCTTGCCGTCGCCGCCTCACCCGAGATCGCACCCGCTGTGCGTTCCACGGTGGACGCTTGGCGCGCGGACGGCGGCTCGGTCGACGGCACCTGCGTGGCGGTCGACGTCAGCGAGGTCAACTCGGTCGACGTGGCGGCGGTGATCGCGGCGCAGCACAGCGTCGGCCTCGCCGGAGTCGGCAGCGCCAACGGCACGCTGGAGCTGCCCGACGTGTGGCTGCCCGACTCCTCGACCTGGCTGGTGCGGCTCAAGACCCTGGCGCCCGGCTTCACCCCCTCAGACGGTGGGTCGGTCGCGCGCAGCCCGGTGGTGGCCGCGATGCCGGAGCCGCTCGCCGAGAGCCTCGGCTGGCCGGAAAAGAAGGTGGGCTGGGCCGACCTGCTCAAGCAGATGACCACCGGCACCGGCCTGCGCACCGGGATCGTCGAGCCGACCCGCGACGCGGCCGGCCTCTCCGGGCTGCTCTCGCTCAGCGCGGCGGCCGGCGCGGGCAGCAACAGGCAGGCGCAGACCGCCGCCCTGCGGTCGCTGGCCATCGGGCGCTCGGCGCTCCGTGACGACCTGGTGGCCAAGTTTCCACAGGCCTCCGACGCCGCCTCGCTCGCCTCCGGGCTCAGCGTGGCGCCACTGTCCGAAAAGGACGTCATCGCGTACAACGCGAAGAAGCCGCCGGTGCCGCTCGCCGCGCTCTACGTCGAGCCGACGCCGACCCCGCTCGACTACCCGTTCGCGATCATGCCGGGAGTCGACCCGGCCAAGGCGGCCGCGGCCGAGGCGGTCCACGACGCGCTCGACAGCGGCACCTTCCGCGACCGGCTCGGCGCGCAGGGCCTCCGCTCGCCCGACGGCACGTGGGGGACCGGCTTCGCGCCGCCCACCGGCGCGCCCAGCCCGGCCGGCGGGCCGCCGTCCCCGACGCCCAACGCCGGCGGCAAGGCGGCCGGCGACCTCGACCCGCTCGCGCTCGACCGCTCGCTGGCCACCTGGACGGCCGTCACCGCGCCGGGCCGCATGCTCGCCGTCATGGACGTTTCCGGCTCGATGCTGGAGACGGTGCCCGAGGCCCGCAACGCCACCCGGATGGCGGTGACGCTCGCGGCGGCCCAGGCCGGGCTCGGCCTCTTCGACGACTCGTGGGCGCTCGGCCTGTGGACGTTCTCCACTCAGCTCGACGGCGGCAAAGACTGGCTCGAGCTCGTGCCGATCGGTCCACTGAGCAGCAACCGATCGCAGGCGCTCGCCGCCCTGAAGTCCATCGAGCCGAAGTCCGACGGCGACACCGGGCTCTACGACACGATGCTCGCGGCGTACAAGGAAGTCCAGGACGGCTGGGCGGCCGACCGGGTCAACTCGATCGTCATGTTCACGGACGGTAAGAACGACGACGCCAACGGCATCAGCGAGCAGGCCCTGCTGGCCCAGCTGAAGGATCTCGCCGACCCGAAGAAGCCCGTCCAGGTGATCATCTTGGGCATCGGCGACGGCGTCGACGAGGGTCAGCTCAAGCGGATTACCAATGTCACAGGCGGCGGAGTCTTCGTCACCAAGGACCCGACGAAAATCGGCGACATCTTCCTCAAAGCCCTCGCGCTGCGCCCCGCAGCCCCCCGCTGACCTGCGGATATACCGGTTGTAGGCAATTGACTACCTTGCGTACATGTACGTTCGGGTGGTTGATCGCAATGAACTGACAGTTTTTTGTCCGAAGCACTTGCGGGGTGCCGCAGTGGGTTCAAGATGTCCTGGTGCTCAGGCGCCGCCGGCCCCAAAATGGGTCCGGCGCTTGCCGTGAGGGCACGGTCGACTTAAACAAGCTGGGGGAGGGCTGGTGACGTCGGCGACTCTCCTGACGCGTCCGGTGGGGGCTCCGGGGGCATTAGAAACGACAGGTGCGCTGCTTCGCACGAGGCTGCGCACGTACGAGCGGGCATTGGTGGTGCTGGATCTCGGCATCATCTCGCTCGCCGTCCTCGCGGGCTACTTCGGCCGGTTCAACTGGGTGGTGGAGCCGTTCGGCGGGGGTGCGCCGGTCGGCTCGCAGATCCCCTACCCGGTGGTCGGACCAGCCCTCGTGCTGGTCTGGCTCGCCTCACTCAAGCTGCTTCGCTGCTACGACGACCGCGTGCTCGGCTACGGCGCCGACGAGTACCGCCGGGTCACCTCAGCGAGCCTCCGCCTGGCCGGCGGCATCGCGATCGTCGGCTACGTGGCCAACGTCGGCGTCGCCCGGGGCTTCCTGGCCCTGACGTTCGCGACCGGCACGATCGGCCTCGTCGCCGGGCGCTACGTGGCCCGCAAGTGGCTGCACCGGGCGCGCGTCCGGGGCACCGGCTGGTCCCGCCGCGTGCTGGTGGTCGGCGACGCCCCGCACGTGCTGGAGCTCGTGCACACGCTCCGCCGCGAGCCGTACGCCGGCTACCGCGTGGTCGGCGCCTGCATCCCGGACGCGCTGCTCGCACCGGTGCCGCAGCGGCTCGGCGACGTGCCGGTGGTGGGCTCGTTCCGCAGCATCCTCGAGGCCGCCCGCGCGGCCGGCGTCGACACGGTCGCGGTGACCGCTTCCGGCGAGCTGACCGCCGCCCGCCTGCGCCGGCTCGGCTGGCAGATGGAAGGCACCGGCATCGACCTGGTGCTCGCGCCCGCCCTCACCGACGTCGCCGGCCCACGGATCCACACCCGCCCGGTCGCCGGCCTGCCGCTGATCCACGTGGAGGCGCCCGAGTTCCGCGGCACCCGCAAGATCGTCAAGGGCTTCGTCGACCGGTTCACCGCGCTGTTCGGCCTGACGATCGCGCTGCCGCTGATGCTCCTGATCGCCCTGGCCATCAAGCTCGACAGCAAGGGCCCGGTCATCTTCCGGCAGATCCGCGTCGGCCAGGGCGGCCGCGAGTTCGGCGTGTACAAGTTCCGCACCATGGTGGTCAACGCCGACGAGATGCTGGCCAAGCTGGCCGCCAACAACGAGCACGATGGCCTGCTCTTCAAGATGCGCAAGGACCCTCGGGTCACCCGCGTCGGCCGCATCCTCCGCAAGTACTCATTGGACGAGCTGCCCCAGCTGCTCAACGTGCTGGTCGGCCACATGAGCCTGGTCGGCCCACGCCCGCCGCTGCCCTCCGAGGTCGCCCGCTACGACGGCGACATCGCCCGCCGCCTGCTGGTCAAGCCCGGCATCACCGGCCTGTGGCAGGTCAGCGGCCGCTCGGACCTGTCCTGGGAGGACGGTCTGCGCCTAGACCTCTACTACGTCGAAAACTGGTCCCTCGCCACCGACGTCGTCATCATGTGGAAGACCATCGGCGCCGTCATGGCCAGCCGAGGCGCCTACTAGACAACCGTCTTTGGCGGCTCACCCTCTGCGCGACACACCCAGGCCGCTAAAGACGCGCGGCTGACCACCGCGCCGCGATGATCGGTAGCCCACTACCCGCACTGTCTCCGGCGTGTCGTACGGCTGTAGGGCTAACGATCACGGTGCCGCCCAGATGCTGAGCCCCCGTCCGCGTCAGCTGGAGGCCGTATGCTCCCGCGGGGACCGTTCCCGGCCGGCGGCTCGCGGGGCGAGCCGAGATCTCCGGCCGTCCACTGGCAGGTCCGCGGGACAAGCCCCGAAGGGGGTCTTCGCGGGGCCTTCCTTCGCCATCCTGACGCAGCGTTACCAGCTCATGGGTCGGGACTTCGAGATCTAGGAGGCTTAGGGTTGAAATAGCGCCCTAACTCTCCGAGATCTGGAATCTCGCGCGGCTCACACCGCCGCGGCGGTTACCCGCGGCGACGAAACCCCTGTTGCTTTCCCAGAGCGCCGACCCGGGAGCAGGCATTGTGGACAAACAGCGACCGCCGCGCGGCCCAACGGGGTGAGCGGGACCGGCGGCGGACGGGTGAGGCCGCGGGAGCGGCGGTCTGGACCACGACGGACGTCGCGGTAGCTCAAATCTTTGTCCTAAAAGGAACGTATCGGCCGGCCACCTCGACTCCGAAAAGGCTCTAGACGCGGGTGAGCCAGCGGGCCGGGTGGTCGTGGATGGTGCGGACCACCGAGCCGGCGGCGCCGACCACGGCGGCGTCGGCGCCGAGGACCGACGGGCGTATGTCCACAGGGGACCAGCCGGCCGTCAGCACCCGCTGGCGGATCTCGGCCTCGACCGCGGGGCACAGCCAAGGGGCGAGTGGCGCGTAGATGCCGCCGAGCACGACCGCCTCGACGTCGAGGAGGTTGACCACGCCGGCTACCGCTACCCCGAGTGCGGCGCCGGCCGCGGAGAGGGCGTCCAGCACCGCCGGGTTGCCCGCCTTGGCCTGTGGGAGCAAATCGTCGGTGCCGGCGGCGCGGAGGATGGCTTCCTGGCCGGCGTACTGCTCCAGGCAGCCGCGTGCGCCGCACCGGCAGGCGGGGCCGTCCGGGCGCACGGCCATGTGACCGAGCTCGCCGCTCCAGCCGCGGGCGCCGCGGAAGAGGGTGCCGTGCAGCACGATGCCGGCGCCGATGCCGATCTCGCCGGATACGTAGAGGAAGCTGGCCGGGCCGGCCGGGCCGGCGTGCAGCTCGCCCAGCGCGGCGAGGTTGGCCTCGTTGTCCACAGTGACCGGTAGGCCGTCGAGCGCGGCTGAGCGCCCCAGAGGGCCGGCGCCATCCCGCCTCGTCGCTTCGCTTCGCGGACCGGAGCCCGCCAGCCCCTGTGCGAGGCCGGCGGGCACGTCCACGTCGCGCCAGCCGAGGTTGGGAGCGAGGCGGACGAGGCCGGTGGGGGTCACGAGTCCGGGCACGGCGAGGGCCGCCCCGGCGAGGGTCAGGCCCTGCCGCTCGGCGTGTGCGCGGGCCGCGGCGGCGAGCTCGGCGACCTCGGCGAGCACCTCGGCCGGGCGGCCGGGGCGCTGGTCGGCGTGGCGTACCTCCCGGTGGCGGACGGTCCCGGCGAGGTCCACCACGCAGGCCGACAGGTAGTCGACGTTGATCTCCAGGCCGAGACCGGCCGGGCCGCTCGCGGAAAGCACAAGGCCGGCGGCGGGGCGCCCGGCGCCGGCCCTCGGCGCGGGCTCTACCTCGGTCAGCAGGCCACCCGCGATCAGGTCATCTACCAGCGCGGAGACGGTGGCGCGGGTGAGACTTGTGGCGGCGGCGATGTCGGCGCGGGAGGGCGGACGGGCGGCGTTCGCGGCCTGGCGGAGCACCAGCCCCAGGTTGTGCTCGCGCAGCGAGGCCTGCCGTACAGGCGCGTCCGTCATGCCCTTGACAGTGCCACAGTGGGGGCAAATAATTCAACCGTTGAACAAATCGTGGATGCCACACGGAGGTCAATATGTCTGTCCAGCCGACGCGCGCCGACAAGTTCTCCTTCGGCCTCTGGACCGTGGGTTGGCAGGCCCGCGATCCCTTCGGTGACGCCACCCGCGCGCCCCTCGACCCGGTCGAGGCCGTCCACAAGCTGACCGAGCTGGGCGCATACGGCATGACGTTCCACGACGACGACGTCGTGCCGTTCGGCTCCGACAATGCCAGCCGCGACGAGATCCTCGGCCGCTTCCGCAAGGCGCTCGACGAGACCGGCCTGGTCATCCCGATGGTGACCACCAACCTCTTCACCCACCCGGTGTTCAAGGACGGCGGCTTCACCAGCAACGACCGCACGGTCCGCCGCTACGCGCTGCGCAAGGTGCTGCGCAACATCGACCTCGCCGCCGAGCTCGGCGCGCAGACGTTCGTGATGTGGGGTGGCCGCGAGGGCGCGGAGTACGACTCGGCGAAGGACGTCCGGGCCGCGCTCGACCGCTACCGGGAGGCCGTCGACACGCTCGCGCAGTACGTCGTCGACCGCGGCTACGGCCTCCGCTTCGCGCTGGAGCCCAAGCCCAACGAGCCGCGCGGCGACATCCTGCTGCCGACGGTGGGTCACGCGCTCGCCTTCATCGCCCAACTGGAGCACGGCGACATGGTCGGCCTCAACCCCGAGGTGGGGCACGAGCAGATGGCCGGGCTCAACTTCGCGCACGGCATCGCCCAGGCGCTGTGGGCCGGCAAGCTCTTCCACATCGACCTCAACGGGCAGCGCGGCATCAAGTTCGACCAGGACCTGGTCTTCGGCCACGGCGACCTGCTCAACGCGTTCGCGCTGGTCGACCTGCTGGAGCACGGCGGGCCGGCCGGCGGCCAGGCCTACGAGGGCCCCCGCCACTTCGACTACAAGCCCTCCCGCACCGAGGACTACGAGGGCGTTTGGGAGTCGGCCCGGGCCAACATGCGGATGTACCTGCTGCTCAAGGAGCGCGCCAAGGCGTTCCGGGCCGACCCCGAGGTGCAGGAGGCACTGGCCGCCGCGAAGGTGGCGGAGCTGTCCCAGCCCACGCTCGGCGAGGGCGAGACGGTCGCCGACCTGCTGGCCGACCGCACCGCGTGGGAAGACTTCGACCCCGACGCCAAGGGCGAGCAGGGCTACCACTTCGTCCGCCTCAACCAGCTCGCCGCCGAGCACGCGCTCGGGGCTCGCTGAGGGCGGGGCCATGCTCGTCGCGGGAGTGGACTCGTCCACCCAGTCGTGCAAGGTGGTCGTCCGGGACGCGGAGACCGGCGCGCTCGTGCGTGAGGGGCGGGCCAGCCACCCGGACGGCACCGAGGTCGATCCGGCCGCCTGGTGGGCGGCGCTCGGCCAGGCGATCGAGGGCGCGGGCGGTCTGGACGACGTGGCCGCCGCCTCGGTGGCCGGGCAGCAGCACGGCATGGTCTGCCTCGACGAGAGCGGCGAGGTGGTCCGTCCGGCCCTGCTGTGGAACGACACCCGTTCCGCCGGCGCCGCCGCCGAGCTGATCGAGGAGCTGGGCGGCGGGCAGGCGTGGGCCGAGGCGGTGGGCCTGGTGCCGGTGGCCTCGTTCACCATCACCAAGCTGCGCTGGCTGGCCAGCAACGAGCCGGCCAACGCCGACCGCACCGCCGCGGTGTGCCTGCCGCACGACTGGCTGACCTGGAAGCTGGCCGGTGCCGGGAGCCTCGCCGCGCTGCGCACCGACCGCAGCGACGCCAGCGGCACCGGCTACTGGTCAACGCCCACCGGGGAGTACCGGCCCGACCTGCTCCGGCGGGCGTTCGGGCGGGAGCCACTCGTGCCGGAGGTGCTCGGGCCCACCGGCGTCGCGGGCACCCTGCCGGGCGGTGCCCCGCTCGGGCCGGGCGCGGGCGACAACGCCGCGGCCGCGCTGGGTGCCGGCGCCCTGCCCGGCGACGTGCTGGTCTCGATCGGCACGTCGGGTACGGCGTTCAGCGTCGCGGAGACGCCGGCCGCCGACCCGAGCGGCACGGTCGCCGGGTTCGCCGACACCACCGGGCGCTTCCTGCCGCTGGTCGCCACGCTCAACGCGGCCCGGGTGCTGGACGCGGCCGCGAGGCTGCTCGGCGTCGACCACGCGGAGCTCTCCCGGCTGGCGCTGAGCGCGCCGGCCGGGGCGGGCGGGCTGGCCCTCGTGCCGTACCTGGAGGGCGAGCGCACCCCCAACCGTCCGAACTCGACCGGCGCGCTGCACGGGCTGACGCTGGGCACGTCCACCCCGGCACACTTGGCCCGGGCGGCCGTGGAGGGCATGCTCTGCGCGCTCGCCGACGGTCTCGACGCGCTGGTGGCGCAGGGTGCGGTGGTCAACAGGGTGATCCTCGTGGGCGGCGGCGCCCGCTCGGAGGCGGTCCGCCGGATCGCGCCGGAGGTCTTCGGGGCACCGGTGGTCGTCCCGCCGCCGGGTGAGTACGTCGCCGACGGCGCGGCCCGCCAGGCGGCCTGGGTCGCGCTCGGCGGCGACGAGCCACCGGCCTGGTCCGGAGGCGCGGTCGAGGAGTACGAAGGCAAGGCCGTCCCGGCGATCCGGGAGCGCTACGCGGAGGCACGCGAACACGTGATCGACCGAACCGCTTGATCAACGCGCATTACGGTGCACCGGCGGGTTACCGTCGATGGGTATGACCGAAGCGCAGGACGACGCGGAGCAGACCGCTGACGGCGACTCGCCGTCAGCGGTGCACGCGCGGGCGGTCGCGCTCACCGAGTACCTGCTGGCCGTGCGCACGCTCCTGGAAAAGCCGGTGCGGGCCGTGCCGGCCGTTGACGCGTACTGGCAGGCCGACCTGCCCGCCCACGTCGAGTGCGGGGTCGGCCCGTTCAAGCCGGGCGGGAGCTGGCTGCGGGTCGGCCGCCCGGACCCGCCCGACCCGCCCTCGATCCCCACACCGCTGCTGCGCCACCTGGTCTGGGATCTCTCCGACACGGCACCGCCCACGATCGGCGAGGTCGATCCCGAGGTGGAGGCCGCGTTCACCGAGTGGCGTGACAAGCAGTGGGAGCCGTGGGCCCGCGACCACCAGCTCTCCGAGGTGACCCGGCGGCTGCACGACCGCCTCTACGACCTGCGCTACCGGGTCGACATCGACGCCGCCCGGGTCGAGCTGGTCTGGGGCCACCTGGTCCTGCGCCACCGCGACATCCACTACCCGCTGCTGGCCACGCCGGTCGCGATCGAGTACGACCCGGACTCGACCACCGTCTCGGTGACCCCGCAGGGCCCGCCGCGGATACAGGCCGACGCGCTCGGTGACCTCGACGCGCGGCGGGTGGCCGACCTGCTCGACCTCGGCGGCACCGGCGGCCAGGTCGACATCGACCCGTGGGACGCGGCCGAGCGGCTCGACTTCGGCCGGCGGGCGGTGCGCCGCCTCGGCCTCGAGCCGGAGACCGTCGTCGACACCGGCGTCCTCTTCGTGCGCCCCCGCCAGCGGATGGTCCGGCGCTTCCTGGAGCTGCTCCAGGAGCGGCTGACCAGCGGCAGCAGCACCGAGGTGGGCGCGCTCGCCGGCGTGCTCGCCCACGAGCCGAGCCGGCTGCGGATGCCCGACGACGACACCGACGCGTGGGTGCGCACCAGCGAGCGGCTGCTGATGCCGATGGCCACCAACGACGCACAGGAGTCGATCGCCCGGCGGCTGGCCGCGCACCGAAACGTCGCCGTGCAGGGCCCGCCCGGCACCGGCAAGACACACACCATCCGCAACCTCATCTGCCACCTCGTCGCGCACGGCAAGCGGGTGCTCGTCCTCGCCCAGAAGGAAGACCCCCTTCGGGTACTCCGCGACGGGCTGCCCGAGGAGATCCAGCCGCTCTGCCTGGCGGTGCTGGGCCGCTCCGCCGACCAGCTCGTGCAGCTCCAGGTCGCCGCCCGTGAGCTCGCCGACCGCGCCGCCACATTGGACAGTGAGGCGGAGGCGGCCTGGGTGCGGCGCCTGCTCGCCGACGTGGAGGCGGCCGAGGAGGCGTTCGCCGCGGCCCGCGCCGAGCTGCTGGCGGCCGCCGAGCGGGAGGCGCGGCGCTACGGCGGGCGGAGCGCCGGCGAGGTGGGCGAGTGGCTGCGCCGCCACGCCGCCGACGCGCTCGTGCCCGACCCGATCGCGCCGGGCACGCCGGCGCCGCTGGAGGCCGCCGAGTTCGCCGTACTCGCGGAGCTGTCGCGGCGGCTGACCGCCGCGGACCGCGCCGCCGCGCTCGGGCCCCTGCCCGCCGACGGCCAGCTTCCGGTCGGTGAGGCGGTCGCCGCGCAGAGAGACGCGATGCGCGACGCCCGCAAGGTGGTCGACGCGCTGCGCGACCGCGGCATGGCCATAGACGGGGTACGCGCGGTCGGTTCCACGGCCGTCGACGAGCTAGCCGCGGCCCTGCGCGGGGCGGCCGACGATTTGACCCGCCGCGAGGGGAGCTGGACCGACCGGCTCGGCCTGCTGATCCGCGACCCGAGCTGGCGCGCGGTGTGGGACGGCCACGTCGCCGGCTGCCAGCAGCTGCTCGACGAGCTGGGGCGGCGCACCGCGTTCCTGGCCGGGCGGCGGATCACGATCCCCGAGCCGCACTCGACGCAGCCCCGCCGCCTGCTCACCCAGCTCACCGAGATCCGCGCGCGGTACGCGGCCGGCAAGCCGGTCCGCCGCCTCACCCACGCCGAGCTGGCCCGGGTCGTCGCCGAGGTGCAGGTCGACGGCGAGCCGCTGCGCACCGCCGACGACGTCGACCTCGTGATCGCCACCGTGGAGCGCGAGCAGTTGCGGCAGCAGCTCGCCGCGCGGTGGGGCGAGTGGCGCACGCGGCTCGACGCGCCCGTCCCGCAGGATGTCTCCGCCGAGCCCGAGCTGTGGGCGGGGCGCCTGCTCTCCTCGGCGGTAGCGGCGCTGGAGTGGGAAAGCGTCCGCTGGCCGGAGCTGCACGCCACGCTGGTCACCGTCTTCCCGCGCTGCCCGCGCGACGTCGACGCCCGGCAGATCGCCGAGCTGGCCGGCGCGGTCGAGGCCGCGGGCAACGTCTTCCTCGCCGACCGCCTCGAGGCCGAGCGCACGGCGATGGCCGAGTGGCTGCGCCGGTTCGCGCCCGAGGCGCCGCAGATCCAGGCGCTCGCCGCGGCGTGGGAGCGCGACGACCTCGCCGGCTGGGACGCGGCGCTGGCCGAGATCCGTCGACTGTGGACACTGCGGCCGGACGCCACCCGGTACGCCGTGCTGCACGCCCGCCTCGCCGCGGTCGCCCCCCAGTGGGCGGCGGCGATCGACACCGGTGCGGGCGACTTCGACGGCGGGGCGGCGCTGCGGGCGTGGCAGTGGCGGCAGGCGCAGACCTGGTTCGACGAGGTGATCGGCGACGTCGACGGCGCCGACCTGGGACGCCGGCTGGAGCGGGCCCGCGACCAGATCCGCCGGCTCACCGGCGACCTGGTGGTCACCTCGGCCTGGCTCGAGGTCGCCCTGGCGCTCGACGACCGGCGCAAGGCCGCGCTCGCCGACTGGACCGCCGCGCTCCGCAAGATCGGCAAGGGCACGGGCAAGAGCGCCGCGCACTGGCAGGCCGCCGCGCAGCGGGCCATGTCCGAGGCGGTCACCGCGGTCCCGGTCTGGATCATGTCGATCGACCGGGCGCTGGAGCAATTCCCGGGGCAGGCGCCGATCTTCGACGTGGTGATCGTCGACGAGGCGTCCCAGGCCGACCTCTTCGCGCTGCCGGTGCTCACGCTCGCCCGCCGCGCGGTCGTGGTCGGCGACGACCAGCAGATCGGGCCGCAGCTCGTCGGCGTACCGACCGACCGGGTCAACGGCCTTGTCGCCACTCACCTGCACCCGGCCGGCGTGCCCTCGGCGGAGCACTTCGACACCGAGAGCAGCCTCTACGACCACGCGGTACGCCGCTCGCCACAGCGCATCCTGCTGACCGAGCACTTCCGCAGCGTGCCCGAGATCATCGGCTTCTCCAGCGGCGTCTACTACGACGGCAAGATCCAGCCACTCCGCGCCGCCCGCAGCGGCCTCGACCGCTCCGTGGTGGCCGAGCACGTACCGCAGGGCAAGCGGGTGACCCTCCCGGAGTACGGCGAGGTCAACGTGGCCGAGGCGGAGGCGCTGGTGGCCCGCGTGGCGGCGATCGTGGCCGACCCGTCGTACACCGGCCGCACGCTCGGCGTGGTCAGCCTGCTCTCCGGGAGCGGGCAGGCGGCCTATCTCCAGCACCGGCTCCGCGAGGAGATCGGCCCGGACGAGCTGGAGCGGCGCGAGCTGCGGGTCGGCGACCCATACACGTTCCAGGGCGACGAGCGCGACGTGGTGCTCGTGTCGATGGTGGTGTCTTCGGCCGACGGCGCGATCGGCGCGTTCACCAAGCGCGACTTCCACCGTCGCATCAACGTCGCCGCGTCCCGTGCCCGCGACCAGCTGTGGCTCTTCCACTCGGTCACGCCCGCCGACCTGCACCCCGACGACGCCCGCGCGGCACTGCTCGGGTACGCCCAGCGCCCGCCCGCGCCGCCAGAGGTCGGCGGCGAGCCGGTGACGGAGTTCCAGCGCGCGGTGCACCGCCAGCTGACCGGCGCCGGGCTGCGCGCGGTGCCACAGTTCCGCATCGGCACGTTCAAGGTCGACTTCATGATCGCCGCTCCGGACGGCCGCCGCCTGGCCATCGAGTGCGACGGCGACAGCTATCACGGCGCCGAGGCGTTCGCACACGACCTCCGCCGCCAGGCCATCCTGGAACGCGTCGGCAACTGCGTCTTCGTGCGCCTGCGGGCCAGCGTCTTCCACCGCGAC
This sequence comes from Phytohabitans sp. LZ39, assembly GCF_059359075.1. Lineage (NCBI taxonomy): Bacteria > Bacillati > Actinomycetota > Actinomycetes > Micromonosporales > Micromonosporaceae > Phytohabitans > Phytohabitans sp. LZ39. The sequence continues at coordinate 151,484 of NZ_JCADBM010000018.1, read as the reverse complement.
CCGGAGGCCGCGATGCGCCCGGTCTGGGATCGCGCCGAAGAGCTCGGCCTGGTCGTCACCAGGCCGGGCAGTACAAACAGCTTGTAGTACAAACGGTTTGTATCTAGGGCGTCCGCCGCGTCCGCTTGCCCCGAGACGCGCGGTAGGCGTTCACCGCCTTGCGGGAGCTCCGCCAGACGCCGTCGGGTCCTTGCAGCGCGTCCAGTCGTCCTCGCTGGGCGGCCTGCCGCAGGGCCGCCATCGTGAACTCGTCCGTCACCAGCGCGGCCAGCGGCACCAATCGAGCCGGACCGGCCAGGTTGGGCACGATGAAGCGGTTGAGATTGTCGTGCATCGCCCGTGCGATCAACTCACCGAGCGCGCCACAGTCGCCACTGTCGGCGCGCTGCAAGGCCGTGAGGTACGCCGCCCGTTGCTGCTTGAAGATGATCACCGGCGGATAACCGAGGCGCACGAGAATCAGGTTGAGTAGCAGGCGGCCGGCCCGTCCGTTTCCGTCGATGAAGGGATGGATCCGCTCGAACTCGTTGTGCAGGTGGGCGAGTGCCTCTGGCAGCGGGCGAGGAGTCGCGACGCCCGCGGTGATCTGCTGGCCAAGCGTGCACACCTCCGCAGCCCAGTGCTCGACCTGGGCCGGGACCAGTGGCCACGCGGGTGGCCGCATGCCGCCGGCGAACGACTGGATGTCGTGCTCGCGGAAGCTCCCCGGACCCTCGCGGCCGGTAGCGTCCGGATGTGGGGCCACATTCCACACCGGAGTCATCGCGGTGTGGTGCACCTGCCGTACCTCACTGACGGTGACCAGCCGTCCGTCGTGCCACCCCTCCGGCTCGAGTGCCTGCCCGTAAACCCATTTCGCGGCGTCCGCATAGCCGCGGACCTCGTTGTATTCGCGCAGCGGCTTGGCGCCGACGGCCCGGCCTTGCTCCAAAAGGGCTTCCACTTCACGGAGAATTAGGGTGTTGCCCTCCAGCGCCGTGGAGTGATGCGCCTCCTGGTGCCAAATATCCTCCCAGATGCCCTGGGCCTCCTTCGGGTTAGGTAAGCCACCGAGCCTCTGGTTCAGCTCCAGCAGCGCGCTATCCAGTCGCGCATAGACCGTCTCCCGGCTGGGGCGTCCCCTGCTCACCACGACCCGCTCTCCAGATGCATAGCTGTGAAGTTGATACAGGCAGCCGCTACCGAATTGAACTTATCAACTTCGGAACGGATGGGCCGGCCCTCGGCGGCGTGGCGCTACCGCTTCGTTATCTGGTGCTGGTTGGGTGCCGGTCATGAGTGGTGGCGGGCGGGCGCACCGGACCTACAGCGTGGTGGTCTTCGTCGTGCTCGCCTCGCTCGACAACGTCGCCATCGGGCTCGTGCCGCCGCTCTACGGGAGCATCAGCGAGTCGTTCGGCGTGGCCGAGAGTGCCGTCGGGCTGGTCACCGCGATCACCTTCCTCTTCAGCGCGGTCGCCGCCGTCGCCTGGGCGTACACGGGAGATCGACACCACCGCAAGCCGCTGCTCATGATCGGCACGCTGGTGTGGGCGGCGGGCACCGGGGGCACGGCGCTGAGCGGCGGCTACGTGACGTTCTTCGCGGCGCAGATCGTCGCCGCGGTCGGGTTGGGCGCGGTCGCCTCGGTCGGGTTCTCCGTGGTCAGCGACCTCATCGCGCCGCGCCGCCGCGGGCTGGTGATGAGCTTCTGGGGGCTGTCGCAGGGGATCGGCACGCTCGCCGGCACGCTCGTCGGCGGGCTGCTCGGGCGGGGGGACTGGCGGGTGCCGTTCCTGGTGCTCACGGTGGTCGGGGTGGCGGCCACAGTGGCGTACCTGTTCACGTACGACGTGCGGCGCGGCCAGAGTGACGCCGAGCTCGCCGGCGTGGTCGACTACGACTACCGGATCAGCCGCGACGACCTGCCCACGATCCTGGACCGCCGGACCAACCTCTGGCTCGTGCTGCAAGGGCTGACCGCACAGGTGGCGTTCGGATCGCTGGTGTGGCTGCCGGTGCTCTTCCGGGAGCGGGCCGAGGCACAGGGCTACAGCGACGACACCGCCATCGTGGTGGGCAGCATCTTCGCCACGCTGTTTCAGCTCGGCGCGGGCTTCTCGATCCTCGGCGGTCTGATCGGCGACCGGCTCCAGCGGCGCGACCCCGGCGGGCGGGCCATGGTGGCGGCCGTCGGCATCCTCGCGGCGGTTCCGCTGTACCTCGTGCTCTTCTTCGTGCCGATCCGCATCGACGTGCCCGACGGCGCCGGTGCGGGCGCGGTGGTCCGGGCCGTGCTGTCCAGTGTGTTCACCGAGCCGACCGTGGGGCTGAGCCTGCTCACCGCGCTCGTCGCGCTGGCGCTGACCTCGGCCAACTCGCCCAACTGGTTCGCACTTATCGCGGACGTCAACCCGCCCGAGCACCGCGGCACCGTGTACAGCCTGGGCAACCTCACCAACGGCGTGGGGCGCGCGGTCGGCAACGGCCTGGCCGGGGTGGCGTTTCGGGCGCTACAGGGGCCGTTGCCGCCGCCGCTCAACTACGCGGTGGGGCTGGCCGCCTTCCAGCTCTTCTTCGTGCCGACCGGCCTGATGTACCTGCGGGCCTCCCGCACCTCGCCGGCGGACATCGCCACCGTCCACGAGTTGCTGGAGGCCCGCGCCGAGCGGAGCAAGCCGGCTACACCACAGCCCACACCGTGACGTCCGTCGGCACCGTGCCGTCGGCGTGCAGCTCCTCGCTGCTGATCAGCGGGCGGGCGCCCGCGGGCAGGGAGGCCGGTGTCTCGCCGAAGTTGGTCAGCACGTACACGTCGCCGTTGCGGAAGGCGAGCACGCCCTCTGGCCCTTCGGCCCAGGTGAGCGAGCCGGGGCCGAGCCCCTGCTGGGCACGCAGGCGCAGGGCCGCGCGGTACATCTCGTACGTCGAGCCGGGCACCCCGCGCTGCCGGTCGAGCGCGTATCCGGCCCAGTTCGCGGGCTGGGGGAGCCAGCTCGCGTTGGTGGGGCCGAACCCGTACGACGGGGCGTCGCTCTGCCACGGGATCGGGACCCGGCAGCCGTCGCGCCCCTTCTGTTCGCCGTTGGTACGCCGGAACATCGGATCCTGCCGTTCCTCGTCCGGCATCGTCGTGTGCTCCGGCAGGCCCAGCTCCTCGCCCTGGTAGAGGTAGGCCGAGCCGGGCAGGGCCAGCATCAGCAGCGTCGCCGCGCGGGCCCGGCGCAGGCCGAGCACGAGGTCAGGCTGCGGGTCGCCGACGCCGATGCCGCGCGGGCGCATGGTGCCGATCGGCAGGCCGAGGCGGGAGGCGTGGCGGAGCACGTCGTGGTTGGACAGCACCCACGTGGTCGGCGCGCCGACCGTCCCGTTGGCCGCCAGCGACCGGGTGATCACCTCGTGCTGGGCGGCCGCGGTCCAGGCGGCCTCCAGGTACTCGAAGTTGAACGCCTGGTGCATCTCGTCCGGCCGCACGTACGCCGCGAGCCGCTCGGCGGGCGAGACCCAGGCCTCGGCTACGAGCACGCGCTCGCCGGGGTACTCCTCCAGGACCCGCCGCCAGTCGCGGTAGACGTCGTGCACGGCGTCCTGGTCCCACATCGGGGGGCGGATGCCCTCCGTGGCCGGGCCGGTGAGCGGCTCGACCGGGTAGTGCCAGTCGGCGAGGTCGGCCTGCTTGATCAGCCCGTGCGCGACGTCGACCCGGAAGCCGTCGACACCGCGGTCGAGCCAGAAGCGCAGGATGTCGCGGAACTCGGCGCGCACCTCGGGGTGGTCCCAGTTGAGGTCGGGCTGGCCCGCGTCGAACAGGTGCAGGTACCACTCGCCGTCGGGCACCTGGGTCCAGGCCGGGCCGCCGAACGTGCTCTCCCAGTTGTTCGGCTTGTGCGTCCGGAAGATGTAGCGGGCCCGCTCGGGACTGCCCGGGCCGGCGGCGAGCGCCTGCTTGAACCACGGGTGCTCGCTCGACGTGTGGTTGGGCACCAGGTCGACGATCACCCGCAGGCCCCGCTCGCGGGCCGCGGCGAGGAGCTTGTCGGCGTCGTCGAGGCGGCCGAAGAGGGGATCCACGTCTCGGTAGTCGGACACGTCGTAGCCGGCGTCCGCCTGCGGCGAGGGGTAGAAGGGCGACAGCCAGAGGGCGTCGACGCCGAGCTCGACGAGGTGGTCGAGCCGCGCCGTGATGCCGGGCAGGTCGCCGATGCCGTCGCCGTTGGAGTCGGCGAAGGACCGGGGATAGATCTGGTAGATGACGGCTGTGCGCCACCAGTCTTTGCTCTGCTCAGGCATCGCTCTAGTTTGCCCGAGGCGGCGCGGTAGATTCGCGAACGATCAACTGAGTTGGCAGGATCACGGTTTCCTCTCCTGGGTACTCGCCGCCGGTCAGCGGGCCGAGAAGGATGTTGGCCGCGAGGCGGCCTTGATCGGCGGCTGGCTGGGCCACTGTTGTGAGGCCCACCACACCGGCCAGGTCGTGGTCGTCGATGCCGATCACGCTGATGTCTTCTGGCACCTTGAGCCCCGCCTGCCGTAGGGCCGCCATCGCGCCCATGGCGATCTCGTCGCAGGCCGCGAATATGGCGGTGGGCGGGTCGCCCCGCCGCAGCAGCGTGGCCACCGCCCGCTCGCCGCCGGAGACCGTGAACTCCTCCTCCACGTCCAGCGCCGGGTCCGGGGTGACGCCGACCTCGGCCAGCGCCTGCCAGTAGCCGCGGCGGCGGTCGATGTGCGTGGTGAATGCCAGCTCGTCGGCGGGATCGCCGGAGATGTGCGCGATCCGCCGGTGGCCGCACCCGATGAGGTGTGACGTGGCGGTGTACGCGGCGGCGACGTCGTCGATCCGGATGCTGGGCCAGCCCGGCACGCCGGTGCCCGAGCTGACCGTCACGCCGGGCAGGGCGAGGCCGGTGACCGCCTCGAGGTCGACGCCTTGGAGCGGTGTGGCCACCAGCATCAGCGCGTCGACGCGCTTGTGCAGCGCGGCCGTGTGCAGCAGCCGCTGCCGCTCGGTCTCGCTGCCGCCGAGGTTGTGCAGCAGCAGGTCGTAGCCGGCCTCGTGCAGCGCCTGCTCGGCGGCCTCGACCACGGTCGCGAAGAACCAGCGGGTGATCCGCGGCACGACCACCGCAACCGCCCCGGACTTGCCGCCGGCCAGGCGCGACGCGCTTGGCGAGGCGGCGTATCCGAGCTGGGCCGCGGCCGCGAGCACCCGGTCGCGGGTGGCCTGGGACACCGTCGGCAGGCCGCGCAGTGCCCGGGAAACGGTGGCCGTCGATACGCCGGCCAGTCGCGCGACATCGTCGATCTTTGTCACGCGTGCACCTCCCCAGTCGACCGTCGGCGGGCGGGTGGCCGGGCCACCCACCCGCACACGGCCATCAGCCCTTCACGCTGCCGGTGAGGAGACCCCGGACGAAGTACCGCTGGAGGGAGAGGAAGACGATCAGCGGGATGACGATCGACACGAACGCGCCGGACGTCAGCCGTTGCCACTCGTTGCCGCGGGTGCCGGCCAGCTCGGCGAGCCGTACCGTCAGCGGGGCCGTTTCGTCCCCGCCTCCCGCGAAGATGAGCGCTACGAGCAGGTCGTTCCAGACCCACAGGAACTGGAAGATGGTCAGCGATGCCAGCGCCGGCGTGATCAACGGCAACACGATGGTCCGGAAGATCTTCGGGTGGCTGGCCCCGTCTACCCGGGCCGCCTCCATCAGCTCGCCGGGCAGCTGCGACACGAAGTTGTGCAGCAGGAACACGGCGAACGGCAGGGCGAAGCAGGTGTGCGCGAACCACACCTGGATGAACTTCTGCTCGTCTTCCAGCTGCCAGGCGGGCATGAGCGTGATGCCGCCCAGCGAGACGCCCCGGGAGAAGAAGCTCAGCAGCGGTACGAGCGACATCTGGAGCGGCACGATCTGGAGCGCGAAGATGAGGATGTAGAGCCACTCCCGCCCGCGAAACTGGATCCAGGAGAGCGCGTAGGCCGCCATCGCGGCGAACGCCACCGGGAAGAGCACCGACGGGATCGTGATGACGAGCGAGTTGACGAAGTAGTTGGCCAGCTGGCCGGAGGAGGCCGACTGTCCGAAGAGGACCTCGTTGTAGTTTTCCAGCGTCAGCTGGGGGTCGCTGAAGAACGTCCACCAGCCGGTGGTCTTGATCGCCTGCTCGGGACGCAGCGACGAGATGAACAGGCCGAAGGTGGGCACCGTCCACAGCACCGCGATGAGGATCGAGACGATCGTGGCGGCGCGGGTGTTGAGCCGCTTGCGCACGCGGCCGGCCACCGTCTTGGGCAGCGGCTCCGCGGTGAGGCCGGGCAGGACGGGAGTCGTGGTAGCCATGTCAGCCCTCCCGCTGCTGGCGCAGGTTGCGGACCTGGAAGATGACGATCGGGATCACCAGGATGAACAGGAACACGGCCAGTGCCGAGCCCTGCCCGACCTCCTGATAACGGAACGCCTGGTTGTACATCTCCAGGGCGATGACGTTGGTGTCGTAGTTGCCGTTGGTCATCGTCCGCACGATGTCGAAGATCTTCATCGTGGCGACCGTGATGGCCACGACCACGACGATCAGGGCGGGCCGGATGCTCGGCATCGTGATCCGCCAGAACATCTGCCACGCGGTGACGCCGTCGAGGCGGGCCGCCTCCACGATGTCGGCGGGGATCGCCTTGATGGCGGCGGAGAGGATGACCATCGCGAAGCCGGCCTGGATCCAGACCAGGACCATGATCAGCAGCAACGTGTTGAGCGGCGACTCGAGCAGCCACTGCTGCGGCGCGCCGCCGAGCCACACCACGATCTGGTTGAGCAGACCGATCTGATCCTGCTCCTCGCCGCGGTACGCGTACACGAACCGCCAGATGATGCTCGCGCCGACCATCGAGATCGCCATCGGCAGGAAGATCAGCGACTTGGCGACCGCCTCGAAGCGGGCGCGGTCGACGAGCACGGCGTAGAGGAGCCCCACCGAGGTCGCCACCAGCGGCACCAGCACGACCCAGAGGAGGCTGTTCCACAGCACACCGAGGATGTCGCCGTTGCTGAACATCCAGCCGTAGTTGTCCAGGCCAACCCACCCGGAGCTGTCGCCGTTCTGGAACGACAGGATGGTGGTCCGGATCAATGGCACCACCAGCCCGATCAGCACCAGGACCACGACCGGGAGGAGGAAGAAGATCGCGTACCCGAACTCGCGGGGCTTGCGCAGGCGGCCCGCGGGTGGCGCGGGCGCGTCGCCGGCGGCGACGGCGATGAGCTGGCGCTCCCGCCGGCGGGCGAAGTAGGTGGGTACGACGTCAAGCAGAAGCAAGAGCCCACCGACGACGACCGCGAACGCGACGAGGCCGTACACCAACATGGTGAGCTTGGGGGAAATGTCCGCGAATTCCATCCGCCCTCCCGAGGGGGATCGGCCGGCCCGACCCCGAGGGAAGGGGTCGGGCCGGCCGTCTATGCGCTACTTCCAGGAGCTCTGGATACCGGCGAGCACGCTCGCGGTGTCCTTACCGTTGATCCACTCGACCATGCCCTTCCAGAACGTGCCGGCGCCGACGGCCGACGGCATCAGGTCGGAGCCGTCGAAGCGGAGCACCTTGCTCTGGTCTTGCAGGATCTCGACCGACAGCTTGTCGATCGGGTTGGCGAAGTTGTTGATGTCCGCGCCCTTGCTGCCCGACACCCAGTTGCCGAGCTTGGCCCGGGAGTTGGCGTACTCGGGCGTGGCCAGGTAGTTCTGCACCGCCTGGACCTCGGGACGGTCGGCGAACGCGGCGGTGAACTCACCGGCCGCGAGCACCGGCTCGCCCTTGCTCGGGTCGACGGCCGGGAAGTAGAAGGCGAACACGTCGCCGTCCTCGGCCACCTTCGTGCCCTGCGGCCACTGGTTGGCGTAGAAGGACGCCTGGCGGTGCAGGTAGCACTTGTCTTCCAGGATCGGCAGGCCCGCCTCCTGGAACGACGTGGTCGAGATGCTCTTCACGGGGCCGAACCCGGCGTTGACGTACTTGTCGTTCTTGAGGATCGTGCCGGCGCGGTCGACCGCGGCGGCGACCTTCGGGTCGTTGAACGGGATCTGGTGGGTCACCCACTGGTCGTAAACCTCGGGCGACTGGTCGCGGAGCATGATGTCCTCGATCCAGTCGGTGGCCGGCCAGCCGGTGGCGTCACCGGACTCGATGCCCGCGCACCAGGGCTTTTCGCCGCCCTGAGCGATCTTGTCGCTGAGTGCGATGAGCTCGTCCCAGGTCTTGGGGACCGCGTAGCCCTTCTCCTGGAAGGTCTTCGGCGAGTACCAGACGAAGGACTTGACGTTGGAGCCGAGCGGCGCGCCGTAGAACGTGCCGTCGACCGTGCCGTACTTCAGCCAGTCAGCGGGGTAGTTGGCCTCCGCCGAAGCCTTGGTGTCGGCGGGAGCGGGCTTGAGCTTGCCCGACTTCGCGAACGTGCCCAGCAGACCGGGCTGGGGGATGAAGGCGATGTCCGGCGCGTTGCCGCCGTCCACAAGAACCTGGAGCTGCGCCTCGAACTCGCCGCTGCCCTCGTAGTCGATCTCGATGCCGGTGCAGTCGCTGAACTGCTTCCAGGACTGCTCAAGCAGGTCGGCCTCCGTGTCACGGATGGACGCGTAGATCTTGACCTTCTTGCCGTCGTTGCCGTCGTACTTGTCAAAGGCGGAGCACTCCGCCGAGCTTCCGTTGCTGCCACTTCCGCTGTCGTCGCCGTCCCCGCACGCGGTGGCGCTGAGCGCCAACCCGACCACGGTGGCGATCACGATGGCTTGGCGTCGTCTTGGAAAGACCGCCATGCCGTCCTCCTTCCTCGCCGGCACGGTGCGTTGGCTCACGTGCCGGTCCCGACTTGGGGCGTCTACACATGTAAGCGCTTGCACCGATCTTTCGTCCAGGCTTTCGAGTAAGGAAGCCGTAACGATTAGGAAACGTCGGGAGCGCTTCCATGGCCGTCGAGGATGGCCGCGAACCGGCTCTCCGCGAGGTCGAGCTGGTCCATGATGTGCGCCTTCGTCGGGTCGGAGAGCGGCGTGTCCGGGCGGCCGACCAGCTCCCGGAAGACCGGCACGAGCGGCCGGTACTTCGTGGCTGAGCTGTGCACCTTCGGCCCGGTGGTGTGTATGACGCCCACCCCGTTGTCGGTGAAGTCGGACACCTTGATCACGCGTGCCCACGGGTGGCGGTCGAGGCTCTCCGCCACGTGCGCCCGGTATTGCTCGTGGCGGTCGCGCCCCGGGTCGTACTCCGGGTTGGTCACCGCGCGGACCAGGTCGGCGACCCGCGGGTTGAACCGCCGGGCCAGCTCGGCCAGCGCCGCCTCGGCGTCGCCGCCCAGCTCCTCGGGGTGGTCTTCGACCGTGTCGTGGAGCAACGCCGCCACGAGTACGTCGACGTCGGTCACGCCGTAGTGCGACATGATCCGGATCGCGACCCGGAGCAGGTGGTTGAGGTACGGCTCGCGGGTCCGGCGGTCGTCGCGGTGCAGGTGCGCGGCCAGCTCCAGCGCCTCGGTCAGCCGATCCTGGTCGGCGGCGGCGAAGCGGGCGACCTCCAGCGCGAACCGCTGCCGCAGGCCGTCTTCCCCGTAGACCTCGGTGATCGCGTGCAGCGGCATGGTCGCGAGGTACGCCGGGGAAGCCATGGGCCCAGGTATACCGGATCACGCCAATTTCCGTCGGCCCTCCTTCCGCTCGATGAAGCTTTCTGTCAAACTGCCGCGCAAGCAGGAAGGTTTTCGACGCAGGAGGACTTCCATGGCAAGACGCGTGCTCCGACTCCTCGCCGTTACCGCCACCGCGGCCGCCGTGGTCATCGTGGCGCCCGGCCCGGCACAGGCCGCACCGACGTTCAAGGTCCCATTCCCCTGTGGACAGTCGTGGTCCGGCCAGACCCGCACCAACCACAGCCCTGCCAACGCCATCGACTTCAACCGCACGGACGACACCGGCGACCCCGTCGTCGCCAGCGCGCCCGGCACCGTCGACCGGGTCACCGACCTCGGCAACACGAGCTACGGCAAGTACGTGCGCATCAACCACGGCAGCGGGTACACCACGTACTACGCGCACCTCAACGCGTTCAACGTCTCTGTTGGACAGACGGTGGGCTACGGCAGCGTCATCGGCTACGTCGGCACCACCGGCGGCTCGACTGGCCCGCACCTGCACTACGAGCAGCGCCTGAACGGGGCGGACATCCAGGTGCGCTTCAACGGCGCGCTCGCGCTCTACTGGGGCACGAAGACGTACACCAGCGACAACGCCTGCTCCGGCGGCAACACCGGGTCGGGCACCGTCAACACGGCCGGCTCGCCGCTGACCGTCCGATCCGGACCCGGCACGGGCTACGCCTCGGTCGGCACCGTCGCCGACGGCGCCACCGTCACCATCTACTGCCAGACGACCGGGACGACGGTCACCGGCACGTACGGCACGAGCAACATCTGGGACCGCATCGGCACCGGCAGGTTCGTCTCCGACGCGTATGTCTACACCGGATACGACGGCTTCATCCCGAGCGTCCCGCGCTGCTGATCAGCGGACGCGGCGCATTCCGACAGCGCGCACGTACGGCGGGCCCGCGTCGATCGGCGCGGGCCGGCCGGCGGCCCGGGACGCGGGCCACCGGTCGTCGGCGAACTCCTCCTCGGTCATCGCCTGGAGCGCGCTGAACGCCACACCGATCAGCGTGACCGCGGCCAGGACCGTGATCGGCACGATGAGCAGTGACGGGCTGAGCCCTTCTACCCGGGTCTCACCGGGTGTCCACAGCCGCACGCGCATCGCCGCCATGCCGGTGTAGTGCATGCCGCACACGGCGAGCCCGAGCACGAACGCGCCGCCGACGACCGCACGCCAGCCGCGTACCGCGATGACGAGCCAGAGCGCCAGGGTCGCGCACGCGACGGCGATGAGGGTGGAGGCTCCGACGAGCGCGCCGGAGTACTCGATGCGGCCGGCGACCCGCACGGCGGCCATCGCGGTGTAGTGCATCGCCACCGCGCCGGCGCCGGTGAGCAGGCCGCCAAGGACGATACGGCCGCCGTTCGGCTCGCCGCGGCCGACGACGAAGAGGCCGGATCCCACGGTAACGACCGCAACGACGAGGCTCGCGACGGTGAGCGTCGGGCTGTACCGGACCGGGCTGTCCGGTACGTCGAAGCCGAACATGGCGGTGAAGTGCATGAGCCAGATCGCGGCCCCGCCGATCGTGATGGCGGCGAGGACGAGCCAGCGGGCGCGCCGCCGGCGATGGCGGGCGGCCCGGGCCCGGCTCGTGCAGACCAGACCGAGCAGCGAGCCGACGAAGGCGATCAGGTACGCGACGACGGGATTGACGGCACCGTACGTCAGGTGATGGATCTCAGCCACGGCAGTGATTGAGGCACGCCGGTGGCCGGGCGGCCGCACAGGTTGTGCGCCCCTTACCAAGATCTGGGCGACTTACAGCCGTTGGGGTGGCCGCAAGTCGCCCAGACCGCTCAGATACGCCGAGGGGTAGCGGTGCGAAAGCACCTGGTGACTAGGTGAAGATGCTGACGCCACCGGGGCCAACGAGCAGCCCCACGATGATGAGGACGACGCCCCACAGGACCTGCCGGCGGAAGAGCGCCAGGATGCCGGCGACCACGAGCACAACTGCGATAATCCACAGAAGAAATTCCATGTGTTGTGAGGTACCCCCGCGCTCGCCGGCAGAAACCTATTCTCAGCCAAGCCGGAAGACGCTGTAGGCCTGCTTGATGACCGGATGCGCGACGTTACGCACCCGAACGCCGCCCGGGGTGGCGCCCCGCTCGCTGCCGGCGTGTGCGTGCCCGTGCACCGCCAGGGCGGTCGGCGCCGAGTCGATGGCCTGACCGAGCAGGTACGAGCCGAGAAATGGGTAGATCTCGGGCGGCTCGCCGGCCAACGTGTCCGGCACCGGCGCGTAGTGGGTCAGCGCGACCCGCACGTCGCAGTCGAGGTCGCGCAGCACCTGGCCCAGCCGCTCGGCCACCGTGCTCGTCGTGCGCACGAACGCCTTCATCTCCGGCTCGCCGAACTCGCTGGCGCACCGCCCCGCGAACCCGCCGCCGAAGCCCTTCGCGCCGGCAACACCGAGGCGGCAGGCCGGCGTCTCCACGACCGTGCTGTCTCCTTCGAGGACGGTGATGCCGCCCTCGTTGGTGAGCACGTCGACGACCTTGTCGACCTGGTCGCAGTGGTAGTCGTGGTTGCCGAGCACGGCGATCACCGGGACGCCGAGCTGGCCGAACTCCTGTGCCACGCAGCGCGCTTCCGCCTCGGTGCCGTGCCGGGTCAGGTCACCGGCGAGCAGCAGCACGTCGGCGTGTTCGGGCAGCTGATCCAGGGCGGGGCGGAAGCGGCCGAGCACGTCCTGGTCCATGTGGACGTCGCCCACCGCCGCGATGCGGATAGGCGGGTCGTTCGGGTCCTTCACAGCAGGTCCTCCGCCTCGCTCGGTGCGTTCGCGCGGGTGATGCCGATGTCGACCCACAGGGGGACGTCGGGGAAGTTCTCCTCGACCAGCCGCACGATCTCATCCCGGCGGGCGGGGCTTTCCACCTCACCGCAGAGGACCATCGTGCGTTCCCGGCGAGCCACCGTGATGCCCTGCTCGGCGAGGCCCCCGTGCTCGGTCAGCAGCCGCTGTACGGCCGCCTCCACATATTCATCGATCATGGAACGACCTCCAGTCGTTCGAGCAGCAGCAGGAACGCCTCGGCGTACGGCGACGGCGCGGTTTCCTTACGCACCCGGTCCCAGTCGATCTGCTCGCGCAGAGACCGGGCCAGCGGCAGGCCGCGGGTGAAGTCACAGTAGTGCTCGGTGAAGCTCAGCAGCTTGTGGATCATCAGCTGCGTGGCGGTCACGCACGGCATGACGATCGCGTCGACGACCCGGGGGACGGTGTCGGCGAGGGTCTCCGCGGTCACCGGAGTGTCCAGCGGGTGGTGGATGAGGTCGACCATCCGATCCTCGTCGTAGACCTTGACCAACCAGTCTTCCGGCGGCCGCTCGGCCCGGAAACCGGTCGCCACCAACGCTTCCAGCGCCCGCTCGACGTCCTCCTCGCGAAGGAGGAAGTCGACGTCGTGGTCACCGGAGTGGCCGCCGTGCGCGTACACGGCGAAGCTGCCGCCGAGTGCGAACGGGATCTCTGCCTGCTTGAGCGTTGCGGCGACCCGTTTGAGTGTGATGAGCAGTCCGTCGTCCACGCTCATAAAAGCTCCTCAGCGTCGTCGCTCGGGGGAAGGAAGAACAAATACCCAGGTGAAGGCCCGTTGACACGCACGGACGGACCGGTGGCCCCTGCCCCTTGATAGAGGCGCACCGGTCCGTCCGCGCGTGAAGGGCCGCTCATCCGGCGAACCGCCGTCGAGCGTCTGGGGGTGGCGAGCGCCTAGGCGGCGTCCTCGCCGAGGTGGCCACGCAGCTTGGCGAGTGCCCGGGCGAGCAGCCGGGACACGTGCATCTGCGAGACCCCGATCTGGTCGGCGATCTGCGACTGCGTCATGTTGCCGTAGAAGCGGAGCGTCAGGATCTTCTGCTCGCGCTGGTCGAGCGCGGCGAGCGCCGGCCCGAGCGCGACGCGCAGCTCGGCGAGCTCGAACTCGCTGTCCTCGCTGCCGAGCATGTCGCCAAGCTCGGTGGCACGGTCGCCGTCGCTGGTCGGCATGGAGAGCGACACGGCGTTGTACGCCCGGGCGCCTTCCAACCCTTCCAGCACCTCTTCTTCGCTGATCCCGATGTGGGCGGCGATGTCGGCGACCGTCGGCGAGCGGCCGAGCGTCTGAAGCAGCGTGCTCGTCGCCTCGGAGATGCTCAGCCGCAGCTCCTGGAGGCGGCGGGGCACCCGGATGTCCCACGTGCGGTCGCGGAAGTGGCGCTTGATCTCGCCGATGATGGTGGGGATCGCATAGGCGGCGAACTCGACGCCGCGCTCGGGGTCGAACTTGTCGACCGCCTTGATCAGCCCGACTGTCGCCGTCTGCACCAGGTCTTCGATCGGCTCGCCACGGCCGGCGAAGCGGTTGGCGAGGTGCTGTGCCAGCGGGAGCCAGGACTCGATCACCTGGTCGCGCACGCGGGCCCGGGACGGGTGGTGCGGCGGCAGCGAGGCCATCGCGGCCATCAGATCCGCCGCGTTATCGGTCGCCTGGCGCTGGTCCAGGTGGGCACTGCTCTTCGTCTGGTGCACGTGTGTCGCGGTCATGGTGGTCCTCCCTGCACCTGTGTCCGGACTCGTGTCAGTTCCTGTCCGTCTTCTCAGCTGTCCGATCATTCAGGGGTTGATTAACCGATCAGCTATCTCACCCTAGACCAAACGGTTCACGGAAATCTAGCCGAAAGTACGATGTTGTGCAGCCCGAGTACTGTGGGCTGCTGTGATCTACTCCAGAGTTCGGCCCGCTGTGACCGGGCACCCACGGGTTGTCGCGCTCGTGGGCGTCGACGGCTCTGGCAAGACCACCCAGGCCCACCGCCTGGCCACCGCGTTGACCGAGGCCGGCCTTCCGGCCACCTACTGGCAGAACGCCGGCGGCCGCAGGTGGTTCAGCCGGCTGGCCAAGCGCCTGGGCCGCGGCGGCGACGCTCAGCGGCTGCTCGGCCGGGCTGGGCTCCTCCTGGTCGAGTCGATCCTTCGCTGGCTGGCCATCGCCCGAGCGCTGCTCCGCTCCCGCCTGCGCGGCCGGGTCGCGGTCATGGACCGGTACGCGGTCTGCCAGTACGCGAGCATCCGCGCCCACGACGGCAGCCGGGTCGCCGAGTGGCTGGCCCGCCGGGCGTACGCGCTGTTTCCCCGGCCGGACGTGACGTTCTTCCTCGCGGTGGATCCGGCCGAGGCGGTCCGCCGCATCGACCTGCGGGCCGAAGACCACGAGAGCGAGGACTTCCTGGCGACGTCGACCGTCGCGTACCGGTCGCTGCCTGAATTCGGCTCTTTCGTGGTGATTGACGGAAATGGTACGCCGGACGAGGTGACCGCCCGTATCCAGGAGCGCCTCGCGGCGCTGGCCGACCGGAGCTACGCCCGCCCGTAGACCGGGATCGCCGCGCCACTGGTCGGCGCCGACTCCTCGCCGGCGAGAAACCGGATCACCGTCGCGATCTCCTCCGGCCGTACCCACCGCGACGGGTCCGCGTCAGGCTGGGCGGCCCTGTTGGCCGGGGTGTCGATCACGCTCGGCAGCACGGTGTTGCACCGCACCCCCTTTGCCTTGTACTCCACCGCTACCGCGTTGGCGAAAGCCAGCACGGCGGCCTTCGAGGTGACGTAGCCGGCCGCGCCGGGGAAGGGTGAGACCGCCGCCCGGGAGGAGACGCAGACCACGGCCCCGCCGCCGGCCTCGATCAGGTGTGGCAGCGCCGCCTGGGTGACGAGGTAGGTGGGGCGCAGGTTGAGCGACAGCATCCGCTCGAAGTCTTCGATCGGGGTCTCGTGCACGAGACCGCCCGGCGCGTACCCGCCCACGAGGTTGACCACGGCCCGCAGAGGCGCGGCCGGGTCGGACACGGCGGCCGAAACCACCGACTCGACCGCCGCGGGATCGGTGAGGTCCGCGGTCAGGTATTCGGCGCTGCCGCCCTCGGGCGGATCTTTGCGCACCGGCACGACGGCGCGCCAACCCGCCGCGACGAAAGCGGCGGTGACGGCACCGCCCAACCCGCCCGTGCCACCGGTGATCAATGCGGTGCGATCGGCCATTGCCACACCGTATCCCCGCCATCCAACCGAACGGGTGTAAGGAATGGCACGCTCGGCGGGCGAAAGCCGGACGCGGTGGAAAGGTCCACGGCGTACCGTCGCAGATAGCGAGGTCACGGTTGACGGTCCGACCTCTGTGAAAGTAAGTTTCATCCGTGGCGAAAACGACGAAGGTTTCCGCGACTCACGAGTCGAGCGGGCTGATTGTGCACATCAGCGGCCTGCTTCCGTCGCTGTCGCCCGCGGAGCAGCGCGTCGCGCGCCTCGTCGTGGCCGATCCGGCCGACGCCGCGCGGCGCACGATCACCGATCTCGCGACCGCCGCGGAGACATCCGAGGCCACGGTCATCCGCTTCTGCCGCTCGGTCGGCATGGAGGGCTACCCGCAGCTGCGCATCCGGCTCGCCGCCGAGGCCGCGCGCCGGGTCGAGCCGCCGGACGCGCGCGTGGTCGGCGGCGACATCCCGCCCGGTGCCGACCTGGCCCAGATCATCGCGACGATCTCGTTCAACGACGCCCGCGCGGTGGAGGAGACGGCCGAGCAGCTCGACCCCGCCGTCTGCGAGCAGGTGGTCGACGCCATCAACAGTGCCGGCAGGGTAGACATCTACGGCGCCGCCGCGAGTGGTTTCGTCGCCTCCGACTTCCAGCAAAAGCTGCACCGCATCGGGCGCACCGCGTTCGCCTGGCCGGACGTGCACCTCGCGCTCACCTCGGCCGCGCTGCTCGGCAAGGGTGACGTGGCGATGGGCATCTCGCACTCCGGCACCACCTCCGACGTCATCGAGGTGCTCCAGCAGGCCCGCGCGCGGGGCGCCACCACGGTCGCCCTGACCAACTTCCCCAGATCCCCGATCACCGAGGTGGCCGACTTCGTGCTCACCACGGCGGCGCGCGAGACCACGTACCGATCGGGTGCGATGGCCAGCCGCCTGGCCCAGCTGACCGTCGTCGACTGCCTCTTCGTCGGCGTCGCGGCCCGCAACCGGACCAAGGCGCGCCGCGCGCTCGAGGTCACCGCCGAGGCCGTGCAGACCCACCGCGTGGGTGCGGCCCGGCGGTCCCGGTGACGGCGGAAGCGGACGGGCGCGCGGTCGTCCGGGTCGGCTCGCCGACCGAGCGCCGCAACCCGGACAGCGTCGACCTGGACCTGATGTCGACCCGCGACGTCGTACGGGTCATCAACGAGGCCGATCGCACCGTGCCGACCGCGGTGGCGGCCGTGCTCGACGAGATCGCGGCCGCCGTCGACCTGGCGGTCGTGGCGATCCGCTCCGGTCGCCGGGTGCACTACTTCGGCGCGGGTACCTCCGGACGGCTGGGAGTGCTCGACGTGGCGGAGCTGCCGCCGACGTTCAACTCGCCGGAAGACTGGTTCTGCGCCCATCTCGCCGGCGGCACCGGGGCGGTCTTCCGGCCGGTCGAGGACGCGGAGGACAGCGACGGCGGCGGCGAGCGCGAGGCCGCCGACTGCGTGCACGCCGGCGACCTCGTGGTGGGGCTGGCCGCGAGCGGGCGCACCCCGTACGTGCTGGGCGCGCTGCGCGCCTCGCGTGCGGCGGGTGCCGGCACCGTGCTGGTGGCCGCCGACCCCGCCGCCGCGGCGGCCGCCGAGGTGGACGTCTTCATCGGCGTGGACACCGGGCCGGAGGTGGTGACCGGCTCCACCCGGATGAAGGCGGCGACCGCGCAGAAGCTGGTGCTGAACGCCTTCTCCACCGCGGTGATGGTGCGGCTCGGCCGGGTCTACTCCAACCTGATGATCGACATGGTCGCCACCAACGCGAAGCTGCGCGGCCGCATGATCTCCATCCTGGAGGAGGCCACCGGGTACGGCGAGGAAGCCTGCCGCCGGGCCCTCGCCGACGCGGACGGCGACCTCAAGGCCGCTCTTGTGGCGCTCGTCTCGGGCGCGAGCGTGGCCGACGCACGGGGCGCGCTGGCGCGCTCGGCGGGTCAGGTGCGGGGTGCCGTCGCCCTGCTCGCCACCGGTCGGGCGTGACGACCGTCACGGTTGAGATGGATGCCGAGCGGGCTTGAGTTAGCGCCGTTGAGGGCCGGGTAATCCTTGATCCGACAGTGAACCGGCGTCGGCGTACGTGCGTACTGTGAAGTGACGAGGATCGCAGACAGGTAGTGACCCGGATCGCTGTGCCTTATGGAGCTCGGATGTTGTCATTATTCGGGCGAAGTATGCACAGCGGCCGCCCAATCCACCACCGGGTCGGACCCCGAACGTCCTGATGAGGGCAGTGCACAGCAACTATGCACCGCGCTCTCAGCTAGTACTCAGGCATTCGTGACACTTTCGACTCAGCAGATGGAATCCCTTACGCGTCTCATCTGTTGTGTAGGTGTCAGCACCGCGGGGGATAGCGGAAGTTACGGGGGAGGGCTGATGAACGTGGGGACCGCAGGCAAGAGAGCAAGAGGGGCGAACGAGGGGATCGTGAGCAACGTGGAAAGCAATGTGGTGATGCGCACCGACGAGGTCGCCGAAGAGCGCGACCTGGTTGGCGTCTACCTACACGAGATCTCCCGGACGCCACTGCTCGACGCCGCCACCGAGGTCGACCTCTCGAAGGCCATCGAGGCCGGGCTCTACGCCGAGCACCTGCTCGACGAGGGGCAGATCCCGAAGGGCGTCGGCCAGGAGGAGCTCGAGCGCATCGTCTTCGAGGGCGAGCGCGCCAAGGACCTCTTCATCCGGGCCAACCTCCGGCTGGTCGTGTCGATCGCCCGCCGCTACGTGCGGTCGGGCATGCCGATGCTCGACCTGATCCAGGAGGGCAACACCGGCCTGGTGCGCGCCGTGGAGAAGTTCGACTACGAGCGCGGTTTCAAGTTTTCGACGTACGCGACGTGGTGGATCCGCCAGGCCATCAGCCGGGCGATCGCCCAGCAGGAGCGCACCGTGCGGCTGCCGGTGCACCTCGTCGAAGACGTCAACCGGATGCGTAACGTGGCTCGCCAGCTGACCCGCGAGCTCGGCTCCGACCCGGAGCCGGAGCAGATCGCGGTGGCGCTGGGCGTGCCGGTGGAGCGGGTGCACGAGCTGGTGCGCTGGTCGCAGGACACCGTGTCGCTCGACACGCCGGTCGGCGACGACGGCGACACCAACCTCGGTGACCTGGTGGCCGACAGCGACGCGCCGTCGCCCGAGGAGGTCGTGCTGACCGCCCTCGAGCGGCAGCGGATCGAGGGCCTGCTCAACCACCTCGACGACCGGTCGGCCGGCATCATGCGGGCCCGCTACGGCCTGGAGGACGGGCGCGAGCACTCGCTCACCGAGGTCGCCTCGCGCTTCTCCCTCTCCCGCGAGCGGATCCGCCAGCTGGAGATCCAGGCGCTGGGCCGGCTGCGCGAGCTGGCTCGGGCCGAGGGCCTCCAGGCCGCCTGACACACACCCCCCACCATCTGCCCGCTGAGCGGCCGGTGTCCGAATAGGACACCGGCCGCTCGCCCGTCTATGCGGCCACCAGGGTGTCTTCCGGCTGCCACGAGCGGGCGGTGCGCACGTAGTAGGCCCACCAGCCGATCGAAGACCCGTATGCCGCGCGCAACTCGGCGGGGCTGGGCGGTGGGTTGCCATACACCGCGCGAGCGGCGTCTTCGAACTGGGGCATGTGGAGCGGCACGCCATCGGGGCGGCCGAGCACGCGCAACAACAGCGCGTGCGCGGTGAACGCGCCGACGCCCGGCAGGGCCAGCAGCGCCTTGCGAACGTCCTCATACGGCCCGGTGCGGAGCCACTCCTCGTCGAGCGAGGCCACCCCCTCGACCACCTCGCGCAGGCGGCGGGCGCGCAGCCGATTGCCCGCGAAGCGGACGAGATCGGCGTCGTCTCGCGCGGCGACCGTGGCGAGCGAAGGGAACGCGACGTGCTCCACCCCGTCGAGCGTCAGGGACGGCCCGAGCTCGGCGGCCACCCGGCGCTTGCGGGCCGCCGCATACCACTGGGTGCTCCGCTGGACGAGCGCGAAGTAGACCGCGCCCTCGGCGAGCGAGGAGAAGCGCACCTGGTGTAGCCCGTGCGCGGCGCGCAGCAGCCCGGCCATGGCCGGGTCGCGCCCGGCGACGTCGAGGAAGGCACCGAGGTCGTCGTCGAGGCCGAGCCACCGCCCGACGGCGCGATGCACCACCGCCCGCTCGGTGGGTAAGAGGTGGCGGTCGGCGTGGAGGGTGAGCACGACGCCCGGACCCTCGGAAGCAGGCCCGACGTCGGCGACCACCGCCTCGGAGCCGAGCAGGAACGCCTTGCGCACCCGGCCCCCGGAGATCACATGGCCACCGGCGCAGGGCGCGAAGCCGGCCAGGGCGCGCAGGGACAGGTCGAACGAGAACGGCTCGGTGGCCGCCAGAAAGACTTCGGTCATGCCTCGACGGTGAACCCGCGGTACGACACTTCCGGCCGGCCCGTCCTCCCGCCGATCAAGGACTTGTGCGCCGATCGAGGGCTGCCGACGGCGCGTCCGCGATGGACCCGCCGCAAGCCGCCCTCGATCGGCGCACTTGAAGATTTATCTGACTCTGCCGTAGCCGTACGGGGTCATCATGTCGACCGATGCCAGCTCGACGCTCTCGCCGGCCTGCGGCGCGTGGATCACCTTGCCGCTGCCCACGTAGATCGCGACGTGGCCGAGACCGTTGTAGAAGACGAGGTCGCCCGCCTGGAGGGAGCCGCGGCCGATGTGTGCCACCACGTCCCACTGCATCGCGGCGTTGTGCGGCAGCGACTTGCCGGCCGCTCGCCAGGCGGCGAGCGTGAGGCCCGAGCAGTCGTACCCGCTGGAGCTCTCGCCGGCCCAGACGTAGGGCGTGCCGATCGCGTTGTACGCGAACCGCACCGCCACGCCCGCCTTACCGGAGATCGAGGGGATCGACCCGGTGTAGCCGCCGCTGGAGGTGGTGGCCGAGCCGTACGCCTCCTCGCGCATCTTGTACAGCTTGTCGAGGTCGCCCTCGATCTTCTTCTTGCCGGCCGCGAGCTCCTTGAGCTGGGCGGTCTGCTTGGCCTGGGTGGCGTCGAGCGTCGCCTTCTGCTCGGTGAACCGGCGCTCGGCCTCGGTGAAACCCTCCAGCTGCCGCTTGCGGTCGCGGGCCAGCTGGTCGAGCATGCCGAGCCGGTCGGCGAGCGGCCCGCTGCCGTTCAGCAGGGCGCTCGCGGTGCCCACCTGGCCCGTCCGGTACGCCACCGAAGCCATCTGGCCCACCTCGGTGTCCGCCTTGGCGAGCTGGGCCTCCAGCGGGCCCATCTTGGCGCTGAGCGCCGTGGCGGCGGCCTTGGTCTGCTTGAGCTGCTCGTTGAGCTTGTTGTACGACTCGACGACCTTCTCCAGCTCGGTGGATGCCTTGTTGATCTGCTCCGTCAGCTCGCTCGGCGACGGCTCGGCCTGTGCGGCCGCTGCCGGCACGGTCAGCCCGATCCCGAGCCCGATCAGCACGAGGGCGTGGAGCAGCTTCCGCGCGGAAGACAAACGGTGAACCCTTCTTCCCCAACGCCGCCTACCGGGTGAGCGAGCTTGCGCGCGACCCATCAAACTCGGCAGCTTGCGCTAGCGGCGGCTCGCCGCGAGCGGCGAGGCGACGTGAGCTGACGGATTCGGGCGGGAAGATCGCCCTACCGGGTCCGCCGAGGGGCGGGCGGGCCGCGGATTCACCCCAGTGCATTCGGTGGGTCCCCAACTCGCTGACGGAGAGTAATCGTCGTGCGATTAGGCGGCACCGGACCGGCGTCACCCGGGGGAGTGACTGACTACCGGACCAGCGGCTCCAACCTAGCGTCGGGGCCGGGCGGGCGAAAGTGGCGGAAGGATGACTTGTGACGGACGCCCGCGAACGGGGCGAATGTCTGTGTCACTCTAAGTGATTAGGTCGTACACCCAGGTCGGTCGGCCAGACGGGTGAAGGGCGATTTGTCGGTCTACGCGTTGGGTGGGCGACGGCGCTGACAAATCGGATATGCGGGCCTGAAAGCCCCGCGATGCAGCTAGCCGACCGCTGCCAATCTGCCAGGTGGCTGATTGCACCCCTTCCCTCGACTAGATGGCATCTCGCACAATGGCAGCAGGGCCCTTGAGGTTGCTGAAGCGGCACTTGATCGCCAGACGGAACAGAGCGAGAAAGACGATCGGCACCTGGCTGCCACCAGGTGCCGATCTCAAGAACCACCACACCAGCCCGCCTCACGAGCCGTAGGAGGCATTGAAGTGCAGACTACTCGCTACCCCGCGCGGTCACCAGCAGCACAGCCCGTAACGCAAGCAGACGTAACGAGCCCGAAACCGCCTGCTCCGCTGTACCAACAGCCCGGCATCCTGGTTACCCGCGACTGGTTCATCGTCGGTGGGCGCCGGTTCCCGGTCGGCGAGCTCAGGCACCTGCACACGGCCCGAGGCCCAGCACATCAGCTCACCGTGCGGTCGGTGACGGTGACCGCGATCGTGCTGGCCGCCATCGGGATCACGCTCGGCATGACCACCGAGCTCAACCACCTGAGTGCACAGGCCTACCTGGCGCTCACGGCGGTGGCGTTCGTCCCATTCCTCGTGGCGACGATCGGCCACCGCCTGCGGCCGCGGGCCTACGAGCTGTGGGGCGAGTTTCGCGGGATGACGGTGCTGCTCTTCAGCAGCGACGAGGAGCGGCAGTACGGGCAGGTCACCCGGGCGCTGCTCCGGGCGCAAGAGGCATACCGGCTCGGCGGGCTGGCCGAGCCGCTGGTAACGATGAACATCTGGCGCATGCGCTAGCCATAGAGACTTCGTCCCGAGTTCGGCCGCCGCGCGGCAAAGCGGGTCAACGGCGGACGAGGGGCGCGGTGGGGCCGGGGGGCCACACCGATCGTGGGCGGGCTCAGTCGAGCTCGCCCACGATCCGTTTGATCATGTCCTGGGTCTCGGTCGGGCTCAGCGCCATCTCGCGCAGCCGGTCAAACTCGTGCCGGTAGGGCTTTACCAGGTCGGGCTGGTCGACCACGTCGTCGCCGAGGCCGTTTTCCAGGTACATCACGGCGTCGTCGGTCGGGTCGGGAAACTCCAGGATCGCGAACGGGTTGGGAAAGCCGTCGACGCCCGCCGCGAACGGCAGCACCTGGATGGTGATGTTGGGCTCGCCGCACAGCGAGACGAGCCGCTCCAGCTGCTCCCGCTTCGTACGCGGGTCGCTGGCGATGCGCCGCACGACCGCCTCGTCGATCACCGCGGTGATGTGTGGCGGGTCGTCCTTGCCCAGCACCTCCCGCTGGCGGGCGAGCCGCACCGCGATCTGGCTCTCCTCGTCGGCGCCCGGCTGGCGGCGCAGCGCCTTGGCCGCGTAAGCCTCGGTCTGGAAGAGCGCGGGGAGCTTGGTGGGCGTGTAGCAGAGCACCGACGAGGTCTCCGCCTCCAGCCCGATGTAGGCCGTGTACGGCGCGGGGAGGGCGCCCGCGTACGACGACCACCACCGGCGCACCCGCGACGAACGGGCCAGCCCGACGAGCTCGTCGACCCGCGGCTTGTCGGTCACCCCGTAGAGCCGCAGCAGGGCGCGCGCGTCGATGGGCGAGACGCCGACGGCACCTGACTCGATCCGGATGATCTTCGACAGGGACCAGTCCATCTCCGTGGCAACCTGCTCCTGCGTGAAGCCTGCCGCCTCACGCGCCGCGCGCAACGCGGACCGCAACCGTCGCCGACCAACGGTGGGTCCATATGTCGCAGTCATGCCGCCGCTCCTGCGTTGTTTCGCCGATCAGCCGAGCTGGTCGGCCATCTTGGTGATCTTTTCGAGGGACTCGTCGGGCTGGAGGGACATCTCCCAGAGTCGGTCGAACATCTGCTGATACGCCGCTACGTCGGTGGGGCGGTCGAGCACGTCTTGGGCGAGCACTCCCTCGAGATAGACGATGTCGGTGTCGTCATCGTCAGGGAAGCGCAGGATCACGAACGGGCCTTGAGGGGCGTAGTCGCCCGCCGTGAACGGGAGCACCCTGATCGTCACCTGGGCGCGCCGTCCGACGTCGGCCAGGTGACGCAGCTGCTCGCGCAGGCTCTCCGGGCCGCCGGTCTGCCGGTGCAGCGCGGCTTCGTCGAGCACCACGTCGATGTGTGGCCGGTCGGGGCGGTCGAGCACTTCCTTTTGCCGCCGCATGCGGATCGCGTGTCGGAGCTCGATCTGCTCCGCGTCCATCGTGTCGCCCACGGTGGTCGAGGCCGCGGTGACGGCGGCCCGCGCGTAGGAGTCGGTCTGTAGGAGGCCGGGGATGCCGGAGGGCTGGAAGAAGGAGAGCTTGAACGCCTCCGCCTCCAGCCCGATGTACGCCGCGTAGGCACTGGGGAGGGTGTCTTTGTACTGCGACCACCAGGTGCGGCGCCGGGAGACCCGGGCCAGCTCGACCAGCTCGTTGATCTGGTGCTGGTCGGTCATCCGGTAGTGACCGAGCAGCGCCTTGACGTCGTTGGTGGAGATCGACACGGAGCCGGCCTCGATGCGGATCAGCTTGGAGAGCGACCAGTCCATGGCGGCCGCCACCTGCTCCTGGGTCAGCCCGGCGGCGTCTCTCGCCCGGCGCAGCGCGGACCGCAGCCGGCGCCGGCCGACCGTAGGCCCGTGCACCGTCGTCATCGGCGACCCTCCCCGGCTGCGCGCGTCACGCGCCCACGATGTGTCACCGTGCAGTAGACCCGTCCGTGCAAGAAAATGATCTGTGCAGAATGCCACCTGGCTAGACGCGACCTGCCATTTAGCTAGTCTTGTGAAGGCTACACCTGCCCTGCTAGCTTTTCCAGCATCGTGCCCGGGGTGCCTGAGCATCCGTCAAAGGGGCAGTTCGGACTCGGCCGTAAGTGCGGCGGTTTGGGCGCATCGGTCCACTCTTCATGCGCTACAGTGTGGCGTCACGGCGCTCTGCCGCGACATTTGCGGCTGCTTAAGAGGAGCACCGGATGTCCCAGACACATTCCGTCACCGACGTGTGGCGGAAGAGCGCACGCTGCGAGGCGCACAACTGCGTCGAGGTAGCCGAGCGCGCCGACGAGGTTGCTATTCGCAACAACTCGGTTCCGGACACGCAGTTGGCCTTCGCCCGCCCGGTGTGGGCAGCGTTCATCAGCGGCGTTCGCGCAGGTCAGTTCGACCTTCAGTAGGGTCCTGTTCCCCGGGTCTCTCCGCCCGGGGAGCTCTCCTCCGGCACCAGCGGGGCATCCACGACGGATGCCTCTTTTTGTTGTTCACGGAAGCCGCGACGGCGTGTGGCACATTGGTAGCGGCGAGGAGGTCATTCATTCATGTACGCCCTCCTTTCTGCATATGCCTCGGCATGGAACATTTGATAGCAGCGCGAGTGCGGGGCGGTGCCGTCATGGCCGGCGCGCACCAGCCCGCGGAGGGGCAGGTTGCCGTGGCGGATGGACCGACGAAGTGGCGTAAGAGCGGGCAGTGTGAGTCGCTGAACTGTGTCGAGGTGGCCTTGGACGAGGCTCACGTCGCGATCCGTAACTCTGCGTCGCCGGACGGGCCGTTCATTGAGGTCACCGCGACAGCATGGAGGGTGTTCTGCGCGGCGCTGCGCGCCGGTGAGTTCAACCGGTGACGGCGACGGGCTCGCGCACCCACCGGGTCGCGACCCGCTCGGCGTAGAAGGAAAGAAACGGAATCGTGCCCGCGAGCATGACCAGAAGCATGCGACGCAGCCCCCACCGGGCGCGGCGGGCCAGGTCGAAGACCGCGACCAGGTAGATCATGTAGAGGAAGCCGTGTGCCGGGCCTACGGTCTCCACGATGGAAGGCTCGTCCCAGACGTACTTGAGCGGCATGCCGATCACCACGAGCACGATCAGGACCACGCCCACGATGTACGCGATCGCGCGGTAGCGCAGCAGGGCTCCCCCCACGGTTACTCCTCTACTCACCCCGGGTAGTCGGCGGGCCGGGCGTCCGGGTGCTCGTTGAGCCAGGCCAGATATCGGTTGTACGCCGCAAGCTCCGGGTCGGCGCCATCGTCGTACCCGACGGGCTGCCGCGCGGTGCGGACGGGGCGGCGGTAGGCCGTGGCCGCTGAGCCCGACGGGGCCGGTGAGACCGGCACCTCGGGCTTACCGCGGAGCGTGAGGCGCACCTCGCGCACCCAGATGAACACCACGAACGCGGCGAACACGGGCCACTCGAACGCGTACGCCCAACTGAGGGTGTTGCCCCCGGCGGCTCGGCTGATCTGCCACCAGCCGAGGGCCAGGAAGCCGGCCACGAGCCCGACCGCGAGCACGTGGCGCGCGATCCACGCCGGTGACCACAGCCGCCTCATACGCCCGAGAGTACCGGCGGGGTTTCGGCGAGGTTCGGGCCGGGCAACGGTGGGACATGAGCGGACCTGCGCAGTACGCCGAAGGCGCGGCGGCCGAGCTCGACACCGGTGTCGACGGGGCCGACCTCACCGATGACGACCTCTTCCGGGAGATGAGCAGCCTGCACCGGACCCGGCTGGACACGCTGCGACACGGCTCCGACGCCGCGGTGGCCAACCACCTGCGGCGCACGGCCGAGCTGGAGACGGAGTACCTCACCCGTTATCCCGGCCGGGAGGTCGACCCGAGCCGCCTCCGCGACTGAGCCGGTCGGGTGTGGCGCGGGCCACCCCCGGGCCCCGGAACACCTGGCGGGGGCGTGCCGTTGAGATGACTGACGGTGTGTCCAGTGTCCCCGGGCCTCACCTATTTGCCTTCGCGGAATACCGTCCGGCTGGAGCCGCGTCGTGCCACTCGCCGAGAGGCGACCTGCACACCGACGCCAGCGCCGCCCGGTGGCCATCCCACCGGGCGGCGCTCTTTGCGTGCCGGCCTCTTACCGCGTGGGAGGCGACGCGGTGGGAGGGGGGCCGGCGACCCCATTGCTCTTGCGAAGCACCACCAGGCCGCCGTCGATGGTGCGTCCGGCCGGTTCGGTGCCGGCGACCGTGCCGGCGGGGCAGGACGACGGGATCGGCACCTCGTTCACCTCGACCCGGAAACCCTGACCCTCCAATGTGGACGTCGCTGCTTCGACGGTCTGGCAGGTGACGGTCGGGATCTGGCGCTGCGTGCCGTACGCGATCTTCTGGCTGGGGCGCGGGAAGTCCTGCTGCGCCTTGCCCCGCATGATGTCGGCGAGCGTCTCGTACACGGCGGGGTTGACGATGCCGTGGTCCATGTTCGCCGTGGTCTCCGGCCAGTCCGGGTCGACCAGGATGCCGGCGACCGCCATCGTCCGGCTGGTGACGACCAGCGAGGCGGTGCGCTTGCTGTCGGTCGTACCGGTCTTGCCGGCGATCGGGTGCTTGATGGTGCGGAACGCGTCGGCGGCGGTCGTGCCGTTGCACTCGCCGAACGCGGACCTGTCGCCAACCGGGCACCGCGCGGCGTCGATCGCGGCGCGCGCCACGTCACGGTCGACCGCCTGGTCGCAGCGTGGGTTGGCGACGTCGAGCTTCTTGCCCTCGAAGTCCTTGATCTCCTGTACCGGGATCGGCTCGCAGTGCCTGCCGTCCGCGGCGAGGGTGGCGTACGCGTTGGCGAGGTCGAGCGGGGTCGTGCCGGAGACGCCGAGCGTGAAGGAGCCCCACCCGTCGGCCTTCTCCTTGTCGTTCGCCATGCTGGCGTCGTCCTCGTTGAGGAAGCGGATGCCCAGTTTCTTCGCGGCTTCCACGGTGTTGGCCGCGCCGGCCATCTCCTCCAGCGGCACGAAGTACGTGTTGACCGACTTGCCGAAGCCGGTCCAGGCGTTGTGCACGCCGGCGAGGCTGGGGCTGCTGTTCTTCGGGCACCACTGGTCGGTGCCGGGGCAGGCCGAGCTGCCCGAGGCGTGGTACTTGGACTTGTACTGCTGCGGGGCGTTGATCGTGGTGGCGAGCGGATATCCCTTCTCGAGCGCGGCCACCAGCGTGAAGATCTTGAAGGTCGACCCGAACTGGTAACCGCTGCCCCCCGTGAGCAACGGGTTGGTGGTGTTCGGGTAGGTGCCCCTCTGCCCCTGGTTCTTCGGATTGGTCGTGGGCTTGTTCTTGGAGTTGTCGAGCTTGAACACCCGGTTGGTGGCGAGCGCGCGCACCCGCCCGGTGCCCGGCTCGATCGCGGCGACCATGAGCGCGTGCTTGTTGCCGGTCTTGAGGTGCTCCTCCACGTTGTCCCGGGCCTTCTTCTGCACGCTCGGGTCGAGCGTGGTTACGACGCGGTAGCCGCCACCGTGCAGCCGCCGCTCGCGGTCGTACGGCGTGGCGCCGAAGGCCTCCTGGCCGAGCCACCACCGGCGGAAGTAGTCGCAGAAGAAGCCCCAGTCGTTCGGCTTGGTGACCGTGCAGCCCTTCGGCGGGCGCTTTCCCTTGACCGTCAGCTTGACCTTCTTCGCGGCCTCGCCTTCGGCCGCGGTGATCGCCTTGATCTCCACCATCTGGCCGATCACCCAGTTGCGCCGGTCGAGCGCGCGCTCCTTGCCCTTGGGATCCAGCGGGTCGTTGTAGGTGGGCGACTTGACCATGCCGGCGATCAGCGCCGCCTCCGGGATGGTCAGGTCCTTCGGCTTCTTCCCGAAGTAGAACTGGCTGGCGGCGTTGACCCCGTACGTGTTGTGACCGAACGGTGCGAGGTTGAGGTAGCGGGTGAGGATCTCGTCCTTGGAAAACCTCTTCTCCGCCTGCTGCGCCAGCCGCATCTCGCGGACCTTGCGGGCGGTGGTGTCCTCGCCCGCCTTGACCGCGCTGTCGTACGTGGGCGCGGTGTAGATGGTGGACATCCGCACGAACTGCATCGTCAGCGTCGAGGCGCCCTGCTGTGCCCCGCCGGTGCTGTTGTTGAGCAGGGCGCGGAACGTGCCCTTCACGTCGACGCCGTTGTGCACGTAGAAGTTGTGGTCTTCCGCCGCGATCATCGCCTCGCGCATCGGCTCGGAGATCTGGTCGAACGTGACGTCGTCGCGGTTTTCGTCGAAGAACCGCGAGATCAGCGTCTTGCCGTCGGACGCGTACACCTCGGTCTGCTGCGGCGCCTGGGTGGTCGTGAGCTCGGTGGGCAAGGCCTCGAACGACTCCGCTCCCGCCTTCGCCGCGAGGCCCGAGGCGGCCAGCGCCGGAAACATCGCGGCCGCGACGACGAGGCCGGCGAGGAGGCCGCACACCACGAGCGTCGCGAGGTTGACGAGCGCGTGGCGCCGGGGCCGTCCGGCGGCGCGCCCGGGGTGGAAGCGGAGGAGAGGTTCGGTCACGCCTGCAAAGACGTCCAGAGGTGAGGCTGGGGTTGCAGCTGATACCGATCTTCACAGCACTTTCACGAGTGGTCCGGGCTTTCCTGGCAATTCACCTCTTTTAGGCGAGCACCGGTCATACGCTCCCCACATGATCGGAACGATTCTCTGGGCCATCATCGGTGGCGCCATCGTCGGCATGCTGGGTCGGCTGCTCCTGCCCGGCCGGCAGAACATCTCCGTCTGGGTCACCATCGGCGTCGGCATCGCGGCGGCGCTGCTCGGTGGCGTGCTCGCCGACTGGCTCGGCGTCGGCGACACCAAGGGCATCGACTGGATCCGGCACGCCATCCAGATCGCGCTCGCGGTCCTCTTCGTCTGGCTGGCGGCCCGCTTCATGGGCTCCAGCGAGCGCCGCAGAACCGCCTGAGCTTGCACCCCGCGCCGGAATGCGGGGTGCAAGATCGCGTAGGCATCAGCGGCGGGCGGAGGCGAGCCCTTCCAGGACCTGGACCGTCGTGTCCCAGCCCATGCACGCGTCGGTGATCGACTTGCCGTAGGCGAGGGGGCGCGTCGGGTCCAGGTCTTGCCGGCCCGGTACCAGGAACGACTCGAGCATGACCCCGGCGATGCCGCGCTGGCCGGCGGCGAGCTGGGCGGCCACGTCCTCGGCGACCACGGGCTGGCGGGTGTGGTCCTTGCCGCTGTTGTCGTGGCTGGCGTCGACGATCAGCCGCTCCGGCAGCCCGGCCGCGCGCAGCAGGTCGAGCGCGCCGGCGACGTCCTCGGCGCCGTAGTTGGGCCCGCCGCGGCCGCCGCGTAGCACCAGGTGGCAGTCGGCGTTGCCGCGGGTGTGCAGGATCGCCGGCGTGCCGGACACGTCGATACCGGGAAACACGTGCGGCACCGCCGCGGCCCGGATCGCGTCGACGGCCGTGGAGATCGCCCCGTCCGGCCTGTTCTTCATGCCGATCGGCATCGAAAGGCCCGAGGCGAGCTGGCGGTGCACCTGGCTCTCCACCGTGCGGGCGCCGATCGCACCCCACGAGACGGTGTCGGCGATGTACTGCGGGGTGATCGGGTCGAGGAACTCGCAGCCGACCGGCAAGCCCTTGCGCAGCACCTGGAGCAGCAGCGAGCGGGCGGTACGCAGGCCGGTGTTGACGTCGCCGGAGCCGTCGAGGCCGGGGTCGTTGATGAGCCCCTTCCAGCCGACGGTCGAGCGCGGCTTTTCGAAGTAGACCCGCATCACGATCAGCAGGTCGTCGGCGAGCCGCGCCGCCGTCTCGGCGAGCCGGTCGGCGTACTCGAGGGCGGCCGCGGGGTCGTGCACCGAACACGGGCCCACGACGACCATGAGGCGGTCGTCCTCCCGGTCCAGCACGCGGGCCACGGCACGCCGGCCGTCGACCACCGCGGCCGAAAGATCGTCGTCAAGGGGCAGCTCATGGTGGAGCAGCGCGGGCGACACCAGCGGCACGACCTTGTCGATCCGGGTGTCGCTGACCCGCTGCACACTCGGGAGAGTCACGTGGGGTTCCTTCCGCCAGCCACCCCGGGGCCGGCGTCCCGGGGCCGAAGCCGGCTCTGCGTCGTCGTTGCACGCGAAAGGGCAGGAGTCTCTCCTGCCCTGTGCCGGCTCTGGCGGTGGTGACTAGGTCATGCGGTCATGCCTCAGTCGCCGGCGCCAGCGCCGGCCAACTAAAGCACGCATACCATCGGGTCACCGTCGCATCATATCCCATCGCTGGACTATCAACGGACCGTCGTCCGGCGTTCACCTTCCGGGCATGCCGCACGACACCGATCAATCAATACGTTTCCGGCATGGATCGTCGCACTGTGTTGCGTGCCACCGTCATCGGAGCGGGCACCGCCGCCTTCTCCGGCAGCCTCTGGTCGGCTGCCTTCGCCGCCCCCGCCCAGCCCGGGCCGAGTCCCTACGGCGGGCTGCGCGCCGCCGACGCCAACGGCGTACAACTGCCGACCGGCTTCACCAGCCGGATCATCGCCCGTTCCCGCCAGGCGGTGGCCGGGTACACCTGGCACGACGCCCCGGACGGCGGCGCGTGCTTCGTGGCCGGGTCCGGCTGGGTGTACGTGTCCAACTCCGAGATCTCGTCCACGGGAGGTGCCTCGGCGGTGCGGTTCAACGCGGACGGCAGCGTCGCGTCCGCGTACCGGATCCTGGGCAACACCAACCGCAACTGCGCCGGCGGCGCCACCCCGTGGGGCACCTGGCTGTCCTGCGAGGAGACCGACCTGGGGTACGTGTACGAGACGTACCCGCTGGGCGGGACCGCGGCGGTGCGGCGGCCGGCGATGGGACGCTTCACACACGAGGCGGCCGCGGCCGACCCGGACCGGCGGGTGATCTACCTGACCGAGGACGAGACCAACGGTTGCTTCTACCGCTTCCGTCCCACCAGCTGGGGCAACCTCTCGTCCGGCACGCTGGAGGTGCTGGTCGCCGGCACGGCCACCAGCGGTCCGGTGAGTTGGGCGCCGGTGCCCGACCCGGACGGCAGCCCCACCCGCACCCGGAGCCAGGTCTCCGGCGCCAAGCGGTTCAACGGCGGCGAGGGCTGCTACTACGCCGACGGCGTCTGCTGGTTCACGACCAAGGGCGACAACCGGGTGTGGGCCTACGACGCGGTCAACCAGCGGATCGACCTCGCCTACGACGACTCGCTGGTGAGCGGCACCGCCCCGTTGACCGGCGTCGACAACATCACCGGCTCGGACTCGGGCGACCTCTTCGTCGCCGAGGACGGCGGCAACATGGAGATCAACATCATCACGCCGGCCGGGGTGGTGGCGCCGTTCATCCGCCTCGCCGGGCAGTCCGGCTCGGAGATCACCGGCCCGGCCTTCTCCCCGGACGGCACGCGCCTGTACTTCTCGTCACAGCGCGGCACGTCAGGCTCGTCGTCCGGCGGCATCACCTACGAGGTCCGCGGCCCCTTCAGGTAGGACTTTCTTAGAGGCGGAAATTTGCCCCGGTCCGCGTCACCTGCGGACCGGGGTATGACGGCGAAGGGGCCTTTCAGCGCAAGGGGAACTCGTCGAAGAGGATCGCGGGTGACTCGGGGTGGCGGGTGTCGTGGCGGTATGAGCGCACGACGCCCGCCGCCGAGTCGAGCAGGGTGAAGACGGTGACCTCGTTGCTCGCCACGAAGGGCAGCGGCACGCCGTCGGGGCGCACCAGGGGAGCGACCGTCGGCACCACCGGCTGGAGGCCGCCCGGGTCGCCCTGTAGTACGTAGCCCGGCGGGTACCAGCGGGTCATGCCGGAGGTGACGTCGTAGGCGCCGTAGCTGTTGCCCACATTGGACGTTTCGAGCCAGTGCACGCCGGCCGCGTTCCGGAAGCGGTTCCACACGTGCGAGTGTCCATTGAGGACGAGGTGCACGCCGGACGCGGAGAGCAGCGGCTCCACGTCGCGCAGGATGTGGTCGTCGGCCAGGGGGTACTCGTACCGGATCGACTTGTGCCCGACGACCTGGACCGGATCGGTGTACGGCGGCACCGAGTGGTTGCCCAGCCCGTGGCTCGGGTGGTGGAACATCACCACGCGATAGCGCGCGGCCCGCGCGGCGGACGACGCCAGCTCGGCCTCCAGGAAGGCGAACTGGGGTGAGCCGCGCTTGATTGGCTCGAAGATGAACTGGCCCCAGCCCCAGCGGTCGGGGTTGTCGACGTCTTCGAGCGCCTCCTGAAACTTGCCCCGGCCCTCGGGGTGCGGCGAGCGCCACACCTGCGTGGCGAAGAGGCAGATCACGTGCACGTCGCCGATCGTGCGGGACCACCACTTCTGGCCGCCGGACTCGCTGCGCGGGTACGGGAACAGCTCCGCGTACGTGGTGATGTCCCAGTCGCCCGGCTGCGGGTCGTTGAACTGGGCGTCCAGCGTCGCGGTCTCCGACCAGCGCCCCATCACCTCGTGGTTGCCGAGCGCGGGGTAGATCGGCGAGTGCGCCAGGATCCGCTCGAACGTGCGGAAGAACGGCGGCTCGGCCGTGCTGTCGAACCACTCGCTGGCCCGGTCGGGCGCGTTTACCATGTCGCCGGCCATCAGCACGCCGTCGAAGGTCTCGCCCGCCGTCTCGGCCACCTTCGCCAGGTTGACCGGCACCATCGCCTTGAGCTGGTGGTCGCTGGTGAGCAGCAGGCGCACCGGCCGGTCGGGCGGCGGGGCGGGCGCGAGCGTGTACGCGGCGGTGACCGTGCCGTCGGACACCACCCGGTACGGCGTGCGCCCACCCGCGAGGCCGGTGACGGTGGCCAGGTGCCGGTACACGGGGCGGCGGGTGACGATCGGGTACGTCCGGCCCGGTACCGCGGACTCCTGGTCCTCCCGGGTGCGGGACAGCTCGACGGTGTCCGCGCCGACGCGGCGCCATCCCTCACCCGCGTCGCCGGCGGCCGCGGCACGGGCCTGGTCGCCGGTCATGGCCGCGACGGCCGGACCGACGAGCACCGCGTGGTGGGAGCCGGGCCCCTCGGTGTGCCAGACGACGTGCACGCCGTCCGCGGTGGGATCGAGCAGGTACGGCTCACACAGCATGTCCCGAGTATGCTTCCCGGCCCGCCCCGGACACCGCCGAGGGACCGTTGCGTGCGGAACGCAATAGATCCGCTACCGTCGAGCGCATGTCGCCGACCGGCTACCCGTGGCCCATCGAAACCACCCGCCTCGACAACGGCCTCCGCGTCGTGGTCAGCGAAGATCGCACGGCACCAGTCGTGGCCGTCAATATCTGGTACGACGTGGGATCGCGGCACGAGCCGGAGGGGCAGACCGGGTTCGCGCACCTCTTCGAGCACCTGATGTTCGAGGGGTCGGCGCACGTGGCGAAGACCGAGCACATGCGGCTGATCCAGGGCGCCGGCGGCTCGCTCAACGCGACCACCAACCCCGACCGCACCAACTACTTCGAGACCGTGCCGTCGGAGCACCTGGAGCTGGCGCTGTGGCTCGAGGCGGACCGGATGGGCGGGCTCGTGCCGGCGCTCACCCAGGAGACGCTCGACAACCAGCGCGAGGTGGTCAAGAACGAGCGGCGCCAGCGGTACGACAACGTGCCGTACGGCGACGCCTGGCTGCGCCTGCTGCCGCTGCTCTACCCGCCCGGCCACCCGTACCACCACGCGACGATCGGCTCGATGGACGACCTCAACGCGGCCGACCTGCCGACGTTCGCGGCCTTCCACACCACGTACTACGCGCCCAACAACGCGGTGCTGTCGGTCGTGGGCGACGTGGTGCCGGCCGAGGTGTTCGCGCTCGCCGAGAAATACTTCGGCGGGCTGCCGGCGCGTACCGACATCCCGCCCGCCCCCGACGGCACGCGGCCGGCGCCGCCCGGCGGTCCGGTGCGCGAGGACGTGGTCGGCGACGTGCCCGCCCCGCGCATCTACATCGCGCAGCGCACCCACGCGTTCGGCTCGGCGGAGTACGACGCGGTCACCGTGCTCGCCACGATCCTCGGCAACGGCCGGGGCAGCCGCCTCTACCAGAGGCTCGCGGACGGGGCGCGGCTCGCCCAGCCGGACTACGTCTCGGCGTACGGCGTCGACCTGGCGCACGCGCCCGCCCCGCTGATCGTGAGCGCGACCGCCCGCGACGGCGTGTCCGCCGCCGACCTGGAGGCCGGCCTGGTCGGCGTGCTCGACGGGCTCGCCGACGTCAGCCAGGAGGAGCTGGATCGGGCCAAGGCGCTGCTGGCCACCGCGTGGTGGCGGCAGGTGTCCACAGTGGCGGGTCGGGCGGACGCGCTGAGCCGGTACGCCACGCAGTTCGGCGACGCGGCGCGGGCGGGGGATCGGCTGCCGGCCTGGCAGGCGGTCACGCTCGACGCCGTGGCCGAGGTCGCCGCCG
Organism: Phytohabitans sp. LZ39; assembly: GCF_059359075.1. Lineage (NCBI taxonomy): Bacteria > Bacillati > Actinomycetota > Actinomycetes > Micromonosporales > Micromonosporaceae > Phytohabitans > Phytohabitans sp. LZ39. The sequence goes on along the minus strand of NZ_JCADBM010000018.1, from coordinate 116,712 downwards.
AGCTGCGCCCGTCGAGCCGCGTCACCCTCACCTACCTGACCGAGGAGCCTTCGTGAGTCTGGTCGCCGAGCGTCCGGGGCCTGGTGCCGCCCGGCCGTACCGCTTTCCCGAGGTCGTGCGCCGCGACGGCGTGGTCGCCGCCCACCTGCCCGGCCAGGCTTTGGCGATCGCGATCCTGCTGATCGACGCCGGCGCCGGCCGCGAGCCGGCCGGCCGCGAAGGGCTCGCCGCTGTGGTGGCCAAGGCCTTGGAGGAGGGCACGGGCGAGCGCGACTCGGCCGCGTACGCGCTCGCGCTGGAGAGCCTGGGCGCCGAGCTTTTCACCACAGTGGACTGGGACTCGTTCCGGATCGGCGTGCAGGCGCCGGTCGACCGGCTGCCGGACGCGGTGGCGCTGCTCGCCGAGGCGGCCCGCACTCCGCGCCTGGACCCGGCGGACATCGCCCGGGTGCGCGACGACGAGGCGACCGCGCTCCGGATGGAGTGGGCGGACCCCGGGCCGCGAGCCGAGGCCGCGCTGCGGGCCGACCTCTTCGGGCGCGACCAGCGGCACGGCCGCCCGCTGCACGGCGACCCCGACTCGGTCGCGGCGATCACGGTCGACGACGTGACCGGGTACCACGGCGGCTGGTTCGGCCAGCGGGGCACGCTGGTGGTCGCCGGCGACCTGACGACGGTCGACCTCGACGCGCTCGGCGCGGCGGTCTTCGCCGGTGCCGGTGCGCCGGTCGAGGGGATGGGCGGGCCGCTGCCGATCGATCCGCGTACCGAGCGGCGGGTCGTGCTCGTCGACCGACCCGGCTCGGTGCAGTCGACGCTGCGGCTCGGGCACGCCGCGCCACACCGCGCGCACCCCGACTACGTGCCGATGACGCTGGCCGCGACGGTGCTGGGCGGGGCGTTCACCTCCCGGCTCAACCACCTGATCCGCGAGGTGCGCGGGTACACGTACGGCATCCGCGGCGAGTTCGGCCAGTCCCGCCGCTTCGGCCGGCTGCTGGTCAGCTCGAGCGTGCAGACCGCGGTCACCGTGCCGGCGCTGGTCGACACCGTCGGCGAGATCTCGCGTACCGCGGCCGAGGGCGTCACCGAGCCGGAGCTGGCGGTGGCCCGGTCGTGGCGGGCGGGGCAGCTGTCGGTCGAGCTTCAGACGCCGGGCGCGATCGCCGGTGCCCTGGCCACGTTGGTGGTGCACAACCTGCCCGACGACTACCACGCCAACCTGCGCGCGACCCTGCTGGCGGCCGACGAGGCGACGGTCTCCCAGGCGGCCGCCAGCCACCTCAACCCGCACGGTCTCACGCTGGTCGTCGAGGGCGACGCCGCCGTGATCCGCGACGAGTTGGTCGCCTCCGGCATCGGCGAGGTGGTCGACGCCCAGCTCTGACAGGGCGGTGGCCCGGGTCACATTTCTTGACGCTATTCATACGCTTCTGACGTTTCACAAATTTGTGAAACGAGCGTAGCTTCAGCGGTATGACATCTGCGATCTCGGTCTCTGGCCTGGTGAAGACCTTCGGTCAGACCCGCGCGCTGGACGGGCTCGACCTGTCCGTCGACACCGGTGAGGTGCACGGCTTCCTGGGCCCGAACGGCTCGGGCAAGTCCACGACCATCCGGGTGCTGCTCGGCCTGCTCCGCGCCGACGCCGGCGACGTGAGCCTGCTCGGCGGCCACCCGTGGCGGGACGCGGTGGCGTTGCATCGGCGGCTCGCCTACGTACCCGGCGACGTGAACCTCTGGCCCAACCTGACCGGCGGGGAGGCGATCGACCTCTTCGGCGCCCTCCGCGGCGGGCTGGACAAGCGGCGCCGCGCCGAGCTGGTCGAGCGGTTTCAGCTCGACCCGAGCAAGAAGGCCCGCACGTACTCCAAGGGCAACCGGCAGAAGGTGGCGGTCGTCGCCGCGTTCGCCTCCGACGTCGAGCTCTACATCCTCGACGAGCCGACCTCGGGCCTCGACCCGTTGATGGAGGCGGCCTTCCAGGAGTGCGTGCGCGAGGTGAAGCACGAGGGCCGCACCGTCCTCCTTTCCAGCCACATCTTCTCGGAGGTGGAGGCGCTCTGCGACCGGGTGAGCATCATCCGGCAGGGCAGGACCGTGGAGGCCGGCACGCTGAGCGAGCTGCGCCACCTGACGCGCACGTCGATCTCGGTGGAGACCACCCACCCGATCACCGGCCTCGAGGAGCAGTCGGGGGTACACGACGCAAAGGTCGAGGGCACCCGCGCGAAGTTCGATGTGGACAGTCACGAGCTGGACCACGCGCTGCGCTACCTGACCCGCTTCGAGGTGCGGACGCTCACCAGCGCCCCGCCGTCGCTGGAGGAGCTGTTCATGCGCCACTACGGCGACGAGCTACAGGAGGCGATGGTCTGATGAGCGCCTTCACGGGTACCGGTCGCCTCGTGCGGCTGGCGATCCGGCGGGACCGCGTCCAGCTTCCACTGTGGATCGCCGGCACGGCGCTGTTCGTCCCGATCGTGGTGGCGTCGGTACAGGACCGCTACCCGACCGAGGCGGACCGCATCGAGATCCTGCGCAGTGCGGTCGGTAGCCCCGCGCTGCTGCTGTTCCGCACGGCGCCGACCGGCGCGAGCGAAGCCGCGATGATCATGTTCTCGTTCCTCACGTACGCCGCGGTGCTCGCCGGCTTCATGAGCACCCTCGCGGTCGTGCGGCACACCCGGCAGAACGAGGAGACCGGCCGTTCCGAGATGGTCGGCGCGACCGTCGTCGGCCGGCACGCCGGACTCACCGCGGCGCTGATCGTCGCGGCCGGGGCCAACGTGGTACTCGGCGGCCTGATCGCGCTCCTCCTGATCGGCTACGGCCAGCCGGCCGCCGGCTCGATCGGCGCCGGTGCCGGCATCGCCGCCGCGGGCATCGTCTTCGCCGGCGCCGCGGCCATCGCCGCACAGGTCACCCAGACCTCACGCGCCGCGAACGGCATCGCCGCCACCGTGGTCGGCCTCGCCTATCTGGTACGCGGCCTCGGTGACGTGCTCGGTGAGGTGCGGCCAGACGGGTACACGATGGTGAGCGCCTGGCCCACCTGGCTCTCGCCGATCGGCTGGGTGACCGAGATGCGCCAGTACGAGGGCGACCGCTGGTGGGTGCTGGTGTTACCGCTGTCGGCCTTCGTGGCGACTGTGGCGGCCGCGTTCGCGCTGACCTCGCGCCGCGACGTGGGCATGGGCATGGTGCCGGCCCGGCGCGGCCCGAGCGGGGCGACGCCCGCCCTGCTCAGCCCGCTCGGCCTGGCCTGGCGGCTCCAGCGCGGCACGCTGCTCGGCTGGGGCGTCGCGATGGTGGCGTACGGCGCGACCGTCGGCTCGCTCACCAAGACCGTCGAGGACGCGCTCGGTGAGAACCAGGGCACCGCCGACACGATCAGCAAGCTGGCCGGCGGCAGCAGCTCCAACCTTCTCGATACCTTCTATGCCGCGATGATGGCGTTCTACGGCGCGATGGCCGCCGCGTACGTGGTGCAGGCGCTGATGCGCCCGCGCGCGGAGGAGGCCGGCGGCCCCGCCGAGGCGGTGCTCGCCACCGGCACCGGCCGGCTGACCTGGCTGGCCAGCCACGTGGCCGTGGCCGTGGTCGGCGCGGCGGTGCTGCTGGCCGCGTCCGGCGCCGCTACCGGCCTTGTGGCCGACCTCAGCGGCAGCGACCAGGGCAGCCAGGTGGGCGAGCTCACCGGTGCGGCGCTGGTCCAGCTGCCGGCGGCGCTGATCCTGGCCGGGTTCGCGGTCGCCGTGTTCGGCCTGCTGCCCCGGCTCGCGGTCGGGCTGGCCTGGGCCGCGTTCGCCGTCAGCCTGATCGTCGGCCAGCTCGGCGAGCTGCTGGGCCTGCCGCAGGCGGTACGCGACATTTCGCCCTTCACCCACGTGCCGGCGGTGCCGGCGGCGAGCGCGACGGCGGGGCCGTTGCTCGCCCTGACCGCGATCGCGTTGGCACTCGGGGTGGTTGGCCTGGCACTCTTCCGGCGGCGAGACCTCGCGCTCCAGTAAGGCGTGGCGGCGCCCCATGGCGCCGCCACACGCACATGAAAGTGGTGAACATGACGAAAGAGCGTGACGAGGACGCGGTTCGCCGCTTCGTGGAGCACTTCGCGATGACCCTCAGCGACCTGGGCTTTCCCCGGATGCCCGCGCGGGTGCTGGCAGTGCTCCAGGTCGCCGACGAGCCGGGCCTGACCGCCGGCCAGATCGGCGAGCGCGTCGGGGCCAGCCCCGCCGCCGTCTCCGGAGCGGTGCGTTACCTGATGCAGCTTCAGTTCATCGTGCGCGAGCCGGTGCCGGGCTCGCGCAGCGACCGCTACCGGATGCCCGACGACCCCTGGTACACCGCCAGCCTGGTCCGCGGCGGGGTGTACAAGCGCATGGCCGACATCATCTACGAGGGGGTCGAGGCCGTCGGTGACACCTCGTCGCCGTCCGGCGCGCGGCTGACCGAGGTACACGATTTCTACCTCTTCATCCAGGACGGGATGCTCGAACTGCTGGATCGGTGGGAGAAGACGCGCGAGGAACGCCACGGCGGCTGAGCGTGCTTTGATTGGGCAATGGCCAACCCAGCGATCGTGACGGTCGACGACGACCCGGCTGTCTCTCGGGCCGTCGCGCGCGACGTGCGGCGCCGCTTCGGCCAGGACTACCGCGTCGTGCGGGCAAGTTCGGGAGCCGAGGCGCTTGACGCGCTCAAGGAGATAAAGCTGCGCGGTGAGCAGGTGGCGGTCCTGCTCGCCGACTACCGGATGCCGCAGATGAACGGCATCCAGTTTCTCGAGGCCGCCATGGACCTTTTTCCCCTCGCCCGGCGGGTGCTGCTGACCGCGTACGCGGACACGGAGGCCGCGATCGACGCGATCAACCTCGTCGACGTCGACCACTACCTGCTCAAACCGTGGCACCCGCCGGAGGAAAAGCTCTATCCGGTGCTCGACTCCCTGCTGGAGGCGTGGCAGGCGACGCCCGCCTCACCCGAGGCCGACACGCGCGTCGTGGGCCACCGGTGGTCGGCCGAGTCGTTCGAGATCCGCGACTTCCTCGCCCGCAACATGGTGCCCTACCGGTGGTACCTCACGGAGGAGCCGGAAGGGCAGCGGCTGCTGACGGCGTCCGGCGCGAGTGAGTCCGACGTGCCCATCGTGGTCACGCCGGACGGCAAGACGCTGGTGCGGCCGTCGGAGGCCGAGGTGGCCGCGCACGTCGGCCTCACCACCACCCCCACGGCCGACTTCTACGACCTGGCGGTGGTCGGCGCCGGGCCGGGCGGGCTCGGCGCGGCGGTGTACGGCGCGTCGGAGGGCCTGCGCACGATCCTCGTCGAACGCCGGGCGACCGGCGGCCAGGCCGGACAGAGCAGCCGGATCGAAAACTACCTGGGCTTTCCGGACGGCGTCTCCGGCGCGCAGCTGACCGACCGGGCCCGCCGCCAGGCGCAGCGCTTCGGCACCGAGCTGCTCACCGCGCAAGATGTCACCTGCCTCGACGTCAAGGGCTCGGCCCGCGTGCTCACCTGCGCGGGCGGGCCGCAGATCGTGGCACACACGGTGATCCTGGCAACCGGCGTCTCGTACCGCACGCTGGACGTGCCCGGCCTCGCCGAGCTGACCGGCCGCGGTGTCTTCTACGGCAGCGCGGCCACCGAGGCGCCCGCCTGCTCGGGCTCCGACGTCTACATCGTCGGCGGGGCCAACTCGGCCGGGCAGGCCGCGGTCTACTTCTCCCGGTACGCCTCGCGGGTGCACCTCGTCGTGCGGGGCGATTCGCTCGCCCAGTCGATGTCCGCGTACCTGATCGAGCAGATCGAGAGCATCCCGCGGATCCAGGTGCACACCTGCACCGAGGTCACCGCCGGCCACGGCACCGAGCACCTCGAAGGGCTCACACTGCGCGACCGGAACACCGGGCAGACTCGCGATGTTGACGCTTCATGGCTGTTCGTCTTCATCGGCGCCGAGCCACACACCGGTTGGCTCGACGGCCAGGTGGAGCGAGACGCGCAGGGCTTCGTGGTGACCGGCCCCGACCTCGTCGTCGGCGGCCGGCGGCCCAAGGGTTGGCGGCTCGACCGCGACCCGTATCACCTGGAGACGAGCGTCTCCGGCGTCTTCGCCGCCGGGGATGTGCGGGCCAACTCGGTCAAGCGGGTGGCGTCCGCGGTGGGCGAGGGCGCGATGGCGGTCACGCTCGTGCACAGGTACCTGGAGGCGCAATGATCTCGAAGGACGATCTCCGGAAGCTGTTCCTCTTCGAGTCGCTCGACGACGCGAAGCTGGAGTGGGTGCAGGAGCACAGCACCGTCGTCGAGTACGAGCCACCCGCGAAGGTCTACATCGAGGGTGAGCCGGCCACCTGCTTCGTCGTGCTGCTGGAGGGCGCGATCGCGTTGACCCGGCGGGTGCACGGGCAAGAAGTCGAGATCACCCGCACCGACCAGCTCGGCGCGTACGGTGGCGCGACCCAGGCCTACATCACCGACAGCGAGTCGAAGACCTACAACAACACGATGGCGCCGCTCGGCCCCGTGCGGGTGCTGGAGCTGCCGGCGGACCAGTTCGGCCCGGCGCTGCGCAAGTGGTTCCCGATGACGATGCACCTGCTCGACGGCCTTTTCCTCGGCATGCGGCGCAGCCAGACGATCGTCGGCGAGCGGGAGCGGCTGCTCGCGCTCGGCTCACTGTCGGCGGGCCTCACCCACGAGCTCAACAACCCGGCCTCCGCGGCCGTGCGCGCCACCGCCACCCTGCGCGACAAGGTCGCCGGCATGCGCCACAAGCTGGCGATGATCGCCGAAGGCAAGATCAACGTGAAGCAGCTGCACCGCCTTGTCGAGCTCCAGGAGGCCGCGGTCAAGCGGGCGGCCAACGCGCCGAAGCTGAAGGCGCTGGAGACCAACGAGGCCGAGGACGCGGTGGTCGACTGGCTCCAGGACCGCGGCCTGTCCTCCGGCTTCGAGTACGACCACGCCGCCACCCTCGTCGCCGGCGACGCCAACGTGGCCTGGCTCGACCTCGTCGCCGAGGCGGTCGACGAGAGCGACCTACAGTCGGCGGTGAGCTGGCTGACGTACACGATCGAGACCGAGCTGCTGATGGGCGAGATCGACGAGTCGGTCAGCCGCATCTCCGCGCTGGTCGGCGCCGCCAAGCAGTACTCGCAGCTGGACCGCGCGCCACACCAGGTGGTCGACGTGCACAAGCTGCTCGACTCGACCCTGATCATGCTGACCGCGAAGATCTCGCCGAACGTGACGGTCGTGAAGGAGTACGACCACACGCTCCCGGAGATCCCCGGCTATCCGGCCGAGCTCAACCAGGTGTGGACCAACCTCATCGACAACGCGCTGGGCGCGATGGGCGGCAGCGGCACGCTGACGATCCGCACCGAGCGCGACGGCGACCAGGTCGCCGTGACGGTCGGCGACACGGGTGGCGGCATCGCGCCGGACATCCGGCCCCGCATCTTCGAGCCCTTCTTCACGACGAAGCCGGTCGGCGAGGGGACGGGGCTGGGCCTGGACATCTCCTACCGCATCGTGGTCAACAAACACCACGGCGACATCAAGGTGCAGTCCGAGCCCGGCAAGACCGAGTTCACCGTCCTGCTCCCGGTCGAAGAGGAGCCGTAGCCAGGGCCCGACTCTCTGGTCGAGGAAGCTGTCGAGCTGATAGCACCCATGCGTTCAAGCTGCGGACCGGTGCTCCCGCCGAGACCGCGCGGGTCGGCGGCGAGCTGGCGCTCGCCGAGATCCCCGGACCCGCGCTGCCAGCCCCGCGGCACAAGATCGCGCCCGCCGTCACCGCCTCAGCGTTGAGCGTTGGCCGCCACGACTGGAACGCTATGGCTGTTATGAGGGCCGGATAACAGCCATAGCGTTCCAGTCGTGGGGACCTGCTTGTTGACCGAGGGCTGTGCCGGACCGGGCAGAATCGTGGAAAGGCTCGCAAACCCTGACCGCGAAAGGTCTCTAGACGACCCCTATTGGACAGAGATTTTGAGCTACCGCGATGTGCGTCGTGGTCCAGACCGCTGCTCCCGCGGCCTCACCCGTCCGCCGTTGGTCACGGCACCCCTGCGCCCAACCGGCCGAGGGAAAGGGGGGCGGGGTTGATCGGGCTCGCGCCGGGCGGTGGTCGACGTTTGTCCACAAAGTCTCGCCCCTTAGCTGGTTACGCTGCGTCAGGATGGCGCCTTCGGGGCTTGTGTCGCGGGCCTGGCAGTGGACGGCCGGGGGTTTCGGCGAGCGCTGCGAGCCGCCGGCCGGGAGCGGTGCCCGCGGGAGCATACGGCCCGCAGCTGACGCGGACGCGGGCAAATATGCCTCGAAGCAACGCCACGGACGGCGACCCTAGCCCCGAAGGTCTCTGGTTGTAGCTGCTTACGCGCTCTCCCTGACGACCAGGTGGGTCGGGAGGATGAGGGCAGGCTCGACTGGCTCGCCCTCGGCGAGGCTCAATAGGAGCCGGACCATCTCGCGGCCGATTTCGATTATCGGCTGGCGGACTGTCGTCAGTGGAGGGTCGGTGTAGCTGGCGAACTCGGCGTCGTCGAAGCCGATCACCGCGACATCGTCCGGCACCCGCCGGCCGGCGTCGCGGAGGGTGCGGAGAGCGCCGTCGGCCATCAGGTCCGACGCGACGAACACCGCGTCCAGCTTGGGGTCGTCGTCCAGCAGGTGGCGCATCGCGACGGCGCCCGACTCGCGGGTGAAGTCGCCGACCGCGACTATCGAGCGGCGGTCCGAGCCGCGCAGGGCGTCGCGGTAGCCGGCCAGGCGTTCGATGCCCGCGACCATGTCCTGCGGTCCCGCGATTGTCGCTATCCGCTGGCGGCCGGCGTCCAGCAGGTGTTGTACGGCGCTTGTCACGCCGCTCACGTGGTCTATGTCCACATAGGGCACTCCGGGCCGGCCCAAGGGGCGGCCGCTGCATACCGCGGGCATGCCGATCCTGGCCAGGGCGCCGGGCAGTGGGTCCATGCCGTGCATCGACGCGAACATCACGCCGTCGACGTGGCGGCCCATCGCGTAGCGTTCGATGCGGTCGTGGCTTGCCGCGGAGCCGGCCATCATCAGCACCAGCTGGCGGTCGGCGGCCTCCAGCTCCTGGCTCACGCCGCGCACGATGCCTGGAAACAGCGGGTCGTCGGAGAAGACGCGGGTGGCGGTCTCGGGGAGTACCAAGGCGATGGAGTCGGTCCGTTGGGTGACCAGCGTGCGGGCAGCCAGGTTGGGCACGTATCCGAGTTCGCGCACCGCGCGGCGGACCGCTTCCTGGATGGGTGGTGCGACCGTCGGGGAGCCGTTGACGACACGGGAGACGGTGGCGCGCGAGACCCCCGCCCGGCGCGCCACCTCCTCCAGCGTCGGGCGCTCGCGTGCGGACGTCACGCCTTGACCGCGCCTTCCATGATCCCCCCGATGATCTGGCGTCCGAAGATGACGAACACGACGAGCAGTGGCAGCGTGGCGATGGCCGTACCCGTGAAGACCTGCGACATGTCCTGGTAGTAGCCGTTGGACAGGGCGCGCAGGGAGAGCTGGACGGTGGGGTTCTCCGGGTCGTTCAGCACGGCGTAGGGCCACAGGAAGTCGTTCCACGTGGTCATGAACGTGAGGAGCCCTAGCACGGCGGCGGCCGGGCGGAGCGCGGGGGCGACCACGCTGCGGAAGATGCGGAACGTGCCGCAGCCGTCGACCCGGGCCGCCTCGATCAGCTCGTCCGAGATGGCCTGGCTGGCGTACTGCCGCATCATGAAGACGCCGAAGCCGGTGACCAGCGCGGGCACGATCACGGCCTGGAGGCGGTCGTTCCAGCCGAGGTCGGTCATCAGCATGTACAGCGGGATGACGCCGAGCTGGGTGGGCACCATCATCGTCGCGATGATGACGAGCAGCAGGGCGTTGGAGCCGCGGAAGCGGAGCTTGGCGAAGGCGAAGCCGGCAAGCGACGAGAAAAACACCACGCTCAGCGTCACGCAGCCGGCGACGATGGCCGAGTTGAGCATGCCGGTGAGGAAGTGGGCGTCGGCGTTGGCGAAGAGGCGGTCGAGGTTGCCGGGCAAATTGCCGCCTGGAGTTACCGGCGGGGGCACCTCGCCCATCGCGTCGCTGGAGCGGGTGGCGACGACGAACATCCAGTAGATCGGGAAGATCGACATCACACCGGCGAGCAGCAGGGCCACGTAGGTGAGGCGCGTGCCTTTCCAGAGACTCATGAGGACCGCGCCGCCCTTCGGATGATCAGTACGTTGACGATGGCCACGACGACGATGAGGGCGAAGAGCATCCAGGCGACCGCGGCGCCGTACCCGAAGTTGTAGTTGGGCGCGAACGCGTTCTCGAACATGTACATCGTCATGGTCTGCGACTCGCGCAGAGACCCGCCGCGGATCGGGTTGGTGCCGGAGTTGAACAGGAGCGGCTCGGTGAAGAGCTGGAGGCCGCCGATCGTGGAGATGATGACGCAGAAGACGATCGTCGGGCGGAGCAGCGGCACCGTGATCGACCAGAACTGCCGCGCCGGGCGGGCACCGTCGATCGCGGCCGACTCGTACAGGTCGCGGGGAATGGCCTGCATCGCGGCCAGGAAGATGAGCGCGTTGTAGCCGGTCCACCGCCAGTCGACCATCGTGGAGATGGCGATCCAGGAGCCGAGCTTGCTGGCGTTCCAGTCGATCGGGCCCACGCCGACGAGGCCCAGCGCCCAGTTGACGAGGCCGAAGTCGCGGCTGAAGAGCTGGCCGAAGACGATCGCCACCGCCGCGGTGGAGGTGATGTTCGGGATCAGCACGCCCATCCGGAAGAACGTGCGCGCGCGGAGCTGGCGGTTGAGCAGGTTGGCCAGCCACAGCGCGAGCAGCAGCTGCGGCACCGTCGAGATGACGAAGATGCCGAGCGTGTTGTACACCGAGTTCCAGAAGTCGCCGTCGCTCATCAGCGCGCTGTAGTTCGCCAGCCCGACGAAGGGGTGCTCGTCGGCGAGCAGGTCCCACTCGTGGAGCGAGACCCACAGCGTGTACACCAGCGGGTAGGCGCCGAACACCGCGAAGAGCACGAAGAACGGCGCGATGTACAGGTACGGCGAGTACTTCACGTCGAGGCGGCTGAGCCGGTGCCGCCGGGGTGCCCCGGGACGCCGGTGGCTGACCGGCGTCCCGGGCTCGGTGCGGATGTCGAGGCTGGTGGCCACTACTTGTCCTTTTTAAATGAGCGACTGCGGGGCTCGGTCGCGCTCATTTGTCAGCGGCCTTCTTGGCGTTCTTCACGGCGTCGGTCCAGCCGTCTGTGGGACTGCGTTGACCGAGTTCGACCGTGCGTACCGCGTTTTCCACCTCCGTCCGCACCGCTTGGTTCTTCGGTCCCATGTAGACCGGCTTGAGGCTCTTCGCGCCGGCGCCGAAGATCTGGCCGGTGGGCGCACCGCTGAAGTACACGCTTGTCGCCGCCGTGACGGCCGGGTCGTCCAGCGCCTGCGGCGAGGAGGGCAGCGGGCCCTTCGCCTTGAACGCGCCGATCTGCCCCTGCGGGCTGGTCAGGAACTTGGCCAGCTCGACCGCCTCGGCCTGGTGTTTGCTCTGCTTGGGCACGGCGAGGAAGGAGCCGCCCCAGTTGCCGCCGTTGCCGGGCACGGTGGCGATGTCCCACTTGCCGGAGGCGCCCGCACCCGCGTTGCCCTCGATGACGCCGGTCATCCACGCCGGGCAGGCGATCGTGGCGAACTTCGACTGCTTGAACGCGGCCACCCAGTCGTCCGACCAAGCTTGGTACTTGCCGGACAGGCCGGAGTCGATGATGTCCATCGTGGTGTCCCAGGCCTGCTTGACCACCGGGTTGCTGTCGACCACGAGGTTGTCGCCGGTGTCGTAGTAGTGGAAGCCGCCGCCGGTGCCGGCGTACTGGAGCACGATCGTGTTGAACGTGTTGGTGGCGGCGTCGAGGAAGGCCGCGCCGGTGTTCTTGGCCTTGAACTGCTCGCCGACCTTGACGTAGTCCTGCCAGGTCGGCCACAGCTTGGACACCGCGTCCCGCTCGGTGGGCAGGCCGGCCCTCTCGAAGAGGTCCTTGCGGTAGCACATCGCCATGCCGCCGACGTCGGTGCCGAGGCCGACGAGCTGCTTGCCGTCAGCGGTGAGCCCCTGGTTCCACTTCCACTCCATGAAGTTGCCCTTGAGCTCGGCCGCGCCGTGGTCGAGCAGGTTGACGAAGTTGCCGGGGTTGGCCTTGTACTCGACGAGCAGGCCCTCCTCGATCGCCACGACGTCGCCGGCGCCCTTGCCCGCCGCGAGCCACTGGGTGAGCTTCGGCGAGTACTCGTCGAGGTTGCTGCCGGTGCCCCGCTCGACGATCTTCACGTTGGGGTGGCTCGCCTCGTACTGCTTGTAGAGCTCGTCATATCCGAACTGCCCGAAGACGTCGACCGTCAACGTGATCGGCCCGTCTCCGCTACCGCTGTCTCCGTCGTCGCCGCCGCAGGCGGCCAGCAAGGTCGCCGTGGTGACGGCGACGGCCACGGCCGCAAACCGGCGACCGCGGGAGTTGACGTGCATAGGTGCCCCTCTCGCGCCGCGCTCCGGTGAGAGCGCTCTCACAGGAGGAGGGTCGTGCTTGATGTCAGGCTTGTCAAGAGAGCGCTCTCAAGCTGTTACCAAACGAGTCCAAGTGAGTCTGTGAGAGCGCTCCCACGGCGGTGCTAGGCTGCGGGCGATGGACATCCACGTCAGCCTCACCGGGCGACGCGACCTGGCCGCCGGCATCTACCGCCAGCTGCTGGACGCGATCCTGGACGGGCGGCTGCGCTCGGGGGAGCGATTGCCGCCCACCCGCGACCTCGCCCAGCGCCTGGAGGTCTCCCGCAACACGGTCGCGGTCGCGTACGAGCGACTGACCGCCGAGGGCTTCCTGGTGAGCCGGGTCGGCGCGGGCACCTTCGTTTCGACCGAGCCACTGGGCCGGCTCCGCTCCCGGGCCGCGCCCTCCAGCTCGAACGTGCTGCCGCGGGCGGTGTGGCGCACCTTGGCTGTGCCCGCCGTCAGCGCGTCCACTGTGGAGTTCGACTTCTCGGTCGGCGTGCCGGACGGCCGTTTCTTCCCGATCGAGACGTGGCGCCGGCTCCTCGCCCGCGAGCTGCGCGCCTCCGCGGTGCGCTCGGCCACCTACGGCGACCCGCGCGGCCACGCCGGCCTGCGCGCCGCCATCGCACGCCACATCGGGGTGGCCCGGTCGGTGCGGGCGGGCGCGGACGACGTGCTCGTCACCCACGGCGCGCAGCAGGCCCTCGACCTGATCGGCCGCGTGCTCGTCGAGCCGGGGAGCACCGTCGCGGTGGAGGAGCCCGGGTACTGGCCGGCGCGGCTGCTCTTCCAGTCGCTCGGCGCGCGCGTCGTGGGCGTGCCGGTGGACGCCGAGGGCATCGACGTGGCCGCGATCCCGGCCGCCGCCCGGCTCGTCTACGTCACGCCGTCACACCAGTTTCCGATGGGTACACCGCTCTCGCTCGCCCGCCGCGCGGCGCTGCTCGCCTGGGCGGAACGGCGGGAAGCGATCGTGATCGAAGACGACTACGACAGCGAGTTTCGCTTCGAGGATCGGCCGCTGGAGCCGTTGCAGAGCCTCGACCGCGGCGGGCGGGTGGTGTACGTCGGCTCGTTCAGCAAGACGCTGCTGCCCATGCTGCGCCTCGGTTTCCTGGTCGCGCCCGCCTCGCTCCAGCCGGCGCTGGCCAGCGCCAAGCTGGTCACCGACTGGCACGGCGACCTGCCGACCCAGGCCGCGTTGGCCCGGTTCGTCGACGAGGGTTTGCTCGCCCGGCACGTGCGCAAGGCCAACCGCCATTACGCCGAACGGCACGCCCTGATCGTGGCGGCGCTGGCGGATGACTTCGCGCCGTGGCTCCGGGTGGTCCCGTCAGCGGCCGGGCTGCACCTGTGCACGCTATCCACAGTGGACGTAGAGCCGGTGGTGGCCGCCGCGTTCTCGGCCGGCGTGGGCGTGCAGGCGCTGCGCGACTATTACCTCGGTGAGTCGGCGCGGGAGGGCTTGGTAATCGGATACGGCGCGATCCCGACCGAGCGCATCGCCGAAGGCCTACGCCGCCTGGCCGCCGCCTTCGGGCGCCTATCAGTCGTCGAAGCTCAGGCCTCTGCCGGACAGGAAGGTTTCTGATCGTTTGTGGCCATCGCACTAGCTAGGCGGGTGACCTGCGCGGGGTGAGCACAGAGGTGCGCTCGATCTGCGCGTCTTCCGGCGTCCCGACGATCGGAACCGGGTAGCTGGCCACGGTCTCCAGCCAGTCGTGGGGCAGGTGGCCCCGGTCCGGGTCGCCGACCAGCACCAGGGCGCCTCGCGCGGCGGCCCGGGCGAGGAACGGTAGGGCGCGCTCGGCCAGCCCGGGGCTGTAGAGGATGTCGCCGGCGAGCACCACCTCGGCGCCCGCGCCGTCGCCGTCGAGCAGGTCGGCCCAGCGAGGGTGGATGGCCACCTCGTTGACCTGGGCGTTCATCTCGATGGCGGCGATGGCGTACGGGTCGACGTCGTTGGCGTCGACCTCACGGGCGCCGGCCATGGCCGCGGCGATCGCGACCAGACCCGAGCCGCTCGCCAGGTCGAGCACCCGCCGGCCGGCGACGACAGACGGATTGTCGAGGACGTAGCGTGCGAGCGCCTGCCCGCCGAGCCAGGCGGATGCCCAAAACGGTGGTGGGAGGCGCCGCCCGGCGTCGGCTTCCAGCCGGGCCCAGAGCAGTATCGCGTCCTCGGCCAGGAACAGCCGTACCTCCGGTGCGAGTGGCACCGAGATCAGGTGGAGGTCGTCGATACCGCGGGAACGAAGGTTGTTCAAGTGATCCTTCAGTGAGCCGCGGCTTGGGTGACGTGAGTGCGTGGCCTGGGGAGTCGCACACCTGCCGCGCTGACGGCAGGCGTGCGAGACCTCAGATCGGGCGGATGTTGGCCGCCTGCGGGCCCTTCTGGCCCTGCTCGATGTCGAACTCGACACGCTGGTTTTCGTCCAGGCTGCGGAAGCCGGAGGACGCGATCTTCGAGTAGTGCGCGAACACGTCCGGGCCGCCGCCGTCCTGGGCGATGAAGCCGAAGCCCTTGTCCGCGTTGAACCACTTCACAGTGCCGAAAGCCATGTCTACTCCTTCAACAAGGCTGATGGGCCCGCACCTTACGGGTCCTGCGTCGCAGGCATCGATCAGCCTCGTTCGGTTATCCGGCGACACAAAAAGCGCCTGGCGGTCATCTGTCCACCAAGCGCTAACTGGGCACACGGAAACCAAACTGCAACCCGTAGACCGTACCACGCCCGCGGGGCACTTTCGCGCGAGACGCCGATGGGGCAGGATCAGCGTATGCGAGTACTTTTCCTGGGCGGTCCGTGGCACGGCGAGCGGCACGAGGTGACGCCGGGACGTGTAGCGCGGGGGCAGGAGTCGCTACCCACGCATTTCAACGTGACCCCTCCGGCCGAGACCGGACGGGTGACCTACGTGCGCCGCTTCGCGCTGGGCGGCGGGGAGCGGCGGCCCGTCTACGTCGCCGCCGACTACGACGGGCCGGCCCGCGCCTGACCGTGCCGGTCAGCCCTGCCAGCCGCGCACAGCCTCGCGGAGACGGTCGACCGCCTCACTGAGCTCGGCGTCGGTCGCGGCACGCATGGCCAGCTCGTCGAGGTAGGCCTCCAGCACGAGCTTGTGCGGCTCGTCGGCGCAGAGCTCGGCCTTGATCACGTCGATCTGGTCGGCGATGCTCCGCGCGTCGGCCAGGTGGGCGCGCCGCTCGTCGAAGGTCTGGTCAACCGCGAACATCGCGGCGCCCACCACCTCGCGAGGTGTCGCCGGGTCGCGGCGCAGGCGGTTTGCCAGCACGTCGAGCAGCAAGCCGCCGGCGAGGAACACGAGCTCGAACTTCTCCTTGGCCACCCGCGACCTCCTATATAGAGGGTTGTCATCACAAAGGGTCGTGGCACGAGTACCTCGTGTCAAGAAGGTCAGCCAAGTGCTTGCATCATCGGGACGAACCAGCGGCCTCGGTCGCCGGGGAGCGTACCGCCGAGCGCCATGACCGCGGTCGAGGTGCGCGGCTCCAGGCCCCGCTCGACCGCCCAGCCGTGCAGCTCGGGGTGCCGGTCGTCGAGGTCGAGGCGGATCGGGCCCTCGACCCCGGCCGCCAGGTCGGCGATCAGGCCACGCGCCTCGGCCGGCGTCGCGGCCACGACCGGACCGATCACGGTGTTGCCGTGGTTGGGCCACGTCGCGCCGTACCCGGTGACGGCTCCTTGGCGCACGACGGCGCGGACCTCCGACGAGAAGGCCGGCAGGCGGTCCATGAGGATTTTTCGGTCCGCGCCGTTGACCTCGGCGTCGAGGCGGTGGATCGCGTCGCGGTCGCCGGGTGTCGCCGGCCGCGAGATGCCCTCGCCGCCGCCGGTGAAGTGTCCGATGTGGGTGAACGTCCGGCCGACGGTGACGAAGCCGAGCCGTTCGTAGAGCGGGCGGCCGTACTCGGTGGCGTTGAGGAAGACGGTCGCGTCGCCCGCGTCGGCGATGGCCTGGGTCATCAGCGCCCGGCCGAGGCCCTGCCGCCCGTGGTGGCTGGCGACGAGCACCATGCTGATCGCGGCGAGGCCGGTGCCGTATCTGGTCAGGATCGCGGTGGCGATGACCTCGCCGCCCTCGCCGCGGATGCCGTAGACCGTGCCGATGTCGAAGAGGAGGCGCCACTTGTGCCGCTCGGGCGGCCAGTCGCGATCCTGCGCGAGGGCCAGGCAGGCGTCCAGGTCGTCAACGGTGAGACGGTCGATCACGCACCCGATCCTGCTGGGCGTCCTCGTCGTCCAGCAAGTTGGTGACGACGTAACTGATCATGCGGTACCACCCGGCGAGGACGAGCAGCTCGATCAGCTGCTCGTCGGTGTAACGGTCGCGCAGCGCCCGCCAGGTCTCGTCTGACCAGCGCGCGTGGTCGTGCAGCTCGTCCGCGGCGTGGATCAGCGGATCGGTGGACTGTCTGACGGCGGTCGCGTCTATCTGTGCCGGCGTGAGGTCGGTGAACGCTATCGCGTGTATGCCCCACTCGTACCAGCCGCCGGCACGGGCGCACGTCCGCAGGATCACCAGCTCGCGGTCGGCGGGTGGCAGTGTGCCGTGGCCGAGCAGGCCGGCGCCGACCACGCGCATCCGCGAGGCGAGCTCGGGGTGGCGCTGGAGGACGCGGAAGAGCACGAGCGGCTCGCGGTCGGTGCCGGGCGGCATCCATTTGGCGAGCGCGGTGGCGACGTCGGTCGCGTACGGCGGGCTGAGTGGAGCGATGCGAGCCACGGCCGGCCTCCCTTGCTGCTTCTGTTTTAGAAGCACGGTAGCGTTTCTCTATTCGAAGCGCCAGGGGGTGTGGGTGTGACCGCTCCGAAGCCGGGTGGGCCGGTCCGGGGTTCGACCACGGGCCGCCCGCTGATGGCCGCGCTGGACCTCTTCGGGCGCCGGTGGAGCCTGCGCATCCTGTGGGAGCTGCGCGAAGGGCCGCTCGGCTTCCGCGCGCTCCAGCACCGTTGCGGCGACATGTCGTCGAGCGTGCTGCGCCAACGCCTGGGCGAACTGGTCGAGAGCCGCGTCGTGGCGCAGCTGCCGGACACCTCGTACGGGCTGACGCCCTTGGGTCGCGACGCCTACCAGGCGCTACGCCCGCTGGCACGGTGGTCGGAGCGGTGGGCCGAGGAGCTGGAGGCGTAGGTGGAGTGGGAGTTCGCCGGCCTCTTGATCGCCGCGTCGTGCTGTCTGTGGGCCACGGCGGCGGTCGGGCTGGGGCTGGCGTTGATCTGGTGGCGGCGGCGCGCTCGGCGCTAGCGCGGCGGCCGGCCGCGAACGTCGGCCGGCTTCGCCGGCCTGGGTGAGTGGCGGCCGAAGGCCGCCGCACTTGGGCCTAGCCGCGATAGACCGCGGTGGCGTCGTCGCTGGCTTTGTTGCGCGGCCACGCCAGGCCGGCTGGATCGCTGGCCTCGAGCGCGCGTACCCGTCTGATCAGCTCCGCCGGGCCGTGTGACTCCAGCAGGTCGAGCGCGCCGGGCCAGTCCAGCTGGCCGAAGAGCGCCACGAGCCGGGCCGCCCCGTCGGAGAGCACGGCCAACCGCCGCACGCCAGGCAACCGCCCGGTGATGGCGCGCCGGGCCGCGGCCGGGTCCGCCGCGGCCACCCAGAAGCCGCCGGTGCGATTGCGCTGGGCGAGCTCGGCGTGCTTCATGCGCAGGAGGGCGGCCCGCTTCTCCGGGGAACCGATCGGGTGCCGGTCGGCCGCGCGGCGCTCGGCGACGGCCGTGGCCTCGATCCGGCCGTCGGTCAGCACGTGCGGGCCGAAGGTGGTGTCGGCGAGCACGGTGACGTCGCCCAGGATCAGGTAGTCGACCGCCTCTTGTCCGACCCGGACGATGGCCGCCGCCGCAGACGGCGTGGCCGGATGGCTCAGGTCACACTCCGGGTGCCGGGCCGCGGTCCGCTCGATGGCCTCCGCCAGCACCGCGTCGAGACCCGGCGCCGGATCGGACGCGCGGCCGACGATCGCGGCGCCGAGACTCTCCGTGTACCAGGAGACGCCGTGCCGGCAGCCGGTGCCGGTGCGCGCGGTCTGGCCGTCGAGGACGATGACGAGATCGTGGGTGGCGTGCACCCAGTCTTCGTTGGGCACGGCAGGGTCACTCGGTGAGGTCACGGCGGAGACGCGCACCGATACACCGTAGGACGTGAATAGATTTCGGATTGAGCTGAGGGCGCGCTCGGCAGGATTCGAACCTGCGACCAACTGCTTAGAAGGCAGCTGCTCTATCCGCTGAGCTACGAGCGCACGACGCAGTGACGGCAACACTGGCCAGCACATATTAGGTTTCCAGGTACGCGGCTGACGAGCACCGGCTTTACGGCCGATGGCGGTGTCGGACCCTCAGGCAACGCTCAGCGGTCCCTCAGGGGTGGTCCGTGCCGTCCGCGGCTGTTTTCAGGCGGCCTCCGCGGCCCCACCGACCTCGTCCATCCGCAGAGGTCTGTGCATGTACGCGCCTATCCAGCGGTCCATCTCGTCGAACACCCGGGCCCGTACCGCCGGCCCGGAGAGGGTGAGATCGTGCATGCCGCCGTCGATCCGGACGACCGTGACGTGCGGGCCCAGGCCCGGCGCCCAGCGCACCATGTGCTCGACGTCGAGGACCGCGTCGGCGAGCGTGGCCGCCTCGTGCCAGCGCGACCCGCGGAAGCTCCGCACCGAGCAGGCCAGCAGCACCGGCGCCGGGATCGCCAGGCCGCTCCGCAGCCGTAGCTGCGCCTCGCGGATCGCGCCCAGCCACCCGGCGCGCACCGGAAAGCCGAGCAGCGGCTTCCACGCCAGGTCGTAGGTCCACTCGCCGCGCTGTTCGGCGTGGAGCGTCTGGCCGTACACGGGAGAGAGGGCGAGTGGGACGATCCGCCGCGGGCGGGAGCGACCGACCCGCGCGACGGCGGCCGCGATCGGGCGGCGCATGACCCAGCGCGCGTTGAAGTCGAAGAACGGGCTGTTGAGGATGAGCCCGTCGACCCAACCCCGGTCGTGGCGGTCGTGTGTCCACAGCGACGTGATCAGGCCGCCGGTGGAGTGGCCGTTGACGAGCAGCGTGTCGTGGCCGTCCTCGTCGCGGATGATGCGGGCCGCGGCGTCGAGCTCCGGGTAGTAGTCGGTGAGGCTGCGGCAGAAGTTGGGCGTCTGGTGTGGACGGAGGCTGCGCCCGTACTTGCGCAGGTCGAGCGCGTAGAAGTCCCAACCGCGGTCGGTGAAGAACTCGGCCAGGTGGGTCTGGAAGAAGTAGTCGACAAACCCGTGCACATAGAGCACCGCGCGCCCGGAGGGCGCTTGTGCGCGGCGGGAGACCAGCGTCGCGACGACCGGGCCCTCGTCGTCGTGGCCCAGGTCGATGACCCTGCTCCGGTACGGCTCGCCGAGGACGTCCGCTTGCCCGTCTTCCATGCGGGAACGGTACGCCATGGTGCCGCGTAGCACATCAGCGCTTGATCAGGTTGTTTTCCACAGGGTGGCCACTTGTCCACAGCCTGGCGGTCGGGTGGTGGCGGGGCGTGGCGTGCGGGGCCACGCTGGCCCACGAGTCGACTCGCACCACAAGCCCTTCGGACCCCTGTGGGGGAGACACGATGTTCGATACCTATCTGACCATGATCGGAAATGTGCTGACCGCTCCCGAGTGGCGGCGAACCAGCCAGAGCAACACGCTTGTCGCGCACTTCAGGGTCGCCTCGACCGCACGCCGCCGCGACCGCCAGACGGGAGAGTGGGTCGACGGCAACAGCCTGCGCGTGCGGGTGAGCTGCTGGCGGAGGCTCGCCGAGGGCGTCGCCTCCAGCGTGATGGTGGGCGATCCGGTGGTCGTCGTCGGCCGCCTCTACACCCGCGACTGGACCGACACCGAGGGCAATGCCCGCGTGACGTACGAAATGGAGGCCGTCACCATCGGCCACGATCTGTCCCGCGGCAAGGCCCGCTTCGCGCGTACCCGCCCGACGGGGCCGACTAGCGCGGTCGAGGACGGTGAGGCGGAAAACCGCGTGCGCGGCGAGGCGACCGAGCCGGTGCCGGAGGGCGAGGCGCCCGCGCGGTATGGCGACCACCCGTTCGACGACCTGCCGGCCCCCGACTTCGGCGCCGCACCGATCTCGCCCGCCCCGGCGTACGACGGGCTGGCGGCGATGCGTGGCGGGCGTGAGTTCGACGAGGAGCTCGACTCGTTCGCGCCCACCGGCGCCGCCGCGGTGCCCGCCGAGCCGGATGACGACGACACCGACGACACCGATGAGGCCGACGACCTCGACGAGGCGGAGGAGGGCGGCGACTCGACGGCTGATGGCCTGAGCGTCGACATGTTGCCGGGAGACGGCGCCGAGCCGGGCGCCGGCCTGACCGACCCGGACGGCCTGCCCGACGCGGACGCGCCCGGCAAGGCACGGGGCCGGCGTGGCCGGAGCCGTACGCCCGTGCCCGCCTAGCCACCGCCCACGGGCTCCGGCTGGCGACGAGCAGCCCGGAGGGCGGGTGGTGTCCAGGGCTCGTGCCCGGACACCGCCGGCGGCGGCCTGCTGCCTCCCGTGGGGCCGCCGCCGGCATCCAGACCAGCGGGTTGGTCGGTCCGCTTGCCGACCATTCCGCAACCGCCCGTCTCGCCGGACCATCGCTCCCAAGCGAGACGGGCGCCCGCCGGGACCGGACCACGCCCCGGCCCCGGCGGGCCCTTGCGGGTCGGGGCCTAGGCTGCGTGAGGAGGTGAGGTCATGCGACCGGGAGTCGGGGGCCGATGAGCCTGGCCAACGCGGCGGGCATGCTCGCCGGCTTCGCCGTCGACGCGCTGGTGGGAGATCCGCGGCGGTTCCATCCGGTGGCCGGCTTCGGGCGGGCCGCGACCGCGCTGGAGCGGAGGCTCTACCGGCCCGACCGGGCGGCGGGCGCCGCGTTCACCGCCGTCGCCGTGGGAGTGCCGGTCGCAGCGGCGCTCGTGGCGAGCGCGGCGACACGCCGCCGGCCGGTCGCGCGGGCGGTGCTCGTGGCGGGGGGCACCTGGGCGGTGCTGGGCGCGCGCACTCTACGGCGGGAGGCCGGGTTCATGGCGGGCGCGCTGGAGCGGGCTGACCTGCCCGCGGCCCGGGGACGCCTCGGCCACCTCTGCGGGCGCGATCCGTCGACCCTCGACGAGCCGGAGCTCGCCCGCGCCACGGTCGAGTCGGTCGCGGAAAACACCTCGGACGCGGTCGTCGCACCGCTCTTCTGGGGCGCGGTCGCCGGATTGCCGGGGCTTGTCGCCTACCGGGCGGTCAATACGCTCGACGCGATGGTGGGGCACCGTTCCGCGCGCTACGAGCGGTTCGGCACCGCGGCCGCGCGGCTCGACGACGTGCTCAACCTCGTGCCGTCCCGGCTGACCGCCGCGCTCACCGTGGCCGCCGCGCCGGTGGTGGACGGGGAGCGGGCGGAGACGCTGCGGGTCTGGCGGCGCGACGGCGGCGACCACCCCAGCCCCAACGCCGGCCACTGCGAGGCGGCCATGGCCGGCGCGCTCGGTGTCCGCCTCGGCGGCCGCAACGTCTACTTCGGACGGTCGGAGACCCGCCCGTTCCTCGGCGACGGGCCGCGGCCGGTCGCGCTCGACATCCGCCGCGCCGCCCTGCTCTCGGGCACGGTCGGCGTGGCCGCGCTCGCGCTCGCCGCCGGCGCCGCGGCGATCGCCGGTCTGGCCCAAGGCCGCGGGCGCCCCACCGCGCGGGGTGGCTGGGCCGCGGGAGTGGCCCGGCGGCGTATGCGGAGCGCGACGGTAGGGAGCGGGCTGTGAGCGGCGGGCTGCTCGTCGCGGGCACCACGTCCGACGCGGGAAAGAGCGTGCTCACCGCGGGCATCTGTCGCTGGCTGCATCGGCGGGGCGTGAAGGTGGCGCCCTTCAAGGCGCAAAACATGTCCAACAACTCGGCCGTCGTCGACGGCGCCGGGCGGGGCGGCGAGATCGGGCGGGCGCAGGCGATGCAGGCGGCGGCCAGTGGTGTGGCGGCCGATGTGCGCTTCAACCCCGTGCTGCTCAAGCCGGGCAGCGACCGGTCGAGCCAGGTGGTGCTGCTGGGCGAGGCGATCGACACGGTCACGGCGGGCGACTACCGGGCGCTGCGGCCGCGGCTGGCCGGGGCGGTGTTCGACACGCTGGCCGAGTTGCGCGCCGAGTACGACGTGGTTGTCTGCGAGGGTGCCGGCAGCCCGGCGGAGATCAACCTGCGCGACGGCGACTTCGTCAACATGGGGCTGGCGCGGCGGGCCGGGTTGCCCGCGATCGTGGTGGGCGACATCGATCGGGGCGGGGTGTTCGCCGCGCTGTTCGGGACCGTGGCGCTGCTGGAGCCGGCCGACCAGGCGCTGGTGGCCGGGTTCGTAGTCAACAAGTTTCGCGGCGACCCGGGGCTCCTCGCACCCGGGCTGGAGATGATCCGGGCGGCGAGCGGGCGGCCGGTGCTGGGCGTGTTGCCGTGGCAGCTCGACCTCTGGCTCGACGCCGAAGACTCGCTCGCGTACGGCCGGGTGCTCGGGCGGCCCGCACCGCCGCGTGGGACGGAATGGTTGCGGGTGGCGGTGGTGCGGCTGCCGCGGGTCTCCAACGCGACCGACGCGGAGGCGCTTGCCACCGAGCCGGGCGTGCGGGTGCGGCTCACGATCGAGCCGGCCGAGCTCGCCGACGCGGATCTGGTGGTGCTGCCCGGTTCGAAGTCCACAGTGGATGACCTGGCCTGGCTGCGGGAGACGGGCCTCGCGGATGCCGTGGCGGCGCACGCGGCGTCGGGGCGGCCGGTGCTCGGCATCTGCGGCGGGTTCCAGATGCTCGGCACGCTCATCCACGACGAGGTGGAGAGCCGCCGGGGGACGGTGGCCGGGCTCGGGCTGCTGCCGGTCGAGGTGACGTTCGGGGCGCGCAAGATCCTGGCGCAGTCGGCGGGTGTGGCGTTCGGTTCGGTGCCCGTGCGCGGATACGAGATCCACCACGGATACGTCTCCCGCGCCGATCCCTCGCTCGCCCCCCTCATCCAGGCCGCGGACGGCCGGGGCGAGGGTGCCGTGGCGGGCAACGTGTTCGGCACGCACTGGCACGGTGCGTTCGAGTCAGACGAGTTCCGGCGGCGGTTTCTGAGCGAGGCGGCGCGGTTGGCGGGGCGGTCGGGCTTCGTGGTGGCGCCGGACACGGTGTTCGCGGCGGTGCGCGAGCGGACCCTCGACCTGCTCGGTGACCTGGTCGAGGAGCACCTGGACACCGATGCTCTGCTGCGGTTGATCGAGTCGGGCCCGCCCGAGCTTCCCGTGATCGAGGCCGCTCTCAGATGAGGGTCGAGCGCATCGCCGAGGAGGTGTGGGCGCGGTCACCCCGGCTGGGCGAGACGCGGCTGGTGGCGGTCGACGGGCCGAGCGGGGCGGGCAAGACCTCGTTCGCGGCGCGGCTGGCCGAGGCGATCGGGCCGGAAACGCCAATCGTGCACACCGACGACCTGCTCGACGGGTGGGGCGACCAGGTGACGTTCTGGCCACGGCTGGAGCAGTGGGTGCTCGCCCCGTTGCGGGAGGGACGGGCGGGGCGCTACCGGCGGTACGACTGGGAAGCGGGCCACTTCGGTCGAGAGTGGACGGAGGTGCCACCCGCGCCCGTGGTGGTGCTGGAAGGCGTCACCTCGGCGCGGGCGGCGATCAGGCCGGAGCTGACGCTGTCGATCTTCCTGACCGCGCCGCTCGACGAGCGGATCCGGCGCACGGATCGGCGCGACGGCGGGACGCTCTCGGTGTACCTGGAGGAGTGGCGGCGGGGCGAGGAGGCGCACTTCGCCGCGGACGCCACCGCCGATCACGCCGACGTGGTGGTGGATACGACCACCTAGGGGAGATCTCCGGGACGTCAGCCATGGACGTGGTGGACACGCTGGGGCACCATCGGCATGAGCGGCATCACATCTACCCGGGGGAGCGAGCATGACGTCAGAGGATGCGGGCGGGACGGCGACACCGGCTGAGCCCCCGGCGCGGCGCCGCGTCGTGCTCACCGGCATCAGCTCCCGGGCCTGGGAGCACCCGGCCGACCGGGGCGCGCTCACCGCGTTGCGCGAGCTGCGCGGCTTCGACGACGTGGTCAAGGCCTTCTTCGGGATGTGGAATGAGCGGGGCTTCCGCCTCATGTACCTCGCTTCCGCCATCCGAGTTGACCACCGGCAGTACCCGGCTGTCTACCAGCGGTACACGGAAGCGGCCCAGTCGCTCGACATCCCGGAGCTGCCCGAGCTCTACGTGCGGCAGGACCCGTTCCTCAACGGCAACGCGATCGGGCTCGACAAGCCGTTCGTCGTGATCAACACTGCGGCCGTGCAGCAGCTCGACGGCGACGAGTTGCGCGCGCTGCTCGGGCACGAGCTGGGACACATTCGCAGCGGCCACGCGGTCTACAAGACGATCATGATGATCCTCACCGGCTGGGCACAGAGCCTCAGCTGGCTGCCGGTCGGCTCGATCGCCCTGCGGGCCATCATCGCGGCGATGCTGGAGTGGTGGCGCAAGGCCGAGCTCTCCGCCGACCGGGCGGGCCTGCTGGCCGGCCAGGACACCGCGGCTTCGCTGCGGCTGCTGATGAAGATGGCCGGCGGCGGTGACCTCTCCCAGGTCGACACGGCCGCGTTCCTGGAGCAGGCCTCGGAGTACGACGGCGGCGGCGACGTGCGCGACAGCCTCCACAAGCTGCGCATGACGCTGTGGTCGACGCACCCGGTGCCGGTGGCCCGGGCCGCGTCGCTGCGGCAGTGGATCGACAGCGGTGGCTACCAGCGGATCCTCGACGGCGACTACCCGCGGCGCGATGACGACGCGACAGCCTCGGTGACCACCGAGATCAAGGCGGCGGCCGAGTCCTACCGCGAAGAGTTCCGGCGCACGCAGGACCCGCTGGTCGGGCTGCTGCGGCGGCTCGGCGACGGCGCGACCGAGATGGGCGAGTGGGCCGGTGGCGCGGCCGGGCGGGCACGCGCCTGGTTCGGCGCCGCGGGCGAGGCCGCGGCGCGGGCGGCGCGCGGCGAGCAGCGCACCACCCCGCCGACCAACGGCACTGACAGCACCGACCGCACTGACGGCAACGGGAGCAACACCGACGGGTCGTAGGATCGCTGCATGACCTTGAGCGAGCCTGAGCTGCGCGCGGCGATCACGCGCGAGCTTCCCGGAGTCCGTGCCGATCTCGAACGCCTCGTCCGCATCCCCGGCATCGCGTTCGACGGCTTCGACCACTCCCACGTGGAGCGTTCCGCCGAAGCGGTGGCGGAGTTGCTGCGCGGCTGCGGGCTCGATACGAGGATCGTGCGTTCGGACGGTCTGCCCGCGGTCATCGGGCGCAAGGCCGCCCCGCCCGGCGCGCCGACCGTGCTGCTCTACGCGCACCACGACGTCCAGCCGACCGGCGACCTCGCGCTGTGGGAGAGCGACCCGTTCGTGCCGGTCGAGCGCGACGGGCGCCTGTACGCGCGCGGCGCCGCGGACGACAAGGCCGGCGTGATGGCACACGTGGCGGCCCTCCGCGCGTTCGGCGACGACCTGCCGGTGGGCGTCGTGATCTTCGTGGAGGGCGAGGAGGAGTTCGGCTCGGCCTCGCTGGAGCGGCTGCTCGCCGAGCACCGCGACGACCTCGCCGCCGACGTCATCGTGATCGCCGACTCGGGCAACTGGGACATCGGCGTGCCGGCGCTGACCACGTCGCTGCGCGGCATCGTCAACATGTTCGTCGAGGTGCGCACCGCCGACCACGCCGTGCACAGCGGCATGTTCGGCGGTGCCGTGCCCGACTCGCTGACCGTGCTCGCCAAGTTGCTCGCCACGCTCCACGACGAGGCCGGCGACGTGGCCGTCGACGGGCTTATCTCGGCCGGGCCCACGGCCGTCGACTACCCCGAGGAGCGGCTGCGCGAGGAGGCCAGCCTGCTCGACGGAGTGTCCTTTGTGGGCACCGGGCGGCTGACCGAGCGGATCTGGCACAAGCCGGCGGTTTCGGTGCTCGGCATCGACGCCCCGCGCACCAGCGAGGCGCCCAACGCACTCGCCCCCTCGGCCAAGGCGAAGATCAGCATCCGCCTGGCGCCCGGCGACGACCCCAAGACCGCGTACGCGGCGATGAAGGCCCACCTGGAAAAGCACGTGTCGTGGGGCGCGCACGCCGAGGTGACCTTCGAGCACGACGGCTCGCCCTGCGTGATCGACGCGAGCGGCCCGATATTCGACGCCGCGCGCGAGGCGTTTCGCACCGCGTGGGACGGCGTCGCACCGGTGGACATCGGCGTGGGCGGGTCGATCCCGTTCATCGCGACCTTCCAGGAGATGTTTCCGGTCGCGGCGATCCTGGTCACCGGCGTCGAAGACCCGCACGCCCAGGCGCACGGCCCGAACGAGAGCCTCCACCTTGGAGAGTTCGCCCGGGTCTGCCTCGCCGAGGCGCTCCTGCTCGCAAACGTCGCCAGCGTGGGAAAGCCCTAGAGGATCAAACTTCTTTGAGCTACCGCGACGGACGTCGCGGTAGCTCAGATTCTTCGCGGCCGTGGCTAGGTCGCGCGGGCGTAGCGGTCGGACAGGGTGCGCAGGTAGGAGACCAGCTCGGGTGGGGATGTCACCTCGAAGTCGACGTCGAGCATCCCGAGGTAAACGGCGAGCGTGGTGATGCTGTCGGCACCTGTCTCGAGCACGCACCTGTGTGCGTCGACCGCCTCGACCACGCCCACCGCCGGGTTGATGCGCTCGGCCACCACGTCGGCGGGGGCGTGCACTACCACACGTGCGTGGTGCCGCCAGCCGGCCGCCGATACGCCGCGTGCCACGTGCTCGGCCGCGCCGCCGGGGGGACCTGGCCGCGGTGCGAAGCGTGGGCCGGTCGGGGTGCGCGGGGCGATCCGGTCGACGCGAAACGTGCGCCAGTCCTGGCGGTCGACGTCCCACGCCACCAGGTACCAGCGGCGGCCCCAGGAGACGAGGCGGTGGGGCTCGACCGAGCGGATCGTGGCGGAGCCGTCGTGGCCGCGGTAGTCGAAGCGGACGCGCTCGGCGTCCCGGCAGGCGGCCGCCAGGAGCGTGAGCACTCCCGGGTCGACCGTGTGGCCGGAGCGATCGGGCGGCACCGGCACGGTGAAGGACTGGAGCGCGTTCACCCGGTGGCGTAGCCGGGCGGGCAGCACCTGTTCGAGCTTGGCCAGCGCGCGCACCGACGTCTCCTCGATCCCCGCGACGGTGCCGCCGGCGGCCGTGCGGAGGCCGACCGCTACGGCGACCGCCTCGTCGTCATCGAGTAGCAGTGGCGGCATCGCGGCGCCCGCGCCGAGCCGGTAGCCGCCGTCGGTGCCGCGTGAGGCGTGCACTGGGTAGCCGAGGTCGCGGAGGCGGTCGACGTCGCGGCGGACGGTGCGCTCGCTCACCTCCAGCCGCTCGGCCAGCGCGGCGCCCGACCAGTCGCGCCTGCCCTGCAACAACGAGAGCAGGCGGAGGAGTCTTGCCGATGTCTCGAGCATGAGGAAAATCGTGCCAGACCTTTAGGACAGGAGCTGACCGGAAGGGTCCGTAGCGTTCTCGGCATGACAGAGAACACCGAGATCAAGCCGTTTCGCATCTTCGTCCCGCAGGCCCAACTCGACGACCTCCGCGAGCGCCTCGACCGCACCCGTTGGCCCGACGAGATCGCCGGCGCCGGGTGGGACTACGGGATGCCGGTGGCCTACGTGCGGCGGCTGGCCGACTACTGGCGGACCGGGTACGAGTGGCGGCGGTGGGAGGCGGAGCTGAACAAGTACCCGCAGTTCACCACCACGATCGACGGGCAGAACATCCACTTCATCCACGTCCGTTCGGACCGCGAGGACGCTCTCCCGCTGATCGTCACGCACGGGTGGCCGGGTTCGGTCGTGGAGTACCTCCGGGCGATCGAGCCGCTGTCGCGCGACTTCCACCTGGTGATCCCGTCGCTGCCGGGCTTCGGCTTCTCCGGCCCGACCAGCGACAAGGGCTGGAGCCGCTACCGCACGGCCAGGGCGTGGGCGGAGCTGATGCGGCGGCTCGGCTACGACAGGTACGGCGCGATGGGCAACGACGGCGGCTCGATGGTCAGCCCCGAGATCGGTCGCGTCGACCCGGAGCACGTGGTGGGCGTGCACGTGACCCAGATCTTCTCGTTTCCCTCCGGCGACCCGGCCGAGATGGAGAAGCTCAGCCCCGAGGAGTTCAAGGGCCTCGAGGTGTTGCAGTGGTTCTACGAGAACAAGATGTCCTTCAACACCCTCCACTCGCAGCAGCCGCAGACCCTCGCGTACGCGATCTACGACTCGCCCGCCGGCCTGCTCGGCTGGAACACGCAGCTCTTCGGCGAGGACGTGGACGACGACTTCATCCTCACCAACATCATGCTTTACTGGCTGACCGGCACCGCCACCTCGGCGACGCGCTTCTACTACGAGGACGCGCACGCCGCCGAGGCCAAGGCGCCGGCCGAGCCGACGACCGTGCCGCTGGGGGTGGCGATGTTCGAGGGCGACTTCGTGTCGATGCGCACGTTCGCCGAGCGCGACCACAGCAACATCGTGTCCTGGCACGCGTACGAGGAGCCGGGCGGCCACTACGCCGCACACCTGGCGACCGAGACGCTGGTCGGTGACGTGCGCGCGTTCTTCGACGGGTTGCGGTGACCGCGACACTGACGTGGCGCGCCCTCGGGCGCGCCACGCTCGCCCGCCAGCACCTGCTGGAGCGCGCGCCGCTGGGCGTGGCCGAGGCGGTCGAGCATCTCGTCGGCATGCAGGGCCAGGCGCCGCACGCGCCCTACCTAGGGCTGTGGAGCCGGCTGTCCACATTCGACCCGGAGGAGCTGAGCGGGCTCCTGCGCGACCGGCAGGTGGTGCGGATCGCGCTGATGCGCGGCACGGTCCACCTGGTCACCGCCCGCGACGCGCGCGGCCTCCGCCCGCTCACCCAGCCGATCTACGACCGCGACCTGCGGACCAACACCATGCACGCCGCGCCGCTGGCCGGCCTCGATCTCGCCGCGTTGGCCGCCGCCGGGCGCGAGCTTCTTTCCCAACCCCGATCTGGTACCGAGCTCGGGGCGCTCCTGCGGGAACGGTGGCCCGAGCGGGAGGCGGCGTCGCTGGCCTATGGCGTGCGCGGGCTCCTGCCGCTTGTGCAGGTGCCGCCGCGCGGTCTGTGGGGGCGCAGCGGGCAGCCGGTGCTCACCACGCTCGAGGCGTGGACCGGTGAGCCGATGTCCGCGATGGACCCGGCTGCGCTGGTGACCCGCTATCTTGGCGCGTTCGGGCCGGCGACCGTGCAGGACGTGCAGACCTGGTCCGGCCTCACCGGGTTGCGCGAGGTGGTGCACGGCCTCCCGCTCGCCCGCTTTCGCGACGAGGCGGGGCGCGACGTCTTCGACCTGCCGGACGCGCCCCGACCCGACCCGGACACACCGGCGCCGGTGCGCCTGCTCGCCGACTTCGACAACGTGCTCTTCTCGCACGCCGACCGCACCCGGGTGATCGCCGACGCGCACCGGGAGCACATGATCCGGCACCGGCTCGTGCGGGCGGTCCTCGTCGACGGGGTGGTGGCCGGCACCTGGACGATCGCGAAGCGGCGGCTCACGGTGCAGCCCTTCGGCCGGGTCACCAAGCGCGACCGGAGCGCGATCGAGAAGGAGGGGGCGCGGCTGCTCGCGTTGGTCGCGCCGGGCGCCGATCCGTCCGATGTGGCGGTAGGTTCAGCGGCGTGAGAGTCGTCGTCTTCGGCGCGACCGGCATGCTCGGGCAGGGCGTGCTGCGCGAGTGCCTGCTCGCACCCGATGTGGAGAGTGTGGTGACGGTCGGGCGCACGCCGACCGGGGTAACGCACGAAAAGCTGCGCGATGTCGTCCACAAGGACCTGCTCGACCTGTCGCCGATCGCGGGCGAGCTGGCCGGCCTGGACGCGTGTTTCTTCTGCCTCGGCGTTTCCTCGACCGGCATGAGCGAGGCCGACTACCGGCGGATCACGTACGACGTGACGATGGCCGCCGCCCGGGTGCTGGCGGCGGACAGCCCGGACCTCACGTTCGTCTACGTCTCGGGCGCCGGCACCGACGGCAAGGCGATGTGGGCGCGGGTCAAGAAGCAGACCGAAGACGCGCTGCTGGAGCTCTTCCCGAAGGCGTACATGTTTCGCCCCGGGTTCATCCAGGCGAAGTACGGCGCCACGTCGAGGACCCGGCTCTATCGGGTCGTCTACCGCTTCGTGGCGCCGATCGCGCCGCTGCTGCGGCGGCTCTTTCCCCACCAGATCACCACGACCGAGCTGATCGGGCTGGCCATGCTCAACACGGCTCGGCACGGCGCGCCCAAGCGTGTCCTCGACCCGAGGGACATCAACTCACTGGCGTGAGCGTGTGCTCCCGGTCGTATGCCATACGCGCCGCGCCGATCGTGGCGCGATGCCGCTCGGCCCAGGTCGTCAGCGTGACCAGCGACTCGTAGAGCTCCAGCGCGATGTCGGTCGCCGTGTACTCCACCTTGGGCGGGACGGTCGGGTAAACCGTGCGGACCAGCAGGCCGTCACGCTCCAACTGGCGCAGGGTGAGCGTGAGCATGCGCCGGCTGATGCCCTCGATCGACCGCTCCAGCTCGGTGAAGCGGACCGGCCCCTTCGACGCGGCCACCAGGATGCTGATGCTCCACTTGCCGCCCACGCTGTCGAGCACCTGGCGGACGGTGCAGGCCTGGTCTGTCACATCCGTGTTTCCCTGGGACATTTAAGTGCCTCCTTACGCCGGGGCTAATAGTCACACATCATGGGTGCTGTTACAAGTCGTGCACCTAGT
This sequence comes from Phytohabitans sp. LZ39, assembly GCF_059359075.1. Lineage (NCBI taxonomy): Bacteria > Bacillati > Actinomycetota > Actinomycetes > Micromonosporales > Micromonosporaceae > Phytohabitans > Phytohabitans sp. LZ39. The sequence continues at coordinate 85,313 of NZ_JCADBM010000018.1, read as the reverse complement.
AGATGGGTGGTTACCCGTGAACAGGCTCAGGCTGGCGTTGTTGATCTTCGCCGCGTTCATCATCTCGATCGACTTCAACATCGTGTACGTCGCGTTGCCCGACATCGGGCACGAACTCGGGTTCACCGCGCAGTCGCTCCAGTGGGTGATCAGCGCGTACGCCGTCGGCTTCGGCGGGCTCCTGCTGCTCGGCGGGCGAGCGGTCGACCGGCTCGGCGCCCGGCGGATGTTCATGCTGGGCATGGGGGTCTTCGGGCTCGCCTCGCTGGCCGGCGGCCTGGCGGGCGACCCGGGCGTGCTGGTGGCTGCCCGAGTGGTGCAGGGCATGGGTGGCGCGCTGCTCTTCCCGGCCACGCTCGCCCTGATCAACAACACATTCGCGGCCGGCCCCGCGCGCAACCGGGCGCTGAGCCTGTGGGGCGTCGCCGGCAGCACCGGCGCCGTGGCCGGCCCGATGGCCGGCGGAGTGATCACCAACTTCCTCGGCTGGGAGTGGGTGTTCTTCGTCAACGCGCCGCTCACGGTGGCCGCGATCGCCGCCGCGCTGCGCGTGCTGGCGCCGGACGCGCGTGGCTACGCGTGGGGTGGCTTCGACCTGCCCGGCGCGCTGGTCGCCACCGCCGGGTCGACGCTGGTGGTCTTCGGGCTGGCCAGCGGGCCGGACGCGGGCTGGGGCTCGGCGCGCGGTGCGGGTGCGCTGGCGCTCGGTGCGCTGCTGCTGGGCGCGTTCGTGCTGATCGAGCGGGCCGCCCGCGACCCGTTGGCCCCGCCGCGCCTCTTCGGCGTACGCAGCCTGGTCACGATGATGGCGTTGATCTTCGTGCTCATGGGCACGATCAACACGCTGCACTACCTCTTCTACATGGACGTGCAGGAGGTGCTCGGGTACAGCGCGCTCGGCGCCGGCCTGGCGTTCCTGCCGATGAGCGTCATGTCGATCCTGGGCGCCGCCAAGCTGCTCCCGGTGCTGCTCAGCCGCCTCGGCATGCGCGGTGCCCTGTTCACCGGCGTCCTGGGCGCGGGCCTGTCGATGGCGGCGGTCGCCGCGGGCATGTCGGCGGGCGGGTCGTACTGGCGACTGCTCCCCGGGATCGTGTTCCTCGGGCTGTTCGCCGGCATGGTGTACCCGATGGTCTTCCTCGCCAGCGGCACGGACGTCGCCGCCGCCGAGCAGGGTGTCGCGTCGGCGCTGGTCTCCACGTCGCAGCAGGTCGGCGGCGCGGTGGGCCTGGCCGCGCTGGTGGCGGTCGCGAACGCCGGCCTCGACGTGGGCGAGGGCGCGGCGCCCGCCGCCGACCTGGTGGCCGGACTGCGTACCGCCGGCTGGGTGGCCGCGGTGGTGACCGTCGCGGGCGCGTTCCTCGTCCTGCGCCTCAAGCGGGCTGAGCGGCGCGAACTCGATCCGGTGGCCGCGGAATTGTCGGTCGGGCCACTACCGTGAAGGCGTGCGCTTTGTGGATCTCGTGGCCACCTCGGCGGCGGTCTCGGCGACGTCCAGCCGAAAGGCCAAGGTCGAGCTGCTCGCCGACGCCCTGCGCCGGCTGGAGCCGGAGGAGATCGTGCCCGGGTCGGCATACCTGGCGGGGGAGCTGCGCCAGCGCCAGACCGGCGTCGGCTGGGCCACCCTCCGGGAGGCGCCACCACCCGCTGCCGAGCCCACCCTGACCGTGGCCGCCGTCGACCTGGCGATCGAGGAGATCTCCAAGGTCGGCGGCGCCGGCTCGCAGGCCCGCCGCCGGGAGCTGGTCGGGGCGCTCTTCGCCGCGGCCACCGCCGACGAGCAGCGCCACCTCATCGGCCTGTTCGGCGGCGAGCTGCGGCAGGGCGCCCAGGCCGGGCTGCTGGTCGACGCCATCGCCCGAGCCGGCGAGGTGCCGGTGACGCTGGTCCGGCGGGCGCTGCTGCTGGCCGGTGACCTCAAGGAGGTGGCCGCGGCGGCGCTGACCGGCGGAGCGGCGGCGCTCGCGGAGTTCACGCTGCGGGTGGGCCGCCCGCTCGCCCCGATGCTGGCGCAGAGCGCGGCCTCGATCGACGACGCGCTCGCCGCCACCGGTGTGCCCGCGGTGGTCGACGTCAAGCTCGACGGCATCCGCATCCAGGTGCACCGCTCGGGCGACGAGGTCGGTGTCTTCACCCGCAGCCTCGACGACATCACGCCCCGGCTGCCCGAGGTGGTCGCGGCCGTGCGCGCGTTGCCGGTCCGCGAGCTCGTGCTCGACGGCGAGGCGATGGCCCTGGACGCGGCGGGGCGGCCGCGCCCGTTCCAGGAGACGGCCAGCCGCGCGGCCACTCGGGGCGCGCCGGTCACCGCGCTCACGCCGTACTTCTTCGATCTCCTCCACCTCGACGGCGTCGACCTGCTCGACGCGCCTGGACGGGAGCGGTGGGCCGCGCTCGCCGAGGCGGTGCCGGCGCCGCTGCTGGTCGGCCGCACCGCGGTCACCACGCCGGCCGAAGCGGCGGACGCCTTCGCGGCGGCACTCGCCGCGGGCCAGGAGGGCGTCGTCGTCAAGTCGCCCGACGCGGCGTACGACGTGGGGCGCCGCGGCGCGGCCTGGGTCAAGGTCAAGCCGCGACACACCCTCGATCTGGTGGTGCTGGCCGTCGAGTGGGGACACGGGCGGCGCAAGGGCTGGCTGTCCAATCTGCACCTCGGCGCGCGCGATCCGCGGACCGGCGGGTTCGTGATGTTGGGCAAGACCTTCAAAGGCCTCACCGACGAGCTCTTGCGGTGGCAGACTGAACGCTTCCTGGAGTTGGCGGTCGATAAAGGTGACTGGGTGGTGACCGTGCGGCCGGAGCAGGTGGTCGAGGTCGCGTTCGACGGCGTGCAGGCGAGCCCGCGATACCCGGGCGGGGTGGCGCTTCGCTTCGCGCGCGTCTTGCGCTACCGCGACGACAAGACGGCGGCGGAGGCGGACACCATCGACGCTGTGCGGTCGATCCACACCGGGATGTGAAAGTTCCACACGAGCGGCGTTGCCCCCTATGCTGGCCCGTAGCGTGCCGGGTTTTTGTCCTGAAAGGTGGGTGAACGGGGGCGCCGATGGTGACCGCCGAGCGGCTCGCCCAGCACTGGGCCCGCGCGATCGCGTGGACGAGCTTCGTGTCGATGACGACCGGCGAGCTGGCCGTTCACCTGGCGGGTCCGGCAGCTCGCCTTCTCGACGCGCTCGTCGCCGACAAGCCCGACCCGAGCCCCGCGCACGAGGTCGGTGCCGGGCTGGTGGCCGCCCACTTCACCCAGCCCGCCTCGCTCGACCGCACGCTCGTGGTGCTCGACGACCAGCTCGGCGCGTACGCCGAGTCGATCGGCAAGGGCTCCCGCCTCGGCCTGCTGCTGGGCGCGCTCGCCGCCGGATACGCCGAGGCGCTGCGCGAGCGGACGCTCAGCGAGCAGGAGGACATCTACGCCGCCGCGCTGGCCGCCCGGATCGAGGCCGAGGAGGCCCGGCTGGCCAGCGAGGCGCGCTTCCAGGCGGTCTTCGCCGAGGCCGCGATCGGCATCGGCATCGCCGCGCTGGACGGCCGGCTGCTGGAGGTCAACAGGGCGCTGTGCGCGATGTTCGGGTACCGGCGGGACCAGTTTCTCGCCCTCCCGGCCGGCGCGTTCCTGCCACCGGGCGGGCTACGCGACCGCGACCACTACCGCACCGAGCGGCCCTACCGGCGGGCGGACGGCGGCCGGATCTGGACCGACCTGGTGGTCTCGCTGATCCGGGGGCGGGACGGCACGCCGCTGTACGCGGTGGCCATGGTCGAAGACGTCACCGAGCGCCGCTCGCTCCAGCAGCAGCTGCGCCACCAGGCCATGCACGACCCGCTCACCGACCTGCCCAACCGCACGCTCTTCTTCGAACGGCTGACCGGCGCCCTGATCACCCCGGAGCCCGAGGCCCGGGTCGGCATCTGCTACCTCGACCTCGACGGCTTCAAGGCGATCAACGACACGCTCGGGCACGACGCCGGCGACGAGCTGATCCGCACGGTGGCCAGCCGGCTCGCCGCGCGGCTCACCCCGAGCGGCCACCTCGTGGCCCGGATGGGCGGCGACGAGTTCGTCGTGCTCGTCGCACAGGCCAAGGACACCGCCGACGTCGTACGGGTGGCCGAGCTCGCCCTCGACGCGGTACGCGCGCCGGTGCACCTCGGCGGCCACGTGCTCAACGTCTCGGCCAGCGTGGGCGTGGTCGACCGGCCGGTCGAGGGCACCGACGCGGCCGAGCTGATGAAGGCCGCCGACACCACGCTCTACTGGGCCAAGGCCGACGGGCGGGACCGGTGGGCGATCTTCGACGCCGACCGGCACGCCTCCGATGTCAGCCGCTACCGGCTCTCCGGCCAACTGCCCGAGGCACTCGCCCGGCGCGAGTTTTTTGTGGAGTACCAGCCGCTGGTGCGCCTCGACGACGCCGTCGTGGTCGGCACCGAGGCGCTGGTGCGGTGGCGCCATCCGGAGCTCGGGGTGCTCGGTCCCAACCGCTTCATCGAGCTGGCCGAGGAGACCGGCGCGATCGCTCCGCTGGGGCAGTGGGTGCTCACCGAGGCATGCCACCAGGCCCGCGCGTGGCGGGATGGGCACCCGGGGCGGCCGCTGCTGATGAGCGTCAACATCGCGGTGCGCCAGGTGCGTGACGAGGGCTTCGTCGACGCGGTCAAGGAGGCGCTCGCCGAGACCGGCCTCGAGCCCGAGGCACTCCAGCTGGAGGTGACCGAGAGCTCGGTGATGGGCAGCGCCGGCCAGCCGCTGCGCACCCTCCACGCGCTCGCCGAGATGGGCGTGCGGATCGCGATCGACGACTTCGGCACCGGCTACTCCAACCTTGCGTACCTGCGCGACCTGCCGGTACACGCGCTCAAGCTGGCCGGGCGCTTCATGGCGGGGCTGCGCGCGCCGGGCGGTCCCGACCAGACCGACCAGGAGATCCTTTCCGCCCTGATCCGCCTGGCCCACAAGCTCAAGCTGACCGTGACCGCCGAAGGCGTGGAGACGGCGGCCCAGGCCGCGGCCCTGCGCAAGCTCGGCTGCGACATGGCGCAAGGCTGGCACTACGGCCGCGCCGTCTCACCCGACGAGGTCGCGCTGGGCGATCTTCATCCAACGACATAGCGCGAAATCACGCTCGGTCGCGACTTCCGGAGGTGACCCTTGCCGGCGAGGGGGTTGGGCTTGTCGCGCGGGGCTGGCAGCGGAGGTCGGGGATCTCGGCTCGCTCTGCGAGCCGCCGGCCTGCGCGGTCTCCGGCGGGAGCGGTGGTCCGGAGCTGACGCGGACCCGGGAAATCCCTAGAGGGCTTCCTCAGGGTGAGGGCTCGTGCCCGGAAGGTCTCTACAGGGCGGCCAGCGAGCGGACGTAGTTGACCTGGTTGTGGATCTGTTGCACCTGCTCCTGGGTGGTGACCGGGATGCGGGCGACGTACTGCCGCGGGCCGTTGGTCACCGTCACCTGCACGATGCCTTTGTAGACGGTCTGCTTGACCAGCAGGAAGAGCAGGCTGAAGAAGGCCAGCACGCAGAAGCCCAGCACCGCGGCCACGATCGCCCAGGTGGGCGTCTTCTGCTCGGTCTGCCAGAAGTCGGAGACCTGCCAGCTCGACTCGGCCAGCGGGATCTCGCCGGCCGGTGTGCGCACGGCCGTGGGGGTCACCGCGATCTCCCCGATCAGGGCGACGACCGGGTCGCTCATGCGGTCGCCAGCTCCGCGCGGTCGACCGGCTCCGCCTTCGGGTGTGCCTCGCGGTAGACGGTCCAGCCGAAGCCGGCCACCGCGAGGGCCGCGAAGAGCCACCACTGGAGCACGTACCCGGCGTTCTGCCAGGAGTTTTCGTGCTGGATGGTGACCTCGGTGAAGCCGTCGGCGGGTTTTTCGCTCAGCACGTACGCGCCGTAGACGGGGTAGGGCAGCTCCTCGGCCAGCCGCGCCACGCCGATCCGGCGCGTCTCGATCTTGCCCTCGCGGCGGGTCACCGAGTCGGGCCGGCTCTCGCTCAGGTGCACCCGGCCGACCACGGTCACCTCGCCGGTGGGCGCGGCCGGCACCTTCGGCATGGCGACCGCGCCGCCGGGTGCGGGCGGCACCCAGCCCCGGTCGACCAGGACCGTCGGACCGTCGGTGCGGACCAGCGGGGTGACCACCTCGAAGCCCACCGATCCGTCGACCGTGCGGCCACGGACGAGGATCTCGTTGGCCGTGTCGTACTGGCCGGTGACAGTCACCCGCGTCCATGCCGCGGGCACCTCCTCCGGCAGCGCGATCGGCGCGACCCGTGACGACTCGTCGATCCGTTCGTTGGTCGCACTGCGCTGCTGGTACCGGTGCAGCTGCCAGTTGCCGAGCAGCACCATGACGACGGCCGCCACGCCGATGAGGGCGGCAAAGCCCAGCCAGCGGGGGGTCAAGAGGAACCGGTACACAGCACGAGGCTACTCGTGTGATCTCAGGCACTACTCTGGTCCCGGCCGATTGTGGTTCCGGCCCCACCGTTGGTGGTCGCGGGCCGTTTGGGGGAGGAGACGTCGATGACCGCTGTGCCGCGCGTCGTGGTGAGCGCGCCATCGTCCGGACACGGCAAGACCGCCGTGGCCGTGGGCCTCCTCGCGGCGCTGGCCGGCCGGGGCATGCGCGCCGCCGGCTTCAAGATCGGACCGGACCACACCGACGCCGCGTACCTTGGCCTCGCCGCCGGCCGGCCCGGCCGCAACCTCGACCCCCGGCTGGTCGGCCCGGCGCGGGTCGCCCCGCTCTTCGCACACGGTGCGAGCGGCGCCGACATCGCGGTGGTCGAGGGCACGATGGGCCTCTTCGACAGCCTCACCGGCCGCGCCGACTCGCACTCCACGGCCGGCGTCGCCGCCACCCTGCGCGCACCGGTCATCCTCGTGGTCGACGTCGGCGCGATGGGCCAGTCGGTCGCCGCGCTGGTGCACGGCTTCCGGGCGTACGACGAGGTGCTGTGGCTCGGTGGCGTGATCCTCAACCGGGTCGCCTCCGACCGACACGAGCAGCTGCTGCGCGAGGCGCTCGACGACATCGGCGTGCCCGTCTTCGGTGCGCTGCGCCGCCGCGACCTGCCCGCCGCCCTCCCGTCCCGGCACGACGGCGTGGTGCCGGTGGTGCATCGGAATGTCGAGGCGGCCCGCGGCGTGCGGCGGCTGGGCGAGGGCATCACCGGCGCGGTCGACCTCGACCGGCTCGTCGCGCTCGCCCGCTCCGCGCCCCAGCTCGGCGTCGAGCCGTGGACCGCGCGTGGGGAGAGCCCCGCCGTCGCGGTCGGGCGCCGTCCGGTCGTCGCCCTCGCCGGCGGTCCGCAGATGTCCTACTCGTACGCGGAGACGGCCGAGCTGCTCACCGCCGCCCGCGCACACGTCGTGCTGGTCGACCCGCTGCGCGACGAGCACCTCCCCGAGGGCACGGACGCGCTGGTGGTCGGCGGTGGCCTGCCCGAGTCGTACGCGGAGGAGCTTTCCGCCAACCGCCGCCTGTGTACGGAGGTCGCCGCCCTCGCCCAAGCCGGCCGCCCGGTGATCGCCGAGGGGGCGGGCGTGCTGTGGCTGGCCCGTGAGTTCGACGGCCGGCCGATGTGTGGGGTCGTCGAGGCCACCGGCATGAGCACCGACCAGATCGTCGTCGGCTACCGCGAGGCGACCGCCCGCGCGTCCACCCCGGTCGCCCAGCTCGGCGCCCGCATGGTCGGCTACAAGCAGCACCGCGGCGTGCTCAACCCGCGCGCCGGCCAGACCCCCGCCTGGACCTGGGGTGGCAGCACACCGGAGGGCTTCGTGTGGCGCCGCGTGCACGCCTCCCAGCTCATGCTCCACTGGGCCGGCGCGCCCGAGATCGCCCACCGGCTCGTGGCGGCCGCCGCGCCGGCGGAGGTCGCTCCCGCCGTGCCGGCTCCGGTCACGGACACGGCCGAGCTGCCCGCGCAGCCTGGCCCGGCGGCCGCGCCCGACGCTCAACCTTCGGTCAGCCCGAGTGGTGAGGTTCAATCGTGACTGGACACGTCGCGGTGCGGCGGTTTCCGTCGCTGACCGTGTCGACCCCGCGCGTACTCGTGCGCCCCGTCGAGGTCACCGACGCGAAGACGGTCACCGAGGTCTTCGTCGACAAGCAGACCCAGCGGTGGTTGCCGTTCCCGCGCGAGTTCGGGCAGATCGAGGGCGTCGCGTGGTGCTCCGAGAGCGCCCAGGAGCGGCGCGACAGCGGTGCCGGCGACCACTACGCGGTGGTGCGGCGCGAAGACGAGCGGCTCGTCGGTTGCCTGTGGACCAAGCGCACCGACTGGGTCGCGAAGGTCACCGAGGTGTCGTACGCGATCGCGCCCGACACGCGCGGCTTCGGGGTCGCCGCCGAGGCGGTCGACGCGCTCGCGATCGCGTTGCTGCTGGAGCACGGGTTTCAGCGGATCGAGCTGCGCGTGGCCCCGGGCAACACGGCGTCGCGGCGGGTCGCGGAGAAGGCCGGCTTCACGTACGAGGGGCTGCTCCGCAACGCCGGCCACGTACACAGTGGACGGGTCGACCTGGAGGTCTGGTCGCTCGTCAAGGCAGACCTCGGCTCGTAGTCACCCGGCCGGGAGGACGTCGACGACCTCGCCGACGACGACGATCGCGGGTGGGCGGAAGCCCGCCTCGGCCGTCTCCGCCGCGACCTCCGACAACACCGTGCGGAGCACCCGCTGCGCCCCTGTCGTGCCCTCCTGGACGACCGCGGCCGGGGTCTCCGGCGCGCGGCCGTGAGCGAGCAGCGTGGCGGCGATCTTCGGCAGGTTCTTGAGGCCCATCAGCACCACCAGCGTGCCCCGCATCCGGGCCAGCGCCGGCCAGTCCACAAGGGAGGACGGGTCCGACGGGGCGACGTGCCCGCTCACCACCGTGAACTCGTGCGCCACCCCGCGGTGCGTCACCGGGATGCCGGCCACGGCCGGTGCGGCCACCGAGCTCGTCACGCCGGGCACCACGGTGACCGGCACGCCGGCCTGGGCGCAGGCGATCGCCTCCTCGCCGCCGCGGCCGAAGACGTACGGGTCCCCGCCCTTGAGGCGGACCACCATGAGGCCGGCTGCGGCGCGTTCGACGAGGATGCGGTTGATCTCCTCCTGTGCTTTGGCCGGGCCGTACGGGATCTTCGAGGCGTCCACCAGCTCCACCTCGGGCCGCAGTTCGTCGAGGAGCAGGCCGGGCACGAGCCGGTCGGCGACGACAACGTCCGCCTCGGCCAGCAGGCGCCGGCCCTTGACCGTGATCAGCTCGGGGTCGCCGGGTCCGGCGCCGACGAGTACGACCCGGCCGCCGCCGAGCACCTCGCGCGCGGGGGCGTCGGAGAGGCCGGCGGGCGTCGCGCAGCCGGGCAGCGTGCCGTCCAGCAGGCCCTCGCGGATCGCGTCGCGGATCACCACGGCGCGGGGCGGGTCGCCGCCGGCGGTGACGGCGACGGTGACCGCGCCGTGCCGGGTGGTGGCGGGCGTCCAGGCGGTGGCCGCGTGCCGGTCGTCCGCGCGCACGCAGAAGACCCGCCGCTCCAGCGCCGCCGCGCTCACCGCCGCCGCGGCGGCCCGGTCGTCGACGGCCACCTGTACCAGCCAGGCACCGTCCACATCGGAGGCTTGGAAGCGTCGCTCGCTCCACCGCACCCGGCCGGCGTCGACGAGCGCGCGCAGCGCCGGGGTCAGGTGCGGGCTGACCACCTCGACCCGCGCGCCCGCGTCGAGCAGCGCGGGCACCCGCCGGGTGGCGACCGCGCCGCCGCCGACGACGAGCACGCGGCGTCCCTGGAGGAGCAGGGCGAGTGGGTACGGACTCGTCACTTTTCGGACACTCCCGCGGAGTCGAACGTCGCCACCTCGTGCAGCACCCGCACCGCGCTCGCCACGATCGGCACGGCGAGCACCGCGCCGGTGCCTTCGCCGAGGCGCAGGCCGAGGTCGATGAGCGGCTCGAGGTCGAGGTGGGCCAGTGCCACCGTCGCGCCCGGCTCGGCCGAGCGGTGGCCGGCCACCATCGCGCCGACCGCGTCGGGGGCCAGCGCCGCCGCCGCGAGCGCGGCCGAGACCGCGATCACCCCGTCCAGGATCACGGGTACCCGGCGGGAGGCGCCGCCCAGGATGAAGCCGGCGATGGCCGCGTGTTCCAGCCCGCCGACCGCCGCCAGCACGCCCACCGGGTCGGCCGGGTCGGGCTTGTGCGTCTCGAGCGCGGCGCGGACGACGGCCACCTTCCGGGCGTACCGGTAGTCGTCGATGCCCGTGCCCCGCCCGGTGACAGCGTCGGCGCTCGCACCGGTGAACGCCGCGATCAGCGCCGCGGCGGGCGTCGTGTTGGCGATGCCCATGTCGCCGGTGACCAGCGCCCGCGCGCCCTCGTCCACGAGCCTGAACGCGACCCGTGCGCCGGTCTCCAGCGCGGCCGACACTTCGTCGCGGGTGAGCGCCGCCTGCGCGGTCATGTCTCGCGTGCCGGCGCGCACCTTGGCGGCGACGAGGCCGGGCCCCTCACCGAGCTCGTCGAGCACGCCGACGTCGACGACCGTCACCGAGGCGCCGATCTGCCGGGCGAACGCGTTGACCACCGCGCCGCCGGACAGGAAGTTGGCCACCATCTGGCCGGTCACCTCCTGCGGCCAGGGTGTCACCCCTTGGGCGTGTACGCCGTGGTCGCCCGCGAAGATCGCCACCGCGGCCGGCTCGGGCAGTGGGGGCGGGCACTCACCGGCCAGCCCGGCCAGGCGCACGGAGAGCTCTTCCAGCGCGCCGAGCGAGCCCGCCGGCTTGGTGAGCCGCGCGTGCAGGGCGCGTGCTGCCTCCATCGCCCCTTGGTCCAGGGGAGAAATGCCCTCGATCATCACGCCTCCAGTGTCTTCCGCAGGGCCGAGACGAAACCATCGGTGATCGCAGTGTCCCGTACCGCGATCCGTAGCCAGTCGGCGCCCAGCCCGGGAAAAGTGTCGCCGCGCCGCACCGCGTACCCCAAGTCCCGGAGGGCCAGCCGGACACGGCCGCCATCGGGCACGTGGACGAGGACGAACGACGACGCCGGCCGCCCTTGGACGGTGACGCCGGGCAGACCGCCCAGCGCGGCCACCAGGTGGTCGCGATCGGCGGCGAGCGTGCTGGCGATCTCCCGCTCGGCCGCGACAGCGGCCGGGCTCGCACATGCGGCGGCCGCGGCCAGCGCGGGCGTGGAGACGGCCCACAGCGGCTGTACGGCGGCGAGCCGCGCCAGCAGGTCGGCCGGCCCGAGCAGGTAGCCGATCCGTAGCCCGGCCAGCCCCCACGTCTTGGTGAGGCTGCGTACGACGACGAGCCCGGGCAGGTCGCGGCGGCCGGCCAGCGACTCGGCCTCGCCGCTGGTGTCCGCGAACGCCTCGTCCACCACCAGCACCCGCCCCGGGCGGGCGAGGGCGGCCACCGCCTGCACGGGGTGAAGTACCGAGGTCGGGTTGGTGGGGTTGCCGACGAAGACGAGGTCGGCGTCGTCCGGCACGAGCGCCGGGTCGAGCGCGAAGCCGGATCCCTCCGGAAGGAGCACCCGAGTCACCTCGTGGCCGGCGTGCCGCAGCGCCGCCTCCGGCTCGGTGAACTGCGGGTGTACCACCACCGGCCGCCGCACCCCGCGCAGCGCCTGGGCCAGCAGCACGAAGCCCTGCGCGGCACCGGCGGTGAGCAGCACCTCGTCCACCGGGCGGGTGTGGCGAGCGGCGACCGCCGCGGTGGCCGGGGCCGGATCGGGGTACGCGGCGAGGTCGGCGAGCGAGGCCGCGATCGGCTCGGCCAGCCACGGCGGCATCGGCGCCCGGCGCACGTTGACCGCGAGATCGACCAAGCCCGAGCCGACTTCGAGGTCGCCGTGAAACCCGAGATCCATACCGTCCAGGATGAAGGAGCGATCGCCGATCCCGGCGCGCGGCATGTTTTGCGTCTTTAGATCATGTCTTGACGGGCTTTGTCCTACCTTTGGGTAGTGATGAAGCGCGTACTCTCCGCAACCAGTCGGATGGCACCCCTCGTCCGCGCCGGACTCATCGCCGGGGTGCTCGTGGCCGCCGTCGCCTACCCCATCGCCGCCGCGGGTGGCATCGGGGCCAAGGCTGCCGCCGATTTCGTCGGCGACATGCCCTCGGTCCTGGACGTGACCCCACCGGCGCAGACCACCTACGTGTACGCGGCGGACGGCAAGACGCTGATCACGATGTTCTACGAGGAGCATCGTAAGTTCACACCGATCAGCCAGATGTCGGTGAACATCCGGCGGGCCATCGTCGCCTCCGAGGACTCCCGCTTCTACCAGCACAACGGCGTGGACGCGAAGGGCATCGCCCGCGCCTTCGTCGCCAACCACCAGGGCGGCGAGGTGCAGCAGGGCGCGTCGACGCTGACGATGCAGTACGTGCGCATGGCGCTGCGGGACAGCGCGAAGACGCCCGTGGAGGTGCAGAAGGCCACCGAGCAGACCAGCGCCCGCAAGATCCGCGAGATGCGGCTGGCGGTCGAGCTGGAGAAGCAGGTCAGCAAGCAGCAGATCCTGGAGCGCTACCTCAACTCGGCGTACTTCGGGCACCGGGCGTACGGCATCTACGCCGCGGCCGAGGTCTTCTTCTCCAAGCGCCCCAAGGACCTCACGCTGGTCGAGGCGGCCACGCTCGCCGGCCTGGTCAAGGCGCCCACCGCGTACGACCCGGCGAGCCAGGACAAGCGCGCGGCCACCGAGCGGCGCAACTACGTGATCGACCGGATGGTGGCGCTCCAGTACGCGACGCCGGCCGAGGCCGAGAAGGCCAAGGCGACCCCGATCAAGCTCAACCTCACCACGCCGGCGAACGACTGCGTCTCCGTCACCGACAAGCACAACGACTGGGGCTTCTTCTGCGACTACTTCAAGACCTGGTGGAACGAGCAGAAGGCGTTCGGCAGCAGCGCGCAGGAGCGGGAGGACCGGCTGCGCCGCGGCGGGTACAAGATCGTGACGACGCTCGACCCGAAGATCCAGCGCGGCGCGCAGTCGAACGTGCTGGAGAAGGAGGGCAAGACCAGCCGCTTCGCGCTCGGCCTCGTGGCCATCCAGCCCGGCACCGGCCAGGTCAAGGCGATGGCGGTCAACCGCACGTACTCGCTCGACCAGAAGCACAACGGCGCGCACTCCGACCCCAGCAAGAGCGGCAAGATCCCGGGCAACTACCCGAACACGGTGAACCCGCTGCTCGGCGGCGGTGACATGCCGGGGTACCAGGCGGGTTCGACGTTCAAGATGTTCGTCATGCTCGCCGCGCTCGACGCCGGCATGCCGATGTCGACGTCCTTCCACGCGCCGCACCGGTATGTCTCGCAGTACCTGGCCGGCGAGGGCGAGCCGAGCAGCTGCGGCGGCCGCTGGTGCCCGTCGAACGCCTCCGGCGCCATGACCGGCCGCCAGAACATGTGGACCGGCTTCGGCAAGTCGGTGAACACCTACTTCGTCCAGCTCGAACAGAAGGTGGGCGCGGACAAGGCGGTGCGTATGGCCGAGCGGCTGGGCCTGCGGTGGCGCACCGACATCGACAAGCTCCAGGCCTCGCCGGCGAAGGCGCGCGGCTGGGGCGCGTTCACGCTCGGCGTCTCCGACGTGACCCCGCTGGAGATGGCGAACGCGTACGCGACCGTCGCCGCCGACGGCAAGTACTGCGAGGCACTGCCCGTGCTGTCGGTCATCGGGCCGGACGGGGCTCAGGCCGCGTACAAGGGCGTCGAGGTGGCCAAGCCCCGCTGCATGCAGGTGGTCAAGCCGGCGGCCGCCCGAGCCGCGGCGGACGCGGCCCGCTGCGTGACCGGCTTCGGCGCGGCGCGGGGCTCGTGCGGCGGCTGGTCGACCGCGCCCGGCGTGTACGGCATCGTGGGGCGCCCGGTGGCCGGCAAGACCGGTACGACCGACTCCACGCGCGCGGCCTGGTTCGTCGGCATGACGCCCGACCTGGCGGCCGCCTCGTTCATCGCCGACCCGGACTACCCGTTCAACGCGGTGGGCGACCACCAGTCGCTCAAGCCGATCAACTCGGTGGCGGAAACCCTGCGCGACGGTCTGAAGGGCAAACCCAAGCGCAACTTCACCCCACCACCGTCTTCCATCTTGCGCTGATTTCCGCACCGCGGTCGGCGCCGCCCGCTCCGGGTGGCGCTTCCGGGGCGTGGCACGTCATGCTGTCGTGGCGGCTGGCCCGGCGCGATCGGAAGGGACACACGCCAATGGCGACGATGACCGACGACGAATGGCGATCCTTCGTTACCGAGGGCACGCGGCTTGCCCACATAGCCCTCGCCCGCGCCGACGGGCGGCCCCACGTCACGCCGATCTGCTTCGTCCTCGATGGCGACGAGCTCGCCTTCGTCCTGTCGCCCGGGAGCGTCAAGAGCAAGAGCCTGGCCCGTGACCAGCGCGTCGCGGTCTGCGTCAGCGACGAGCGGCAACCCTACGGCTTCGTGACCTTGGAAGGACACGCGCGCACCTCCGCCGAGCCGGACCAGATCAAAGACATCGCCGTGGGCATCGCCGACCGCTACTACCCCTCGGCCCCCGCGGCGGACCTCGCTGAACAGTTCGTGCGGGGCGGCTTCACCGCGGTTCGCATCAGCATCACCAACGTCATCGCCCGATCCGGCCTCGGCTGACAGCGCCTCGCGTTACGAGCGGTCCAGGAGCAGGGCGCAGCGGATCAGGCCGAGGTGGCTGTAGGCCTGTGGATGGTTGCCTAGGCCGCGCTCGGCGATCGGGTCGTACTCCTCGGGCAGCAGGCCGGTCGGGCCCGCCGTGTCGAGCATCTGCGCGAAGAGCTCCTCGGCGTCGCCGCGGCGGCCGGTGCGCAGGTAGGCCTCGATCAGCCAGGCGGTGCAGACGTGGAAGCCGCCCTCGCGGCCGGGCAGGCCGTCGTCCCAGCGGTAGCGGTAGACGACCGGGCCGCTGCGGAGGTCCGCCTCGACCTTGAGCACCGTGGCGAGGAAGCGCGGGTCGTCGTCGGGCAGTAGGCCCGACAGGCCGATCCAGAGGCTGGAGGCGTCCATCTCCTCGTCGCCGTAGGCCACCGTGTACGCCCCGGCGCCGTCGTGCCAGCCGTACTCCAGCACGTTGTGGCCGATCCGGTCGCGCAGCTCCACCCACTCCGGCCGTTCACCGCCGCCGTGGTGGCGCAGCACGCGCAGCGCGCGGTCGACGGTCAGCCAGCACATGACCTTCGAGTACACGTGGTGCCGGGGCGGCAGCCGTGCCTCCCACAGGCCGTGGTCGGGCTCGTGCCAGCGCCGCTCGACTGCCTGCACCATCGCCTCGATGACGCGCCACTCCTCGGCGCGTACCGAGCCGCGGGTGTCGGCCACCGCCGCGATCAGGTCGACCACCGGGCCGAAGACGTCGAGCTGGAGCTGGTGGTTGGCGAGGTTGCCGACGCGTACCGGGCGGGAGCCGGCCCAGCCGGGCAGGGTGTCGATGACCGCCTCGGCGCCCAGCTCGTACCCCTCCACGGTGTACAGCGGGTGTAGCCGCTCGGGGTGGCCGCCGGTGCGCTCCACACACCCGTCCACCCAGCGCAGGAAACGTTCGGCCTCCGCCAGCGAGCCGAGGTCGACGAGCGCGCGCGCGGTCATCGCGGCGTCGCGCAGCCAGCAGTAGCGGTAGTCCCAGTTGCGTACGCCGCCGACCTCCTCCGGCAGCGAAGTGGTCGCCGCCGCGAGGATGCCGCCGGTCGCGTCGTTGCACATGCCGCGCAGCGTGAGCGCCGACCGCAGCACCAGGTCGCGGGCCACGCCCGGCAGGCGCAGCGCGGCCGCCCAGTCCCGCCACGGCCGCTCCGCCGCCGCCTGACGGTCGGGCAGGGGTACGCCGTGGTGGTCCAGGCTGTGCGACCCGAACCGCAGTTCGAGCGTCGCCTGCCCGCCCGCCGCGGTCAGGTCGACCACCGCCCGCGCGGTGTCGTAGCCGCCGTCGGTGGTCACGTCCCACTCGACGTCGGGGGAGTAGAGCGCGACGGGTTCGTTGGAGCCAAGCACGAGCAGCCCGTCGCCGAGGTGCTGGAGCCGCACCCCGACCTGCCCGAACTCCGGCCGCGGCGCGAACTCCAGCCGGGCACTCCCGTGGCCCTGGAGCACCCGCACGAGCGTGGACTCGCCGCCGTCGCTGGGTGCGGCCAGCCAGTCGGTGACGGTGAGCCCGGACCAGCGGGTCTCCACGGTCATCGTGCCCGACCTGTAGCGCTGGCCGAGCGGCATGCCGCCCCGCTCGGGCGCCACGGTGAAGTGCCCGGCGGCCGGTCCGCCGAGCAGGTCGGCGAAGAGCGCGGCGGAGTCGGCCCGGGGGTGGCACAGCCAGGTGAGCTTGGCGGCGGGCGTGAGGAGGGCGACGGTGCGGCCGTTGGCGAGCATGGAGTGGCGCTCGATCGGCACGGCCCGCTCGCCGAAGAGCCAGGTGCGGCGGATCTGGAGCAGGAGCCCGAGCACGCGCGCGGCCTCGATCGGCTCGGCCACGCGGTACGCGGCCCGCGTCTCGCCCGGCCCGATCTTGATGCCCACGTCGGGCCCGTGCAGCCGCTCGAACGCCCGCTCGTCGGTCACGCTGTCGCCGATCACCAGCGCCGCGCTCGCCGACATCTGGGTGCGCAGCTGGTCGATGGCGGCGCCCTTGTTGGTGGGGAGGACGGAGAGCTCCATCACCTGCTTGCCGTCGGTGACGGTCACCTCCGGCCAGGTGGCGGGACCCGCGCGGAGCGCGTCGAGGACCTGGGCGGCCACCTCCGGATCGGCCGCCCGCACGTGCACGGCCACGCTCGCGGGTTTCGCCTCGAGGCGTACCCCTGACTGGTTTTGGGTGATCTGGCGGACCGCGGTCTGGAGTCGCGTGCGGACCTCGACCAGCTCGGGCGCCAGGCGCTCGACGAACCCGATGTCGAACTCGGAACCGTGGCTGCCCACCAGGTGTACTTCGGAGGGCAGGCGGGAGAGCGCGGCCAGGTCACGCAAGGCGCGGCCGGACACCACGGCGACCGTGGTCTGCGGGAGCGCGGCCAGCGCACGCACGGCCGCCACGGACTCGGGCAGCGGCACCGCTCGCGTCGGATCGAGCACGATGGGCGCGAGCGTGCCGTCGTAGTCGCAGGCGATCAGCAGGTTGGGCACCCGCGCGATGCGGCCGACGGCGGCGCGCAGCTCCGGGTCGATCTCGCCGACGGTGCGTTGGTCAAGGTCGAGGACCATGACTCCTATGCTGCCTCTGGGACTCCCAACTCGTTGAGGAACGAGCGGGCCCAGTGCCCAACGTCATGCGTGCGCAGGTGTCGCTGCATCACCCGCATCCGCCGCCGGGCCTCGACCCCATCCACGTGTACGGCCCGCAAAAGCGCGTCTTTGACCCCCTCGGGGTCGTGCGGGTTGCACAGAAAGGCCTGCCGCAGCTCGGTGGCCGCACCGGCGAACTCACTGAGCACGAGCGCACCACCCGTATCGGCGCGGGAGGCGACGTACTCCTTGGCGACAAGGTTCATGCCGTCGCGCAGCGGGGTGACCATCATCACGTCGGCGGCGCAGTAGAGGGCGGCCAGCTCACTCCGGCTGTACGACTGGTGCAGATAGTGCACCGCCGGCACGCCCACCCGGCCGAACTCGCCGTTGATCCGCCCCACCTCGCGTTCGACCTTCACCCGGAGCGTCTGGTAGTGCTCCACCCGCTCGCGGCTCGGCGTGGCGACCTGCACCATGACCGCGTCGGGCACGTTCAGCCGGCCGTCGGCGAGGAGCTCGCGAAACGCCTTCAGCCGCCGCTCGATGCCCTTGGTGTAGTCGAGCCGGTCGACGCCCAGCACGACCGTCTTGGGGTCGCCCAGCTCGGCCCGGATCTGCTTGGCGCGGGCCTGCACGGACGGGTCGGCCGCCATCCGCTCCATCTCGGCCACGTCGATCGAGATCGGGAACGCGCCGGCCTTGACCCGCCGCCCGTCGACCTCGATGGTCTGCCCCTCGTAGCGGAGGCCGAGCAGGTGGCGCGCCAGCCGGACGAAGTTTTGCGCGGCCAGCCGCTGCTGGAACCCGACCAGGTCGGCGCCGAGCAGGCCGCGCAGCACCTCGGCGCGCAGCGGCATCTGCATGAAGAGCTCGATCGGCGGGAAGGGGATGTGCAGGAAGAACCCGATCCGCAGGTCGGGGCGGAGCTCGCGGAGCATGGCCGGCACGAGCTGGAGCTGGTAATCCTGCACCCAGACCGTCGCGCCCTCGGCCGCCACCTCCGCGGCCGCCTCGGCGAAGCGGGCGTTGACCACCCGGTAGGCCTCGCGCCAGCGCCGCTTGTAGACCGGCGTCTCCACGGCGTCGTGGTAGAGCGGCCAGATGGTCGCGTTGGACTGGCCCTCGTAGTAGCGCTCCAGCTCCTCGGCGCTCAGCGACACGGGGTGCAGCCGGATGCCCTCCAGGTCGAACGGCTCCGGGGCAGTGCCGACGCCGCCGGCCCAGCCCACCCATGTGCCCTTGTGCTGGGCGAGCACCGGGTGCAGCGCGGTGACCAGGCCACCAGGGCTGCGCCGCCAGCTGCGCCCCTCCGCCGTGGTCACCTCATCGACGGGCAGGCGGTTGGCGACAACGACGAACGAACTACGAACCGTCACGCTCCGTACACCTCCGGTGTCGACGGGTCCTCAGCAGAGACTACTTGCCTGGTATTTCCCCTCCGCGTCGCGGGAGCGGCAACATGAGAGGCTGGCCGGGTGCGTTGGCCTCCGAGTGCGCCGATCCAGCTGATCGTCACCGCCGTCCTGCTCGCCGTGATCGGGGCGAGTGTCGGCTTCATCCTCGGCCAGCGCTGATCGTTCGTCCTCGGCCGGCACTGATCGTTTGTCCTCGGCCAGGGCTGATCGGAATACGGATCCACGCTCGTAGGTTGCTCCTGGGTCGGGCCGATGCGTCAGACGCCTTACGCACCTGTCAGGATTGACGGTGGCGTTCGCCCGAGCAGAATGCATGATCCATTGGAGGTAGGCCGCACCGTGGCCCAGTTCATCTACGTCCTGGAAAAGGCGCGCAAGGCGCACGGCGACAAGGTCGTGCTCGACAACGTGACGCTGAGCTTCCTGCCCGGTGCCAAGATCGGTGTCGTCGGTCCCAACGGGGCCGGCAAGTCGAGCCTGCTCAAGATAATGGCGGGGCTCGACCGGCCCAGCAATGGCGAGGCGCGGCTGATGCCCGGCTACACCGTTGGCCTGCTCGCCCAGGAGCCGCCGCTCAACGACGCGAAGACCGTCCTCGGCAACATCGAGGAGGCGGTCGCGGAGACGAAGGCGAAGCTGGAGCGGTTCAACAAGATCGCCGAGCAGATGGCCACCGACTACTCCGACGAGCTGATGGAGGAGATGGGGCGGCTCCAGGAGGAGCTCGACCACGCCGACGCGTGGGATGTCGACTCCAAGCTGGAGCTGGCGATGGACGCCCTCCGCTGCCCGCCGCCGGAGGCCGACGTCACCCAGCTTTCCGGTGGTGAGCGCCGTCGTGTGGCGCTGTGCAAGCTGCTGCTCGAGGCGCCCGACCTGCTGCTGCTCGACGAGCCCACCAACCACCTCGACGCGGAGAGCGTGCAGTGGCTGGAGCAGCACCTGGCCAAGTACGCGGGCACCGTCCTGGCGATCACCCACGACCGGTACTTCCTGGACAACGTCGCCGGCTGGATCCTGGAGCTCGACCGCGGCCGCGCGATCGGGTACGAGGGCAACTACTCCACCTACCTGGAGAAGAAGGCCGCCCGGCTCGCGGTCGAGGGCCGCAAGGACGCCAAGCTCAAGAAGCGGCTCTCCGAGGAGCTGGAGTGGGTCCGCTCCAACGCCAAGGCCCGCCAGACCAAGTCGCGGGCGCGTCTCGAGCGCTACGACGAGATGGCCAACGAGGCGGAGAAGACCCGCAAGCTCGACTTCGAGGAGATCCAGATCCCGCCGGGCCCGCGCCTGGGCAACACCGTGATCGAGGTGCAGGGTCTGGTCAAGGGCTTCGGCGACCGGGTGCTGATCGACGACCTTTCCTTCTCCCTGCCGCGCAACGGCATCGTCGGCATCATCGGCCCGAACGGCGTCGGCAAGACCACGCTCTTCAAGACGATCGTCGGGATGGAGCAGCCGGACAAGGGCTCGGTGAAGGTCGGCGAGACGGTAAAGCTGTCCTACGTCGACCAAAACAGGGAAAGCCTCGACGGCGACAAGACGGTGTGGGAGCTGGTTTCCGACGGCCTCGACCACCTGATGGTGGGCAAGGTCGAGATGCCGTCCCGGGCGTACGTGGCGGCGTTCGGCTTCAAGGGGCCCGACCAGCAGAAGCCGACCAAGGTGCTGTCCGGCGGCGAGCGCAACAGGCTCAACCTCGCGATGACGCTGAAGATCGGCGGCAACGTGATCCTGCTCGACGAGCCGACCAACGACCTCGACGTCGAGACGCTCTCCAGCCTGGAAAACGCGCTGCTGGAGTTTCCCGGCTGCGCCGTGGTCATCTCCCACGACCGGATGTTCCTCGACCGGGTGGCCACGCACATCCTGGCCTGGGAGGGCGACGAGGAGGACCCCTCGAAGTGGTTCTGGTTCGAGGGCAACTTCGAGGCCTACGAGAAGAACAAGATCGACCGGCTGGGCGCCGAGGCGGCGCGGCCGCACCGGGTGACCTACCGCAAGCTCACACGTGACTGATCGGTTCGTCTACCACTGCCCCGTGCGATGGTCCGACATGGACGTGTACGGGCACGTGAACAACGCGCGTTTCCTCACCCTGTACGAGGAGGCCCGGGTGGCGATGATGTTCATCGGCGCCCGGGAGGCCGGCCTGACCTCGCTCGAAGAGGGCGTGATCATCGTCCGCCACGAGGTCGACTACCTGCGGCCGGTCGACTACGGCGACGCGGTGCGCATCGAGACGTGGATCGAGGAGATCCGGGCGGCCCGGTTCACGGTGGCGTACGAGCTCTTCGACGGTGAGGCCCTGGCCAGCCGCGCCCGCTCCGTCTGCGCGCCGTACGACCTGAGCGAGCAGCGCCCCCGCCGGCTCACGGAGGCCGAGCGGGCCTTCCTGAGCGGATATCGATGAAGCTCGGCGCACAGGACGCGGGGCCCTTCCTCGCCCGGCTGACCCGCCTCGACCCGGGCGCGGTCGTGCGGCTGAAGAGCGGCGGCGACCACGTCGCGCTCTGGGCGAGGCTGCCCTGGTCGGTGCTCGTCACCCGCACGGTCGCGGGCGCCGGGCCGGATGACGCCACGGTGTCCGCGGCCGACCTGCTCGCCGAGCTGGGCCGGGGCGGCGAGACGCTCCCGGCGCGGCGCGACCAGCAGTGGCGGTGGCCGCTGCCGCCGTCCGGCGCGCGGGCGGTCGAGACCGTGCCGGCCGCCGAGGTCTACCGCATCGCCGCCGCGGCCGCCGGGACGCTGCGCACGGCCAGCGCCGAGGGGGTCGGCGGACGCGCCGTGGGGCAGCGGGCACTGCGCGACGCGCTGCTCGATCATGTGGCCATCCTGGTCACCGACGGGGAGTCCCGGGTCGAGGTGCCGCAAAGGCTGATCCAGGCCGTCGTAAGGATGGGGTTTCTCGGCCGTTCGGCCCCGGCTGCTGGTGAAGTCGACCCCGTACAGATGGGCGAAGTGCGCGTACAAGCTACCGGCCGGTGGGTTGGCTTGGCGGCACCATACGGTGTGGCCTGGCTACTTCCCGTGAGTCAATTCGCGGTACGACCAGCCGCAGCTCATACGAACGGCTGATGCCGCATCATCTTTCTGGCTTGGTGGGGTCGTTGGGGGGGTGCCTGAAGCCGGCTGTCCGGGTACCGTCGTGCGTCGGGTCCAACGCAACGTAGGCGGCTGGATCCGCTGGGGAGTGAGGTGCACGAGCGATGCCGTGGTGGCAATGGCGCCCCGGTCACACCGGTGGCGGAAGGCTGGAGAGGCCAGGCGTGACCCAGGAGGCCACCGGGGAGGAGCCCGAGGCGCCGAGCCCGGCGAGCCCCGCGAGTGTCCCACGGCAGAGTCCCGGGCCGCGGCCCGCCGGCAAACGCACGACCCTGTCCGGCAAGGTGCGTGTCGGCGTCCCGGCCCAGCGCGAGGCCGGCCACGTGGCGGTGCCGTCTGATCTGTCCAGTATGGACGATGAGATGCCGGTGAAGGTCGCGCCCGTCACGCTGCGCCGCATCGGCGAGGCTCTCGACCTGCTCGACGTGCGCTACCTCGCCGATGGCGATGGCAGCCTGCTCGCCATGTGGGAGCGCCACGCGGTGCTCTTCACGCTGGAGGGCCCCGACGACGAGATCCTCGTGATGCGCGCTCGTCCACACTCGACAGTGCCGCCCGACTGGGCCGACCGGGCCTACCGCGTGGTCAACGAGTGGAACCATACGCGCCGCTTCTGCAAGGCCTACGTCGGCGACCCCACCGAGCGCGGCCAGCTGCCCATCTACGCCGAGCTCCAGGTGCCGCTGAGCGCCGGCGCGCACGACGCGCTGGTGGTCGAGCTGCTCGACTGCGGCGCGGCCGTGGCCACATCGTTCGTCGACTGGCTCCACGACGAGGGCGCCCTCCTCTAGCAAGATCGCAAGAGCAGACGCGGTGTCGGAGCCCGCACAGCGCGGACGGCCGCGCCCGGCCTCGCGAACCCCGGCTGGCGGTGGGTGTGCGCGCAGCCCTTTGCTGTGCTTCCCCAACAGCGGACGGGTGAGGCCGCGGGAGCAGCGGTCTGGACCACGGCGGACGTCGCGGTAGCTCAAATCTCTGTCTTTTGATCGTGGTTTCGGGGTCAGAGCGGGAACATGCCGATCCGGCCGTGGTATTCGTTGCCGAGGCGGTCGGTGTCGGAGCCGACCCAGAGGCCGTTCGCCGTGGCCAGGAAGGCGCGGACGCCCACGCCGCGGCTGCGGGTGGGGTTCCAGGGGAGGGCCTTGCCGGTTCGCGGGTCGATCGCGCCGATCCCCGGGCGTGAGACCGCGCCCGGACCGGCGGTCTTGTTGCCCTGCGGGTTGTCGAGCCACTGCTGGTGCCCGCCGACGTAGACCGCGCTGCCGGTCACCGCCACCGACAGCAGTGTGTTGCCGCCGGTGTGGTTGATCCACGCCGGGTTGTGCCGGCCCAGCCCCGCCACGTTGAAGCGTGCGGCCGTGTCGCACAGCCGGGTCGGGCCGCTGGCGTTGCCGGTGGTCACCACGACGAAGTAGGAGCCGTCGGGGGCGAAGTCGACGCCGCGCAGGTAGGTGTCGTACGCGGCGTCGCAGGTGTCGCGGAACGCGTCGGTGTACCAGTTGGCCGCGACCGCGCGCGGGCCGGCGACGTCGAGGAGCGCGAGCTGGACCCGGTCCTGGCCGGCGGCTCGGGCGAACGCGCCGGCGATGACCAGCCGGCGCCCGCCGGGCGCGAGGGCGAAGTCCTCGACGCGTACCCGCCGTTCCGCCGTGGCGGCGGTGAGCCCGGCGTCGAAGCCGGCGTCGACCGCGCCCGAGCCCGCGTCGAGGCGGGCGAGGCCGGCGCGGGGCACCCGGTTGACCGACGAGAACGTGCCGCCGGCGTAGAGCCACCGGCCGGACGCGGCAAGCGCCCGCACGTCGCCCCAGTTGACGTCGGCGGTGAAGCCGGCCACCCGGGCGCCGCTGGCCAGCGACAGGCGGGTCATGCCGCGCTGCGCGACGCCGTTCACGGTGCGGAAGGCGCCGCCGGCGTAGACGGTGCCGTCGGGGCCGGCCGCCAGCGCGTACACCGGGCCGTCGAGCCGGGGCGCGAAGCGGCGCACCACGCCGTCCGTCGCGCCGAACGCGAGGAGGTAGTCCCGCTGGTACTGGAAGCCGTCGTCGCTGGCCACGGCCGAGAATGTGCCGCCGACCACGACCGTGTCGCCCACCTGGACGATCGCGTGCACGGTGCCGTCGAGCACATGCGGTGTCCAGTCGACCGGGTCGGCGGAGACCACGGCCGGCTGGGCGACCTGCGCGACGGCGGGCACGACCCCGGCCACGGTAGCGGCGGCTACGGCGGCGACGGCGAAGAGACGGCGGCGCATGATCTGCCCAACGATCGAGCGCCGTGAGCTGTTATGCGGTCTTCAACCCATTTGTCGGACCGGCCGGGCCCGGCCCTTCGTCCATGGTGTTGACCATGAAGTACGCGGCCCGCTCCAGGTAATCCCAGAGCGTCGCGTGCTGGTCGGCCGGGAGGTCGAGGCTGTCCACGGCCCGGCGCATGTGGTGCAGCCAGGCGTCTCGCTCGGCCGGGCCGACCCGGAAGGGCGCGTGCCGCATCCGCAGCCGGGGGTGCCCGCGCTCCGCCGAGTACGTGTTGGGGCCGCCCCAGTACTGCATCAGGAAGAGCGTCAGCCGCTCCGCGGCCGGGCCGAGGTCTTCCTCCGGGTACAGCGGGCGGAGCAGTGGATCGGTGGTCACCCCCGCGTAGAACTCGTCGACCAGCTTGCGGAAGGTCGGCTCGCCGCCGACCGTGTCGAAGAAGTTCACCGCTCTATCTTGCCAGGGAGCCTTACCTGCTCGACGACGTCACGTGCGTCACCCTGGTGCGCGCCGTTTCGCCGGGCCGGCTGGTCGAGGGGCGCCGGCGGCGGCGTGGCACCCGGCTGGGTGCGGGCGGCGGCGACCGCCGTGGCGTTGAACCGGTCGGCGCTCGGCCACTGGGTCGAGGCGAGCAGGATGAGCACCACACCGGCCAGGCTCCAGAGCCCGACCACGCGAGGGATCGGATTGTGCTCGGCGAGCACGCCGGTGGCCAGCACAGCCGCGCCCTGCATGATCTGGGTGCCGCTCTGCATCACGCCGAACGCCCGGGCCCGAAACCCGTGCGGCAGCGCCTGGACGAACAGGCCGTTGGCCGCGGGCATCATGCCGGCGACCGCGAAGCCGCAGATCGCGGCCATCACCGCGATGCCCATGGCCGAAGGGCTGAATAGCGCGGGCACGAGCGAGAGCGGCGCGATCACGGCGAACGGGCGGATCAGCGCGCGCCGGACGTCGGGCCGGAGCAGCCGAGCGGTCACCAGGCCGCCGATGATGAAGCCGGTCGGGCTGGCGGCCATGATCACGCCCTGGGAGAAGCCGCGTTGCGCCTCGCTGTCGCCGAGCGTGGCGGCCCAGGCGGCGGCCAGGCCCTCGGGCACGATCGCGAAGAGCATGGCGGCGAATACGAGCACGGCGATCGAGCGCAGCACCGGCGTGCCGAAGACGATGCGGAAGCCGTCGGCGGTCTCCCGCAGCAGGTGGCTGCGGTGTGCCGCGGTCATGGCCGGCGGTCGCGCGCGCACGCCGAGGCGGATCAGCACCGCGGAAATGGCGTAGGTGCCGGCGTCGATCGCGAGCGCCAGCCGCGGGTTGACCGCCGCGATGGCGGCGCCCGTCAGATAGCCGGCGACCTGGGCGGCCTGGCCGGTGGTGAGGTTGACCGAGAGGCCCACGACCAGCCGGTCACCGGCCAGGATCAGCGGGAGCAGCGCCGAGCGGGCGGCCTGGGACGGCGGGTTGGCCAGCGTGCAGAGGAAGATCACGACGAGGAGCAGGGGCGCCGGCATCTCGATGAGCGCGAGCAGCGCGACCAGCACCATGCGGAACAGGTCGGCGCTGACCATCACCGCGCGGTACGGCGAGCGCTCCGCGATGGTGGCCAGGACCGGGCCGCCGAGCAGCCAGGGCAGGTAGCTGATCGCGAACGCGGCGGCCGACATCGCCACGGATTGCGTCTGGTCGTAGACCAGCACCGTGACCGCTGCCTTGGAGATGTAGTCACCGAACCAGGACAGCGCGCTCGCGAGGTAGACCGCTCGATACTCGGACTGGCTGAACACCTCGCGGAAGGTGGCCTGCCGTTCGGCGGCGGCGTGTGCCTCGTCGGACACCGGGGAGCCTCCATCGTCCCATCTGGCTGTCACTTGTGGTGACGTCGCCGCGCGGAACGCTATCTAGACGGAAAGGCGAGATCGTCGTAACGCTCCGCCATGGAGCTATTCACGAATTCTGCCCGATCGTCTGACAACTCGCTAGGGCGAACGGATGGTCCGTCGCCTTGACGACTGAACGAACGGACGATACCCGACTGTCCACCTGGAGCGCGACCCGCGTACGACGGTTCCCTCATCCGTGCCGCGTGGTTGGGGTCCTACGTGGCCCCGCCCCGGGTTTCGCCCTCGCCGGTCGGGGCGGCGGGACGCGGGTACATGCGGGTGGCGGCGATCCGCGCGGTGATGCCGGCGGCGTCCAGCGCCTCGGTCAGCCGGCGGCGCAGCTCGCGCCCGACGTCGAACTGCCCGTCCGCGGTGGTCTTCGCGACCGTGCGGATCACCGCGCCGTCCACAGTGATCTGCTCGACGCCCAGCACGTCCGGCGGCTCGACGAAGTGGCCCGCCAGGTCGGGGTCCTCGGCGACCTCGGCGGCCGCGGCCCGCATGACCGAGGTGGCCTCCTCGACCCCCGCGAAGCCGATCGGCATGTCCACGATGACCATCGCCCAGCCCTGGCTCTTGTTGCCGACCCGGATGATCTCGCCATTGCGGATGTACCAGAGCACGCCCCGCGCGTCCCGCACGGTGGTGATGCGCAGCCCCACCGCCTCCACGACGCCGGTCGCCTCGCCCAGGTCGACGGTGTCGCCGACGCCGTACTGGTCTTCGAGCAGCATGAAGATGCCCGAGAGGATGTCCTTGACGAGCGACTGCGCGCCGAAGCCGAGCGCGACACCGGCGATGCCCGCGCTGGCGATGAGCGGCGCCAGGTTGAAGTT
Source organism: Phytohabitans sp. LZ39 (assembly GCF_059359075.1). Lineage (NCBI taxonomy): Bacteria > Bacillati > Actinomycetota > Actinomycetes > Micromonosporales > Micromonosporaceae > Phytohabitans > Phytohabitans sp. LZ39. The sequence continues at coordinate 58,600 of NZ_JCADBM010000018.1, read as the reverse complement.
GAGCTCGGAGAGGACCAGCAGCACGGCGATCGCGAAGACCACCGCGGTCACGGTGTTGCGCAGCACCGAACCGATCGCCTCGGCCCGCTGCCGGCGCCGCTCCGGCACGACCGCGGCGGGGTCGGTGGCGGGCGCGCTCGGGATCCGCTCGCGCAGCGGCCGCAGGATGGTCGGCACCGAGGTGTGCGCCGACGTGCGGACCAGCCGCTTGATCATGCGGTGGACGACCCACCGGATCAGCATGGCGATGAGCAGGATCAGGATGATGCGCAGCGGCTTCACGATGATCCAGAAGCTGCTCTCGGAAAGCCACGCGTTGCCGGTCCACTGGTACATCTGCTTGCAGATGGCATCCTCGCGGCAGTCCACCCCGATCGTCGGGGAGGGCGTGGGGTCCACGGGCGCGGCGAGTAGAGCGGCAATCACGCCTGCCTTAGTACCGCACCGGCGGCGCGAAGGCACGGCGGGGGCAGGCGGGCTGCGGCACTTCTCACCGGATAAACCGGTCATCTTGCCACGGGATACCTAAGCTTCACGAGGTGGGCCCCGAATAGTACGTGCAATTGCCGTACCTGTAAGGGACTATTGGCGCACGGACGCCGGTGATCTGCCGGCGGCGGCCGCGGTCACCGACGGCCCGCGGCGGGCTGGGCTTGACAGGAGCTGGTCTGCACGACCTGGAGAGGTGAGCGCGATGCCTGACATACGACCCTCAGTGGGCTCGGGAGCATTAGTTCTCAATGCCACTTACGAGCCGCTGTGTGTCGTGTCAGTGCGAAGAGCCGCGATCCTTGTCCTGTCCGCCAAGGCGGTGTGCGTCGCCGACGGCGACGGCATGCTCCACAGCGCCCGCCACGATCTCCCAGTGCCCTCCGTGGTCCGGCTGACACGCTACGTGCGCGTGCCCTACCGCAGCCACGTCGGCCTGTCCCGGCGGGCCATCTTCGCCCGCGACGGCTGGCGCTGCGCCTACTGCCGCGGCCCGGCGGAGACTATCGACCACGTCTTCCCGCGCAGCCGCGGCGGTCGGCACGCCTGGGAAAACGTCGTGGCCGCCTGTGCCAAGTGCAACCACACCAAGGGCGACAAGACGCCGGCCGAGCTCGGCTGGCGGTTGCACGCGCTCCCCTCCGCGCCGAAAGGCATGGCCTGGCGAGTACTGGGGCACCGCGCCCCGGACCCACGCTGGGCCAACTGGCTCGACATCCCTGAAGCGGCGTAGACGCCGCTTTTGTTGTCTGTGCCCGCGCTTTACGCCTTCTTCGCGCGCACCAGGGACGCGAAGACGACCACGTTGTCCTCGTAGCCTGTCTCGCCGCCGACCCATCGCCCGCCGCAGGTGATCAGGCGGAGGCCGGGGCGGCTGAAGTCGGCGTAGATGCGGCGGACCGGCAGCTTGGTCTTGCCGAAGCGCTCCACGGTGTTCACCTCGAAGACGGCCACCGAGCGGTCTCGCCGCGTGATCTCGATGGTCGCGCCCGGCCGCAGCCGGCGCAGGTCGTGGAAGACGGCCGGCCCGGTGCGCGTGTCGACGTGCCCCACGATGATCGCCGGACCGAACTGTCCCGGCGTGGGGCTCTCGTCGTACCAGCCGGCCTCGTGCCGCCGGGTCGCCGCCGGCACGGCGATGGTGCCGTCGTCGGCCAGGCCCACGCCGTGTACCGGCGCCCGCAGCCGGAGCGAGGGGATCACGATGCGGGTCGGGCGGCTCGGCTCCAGCACCGGAAAGGCCCGGGGCGGCGGCTTGCCCTCCGGCTCCCACCACGACGGCAGCTCGATCTGGCCGAGCCCCAGCCCGATCGTGAACACCCCGACCGCGACGAGCGCCCCGGCGGCGAGCCGGGTGCCCACCGGACAGGCCCTGGGCTACGCGCGGCGGCGGCGCAGTGCGAGCAGCCCGACCCCGGCCACCACGGCGGCGATCCCGCCGCCGGTGAGGACCAAGGGGGTGCTCGTGCCACCGGCCGTACCGCCGCCGCCCGTGGCCGGACCCTTGGTGGGGTTGTCCATGCCGAGGACGTACATGGTGGTGGTGGCGGTGCTGCCGTTCGCGCAGGAGAGCTTGACGTCGTAGTCGCCGGGCTTGGTGCCGGTGGGGATCGTCACCGCGGCCACGACGAACCCGTGCTCGGGCGCCATCTTCACCTCGCCGAAGGCCTTCGACTTGGCGACCGCGTCGTTCAGGTTCTCCTGGCAGCTGCCGCGGACGCCGACCCGGTAGCCGGGCTGGATGCTGCTCGGGTTGACTTCGACCCAGGCGCCGTCGGCATAGGCGGGTGCGGGCAGGGCCAGGCAAGCCATGGCCACCATGCCCAGGGCCGCGGCGGAGCGACCCAGCGTGTAAGCCCTCATGAGAAGGATCTTCGCACCGGTCCGCGACAAATTGGGGAAAACCGGTCAAGTTACCCTTGCGTGCTTCTCCGGAAATTCGAGGTGCGAACCGCTCGCCGCGATCTCCCGCAGGCGGGTCAGCCCGGCGTACACGTCGACGAAGCGGGTGTAGAGCGCGCCGAAGCCCAGCCGCAGTCGGTCGGGCGTGCGGAAGTCGGGCACCACGCCGGCCGCGCGCAGCGCCTGGCTCAGCTGCCACGCCCGCGAGTGGTGGAGCGTCACGTGCCCGCCGCGGCGGATGCCCGCGCGCGGCGACGCGAGCGCGAAGCCGTGCGGCGCCAGCCAGGCGTCGCTCATCTCGATCGCGAACGCACCGAGCGCCGTGCCCTTCTCCGCGATCGCCCCGATGCCCGCCTCGGCGGTGAGCCGGGCACCCTCCAGCGCCGCGTACGCGCCCAGCACCGGCGGGGTACCCACCTGGAAGCGGTCGATCGAGTCCACCGGGTCGTACACGGCGCCCATGTCGAACTGGTCGCGCTGCCCGAACCAGCCCCAGATCGGCTGCCGCAGGTCGCGCTGGAGGTCGCTCCGCACGTAGAGGAACGCGGGCGCGCCGGGGCCGGCGTTGAGGTGCTTGTAGGTACACCCGACGGCGAGATCGACCCGGGCGGAGCGCAACGGCACCCGGACCGCGCCCGCCGAGTGGCTGAGGTCCCAGAGGACGAGCGCGCCCACCTCGTGGACTGCCGCCGTGACGGCCGCCATGTCGGCGAGCGCGCCCGAGCGGTACGCGACATGCGAGAGCGAGACCAGTGCCACGTCGTCGTCGAGCACCTCCCGCACCGCCTCGGTGGAGACGCCGAGGTCGATGTCGGTCTTCACCACCCGCAGCTCGTCGGCCAAGCCCTGGAGGATGTACCGGTCGCTGGGGAAGTTGTCGTCGTCGGTGACGATCACGCGCCGGCCGGGGCGGGCGGCGCAGGCGGCGACGGCGAGCTTGTACAGGTTGACGCTCGTCGAGTCGGAGAGCACCACCTCGCCCGGCGCGGCCTCCAGCACGCCGGTGGCCAGCACGTCGCCCACCTCGCGAGACAGCGTGATCCACCGGTCCCAGCCGCGGATCAGGTCGGCGCCCCACTCGTCGATCGCCCGGTGCAGACGTTCCCTTGTGGACACGGGGAGGCGCCCGAGCGAGTTGCCGTCGAGGTACACGAGCTCCTCGTCCGGGATGACGAACCGTTCGCGGAAGGGCGCCAGCGCGTCGGCGGCATCGAGTTCGCGGGCACGCGCGAGAAAGTCCGTCACCCGGTAGAAACTAAGGGACATGGCTGATCTTCACGACCTCACCGCCCTCGAGCAGGCCGGTGCGATCCGCCGGCGCGAGCTGTCCAGCGCCGAGCTCGTCGAGCACTACCTCGCCCGGATCGAGGCGCACGGCGACACGGTCGGTGCGTTCGTCACGGTTACCGCCGATCTGGCGCGTACCCAGGCCAAGGCGGCCGACGAGGCGCCGGACGAGGGACGGCCGGCGCTGCACGGCGTGCCCACCGCGATCAAGGACCTGACGATGACGGCGGGCGTGCGCACGACGTTCGGATCGGCCGCGTTCGTCGACTTCGTGCCGCCGCTGGACAACGACGTGGTGGCCCTGCTCCGCGCGGCCGGCACGGTCAGCCTTGGCAAGACCACCACCTCGGAGCTGGGCGTCTCGCTCTACTCGGAGGGCAAGGTCGCCCCACCGGCCCGCAACCCGTGGGGCCTCGACTACACGGCCGGCGGCTCCAGCGGCGGCGCGGCCGCGGCGGTGGCGGCCGGGCTCGTGCCGTTCGCCCAGGGCTCCGACGGCGGCGGCTCGGTGCGCATCCCGGCGGCGCTGTGCGGGCTCGTCGGGTTCAAGCCCAGCCGCGGCGTGGTCTCCGGCGGCCCGCTCGGCTTCGGCGCGTTCGGTCTGCCGACGCCGGGCCCGATCGCGCGCACGGTGGCCGACGCCGCGGCGATGCTCGACGCGATGGCCGTCCCGATGCCCGGCGAGCCCTACCTCGCCCCGCCACCGCCCGAGGGCGGCTACCTCGCCGCGGCCCGGCGCACCGGCCCGCGGCTGCGGGTGGGCCGCTTCACCACCCCGATGCTCGCCGGCGACCAGCCCGTCGACCCCGCCTGCGCGGGCGCCGTCGACATCGCGGCCGCCGCGCTGGCCGCGGCCGGCCACGAGGTGGTCGAGGTGGCCTCGCCGCTCGGCCCGGAGGTCTGGCCGCTCTTCGAGATCATCTGGTACGTGCTGGCGCTCGCCCCCGTGCCGCCCGAGCAGGAGTCCGAGCTGCTCCCGCTGACCCGGCTGATGCGCGAGCGGGGGGCGGCGGTCACCGTGCCCCAGCTGATGACCACGCTTTCCGCGCTCCAGGTCCAGGTGCGCCGGGGGATGCGTGCGACCGCCGGGTACGACCTGCTGCTCTGCCCCACGCTCGCGGCGCCGCAGGCCCGGGTCGGCTCGTTCACCGAGTCCGGTGACCCGGCGCTCGACTTCGACATGCAGCGGCGGTTCTCGCCGTACTGCGCGGTGTTCAATGTCACCGGCCAGCCCTCGGTCTCGCTGCCGGTGACGCAGGCCGGCGGGATGCCCGTGGGTGTGCTGCTGACCGGCCGGCCCGGCGCCGACGGCACGCTGCTCGCGGCCGCCGCCGAGCTCGAGTCGTCCGTCGGATGGGGCGATCGGCACCCCGAGATATGGCGGGCAACGCCCTCCGCTACCGTGAACGGCGTCTGAGTCAGGAGTGTTGTCCGTGTCTGTTACCGAGACGGTGCTCGTCTTCGCCGGCATACCGCTGGCGATCGTGCTCGTGATCTCCGGGCTGGCCGCGCTCGGTGGCGGTCACGCAGCCAAGCGCTACCGGCCGGGGCGCCCGTTCGAGTTCGCCCCGGTGTGGTTTCTTTCCGCGCCGGAGCAGCTGGCCGGTGCCCAGGCTTCTGGCTCCCACGCCTCGCACGGGGAGCTGCCCGCCGGCACATCGTCGTCCCAGGCGGCGCTTCCCGCGGGCTCCGCGGTAGAGCAGGGCGGCGAGCTCGTCGCGGCGCCCACGCGGATCGGAGCGACGGGAGGCGCAAGTGACCGGTGGTGACAAGCCGGCCGAGGGCGGCACGGCCGTGCGGACCGGCGTGCTCGACGGGCCGTTCAACACCCGGCAGCTGTTGCGCCTCGACGAGGCGCTGCGCGTGGCCGACCGTTCCACGGGGCTGACCTTCAGCGTCTACATCGGAGACCTCGACGAGCCGGTGCGCGGACACGCGGAAAAGCTGCACGCGCAGCTCGCCGACCCGGACCGCTCGGTGCTCGTCGCCGTGTCGCCCAACCAGCGCGTGCTGGAGATCGTCACCGGTGCCGTGGCCCGCAAGCGCATCCTCGACCGCGAGGCCAAGCTGGCGGCGCTGTCGATGGTGGCCGCCTTCGGCGGTGGCGACCTGGCCGGTGGCGTGATCAGCGGCCTCGACCAGCTGGCCACCCACGCCGGCCGCAGCGGCCGCGACTAGCCGCGATACTCCGAAATCGCGTAGCAAGCCTCGTCGTCGAGCGCCTCTTTGACGTGGTCGATCGTGATCTTCGTCGGGTGGCCGTCGGCTGGGTCGCTGGTCAGCTCGGCGAGGTCCGCGTCGTTTCGGCGGGCTTCCTCGAGTTCGTCGAGGAGCTGGCCCAGCGTCGGTGGGGTCAGCTCGGTGCTCTCCAGCGACCGCTTGTCGGATTCGCCGATCCCCTCGGCCTTGGTGACCTTGCCGTCTTCGACCGTGATCCGGAAGCGCCCGATCAGTGGCCGCTCGCCGCAGCTCGACTGGAGCACGTACGTATAGCTACCCGGCTCCTGCCACGGTGGCGTGGCTTTGGACGTCTCGGCGCATCCAGCGACGGTGAGCACGCCCAGCAGGGCCACCACTATCCTCATGGCCCCTTCGACGCCGCCGGCACGCGGGGAGTTCCGTACGGCTAGCGGGTGCGGCCGTAGAGCAGCTTGACGACCTTGACGATGCGGTCGACGTCTTTGGGGGTGCGCTCGAAGGTCTGCGCGGGCAGCAGCGACGGCCCGCGGCGCCGGGTGATCGCCTTGGCCCGGCCGAACTCGCGCAGCCCGTCGTCGCCGTGGATCCGCCCGAAGCCGGAGTTGCCGACGCCGCCGAACGGCAGCGTGGACATGCCGACGAAGGTGAGCGTCGAGTTGATGGCGCTCATGCCGGAGCGCAGCCGCCGCGCGATGGCCACCGCACGCCGCCGGCCGAAGACCGAGCCGCCGAGGCCGTACGACACCGCGTTGGCGAGCTCGACCGCCTCGTCCGCGTCGCGCACGCGGCGGATGGTGAGCGTCGGGCCGAAGGTCTCCTCCCGCACGGCCGCCGAGTCTTCGGGCACGTCGACGAGGATGGTCGGCTTTACGTAGGGCGGCTGGACCGACTCGGGGCCGCCGAGCACCGCCCGGCCGCCGCGGGCCAGCGCGTCGTCGATATGGCGGCGGATGATGTCGAGCTGGGCGGGCATCGTGATCGGGCCGATGTCCGCGCCACCGCCCGGGCCCACGGTGAGCTTTTCGGCGCGCTCCACCACCTTGGCGACGAAGGCGTCGTAGACCGGCTCCACCGCGTACACCCGCTCGATGCCGATGCAGGTCTGCCCGGCGTTGGTGAGCCCGCCCCACACCGCCGCTTCGGCGGCCTTGTCGAGGTCGGCGTCGCTGTCGACGATCATCGCGTCTTTGCCGCCGGCCTCCATCAGCACCGGCGTCAGCGTCTCGGCGCAGGCGGCCATCACCTTGCGGGCGGTGGCCGACGAGCCGGTGAACGCCACCTTGCCCACCCCGGAGCGGCAGAGCGCCGCGCCCACGTCACCCAGCCCGTGGACGATCTGGAACACCGGGTGCTCGGGCACCACCCGCGCGAACGAGTCGACGAGCCACTGACCGACCGCCGGCGTGTACTCGCTGGGCTTGTAGACCACCGTGTTGCCGGCGGCCAGCGCGTAGGCGATGGAGCCGAGCGGCGTCACGACCGGATAGTTCCACGGGCCGATGACGCCGACGACGCCGAACGGCTGGTACTCAAGGTGGGCGGAGAACTCGGCGAGGACCAGCCGGGTGCGCACCCTGCGCGGGCCGAGCACGCGGCGGGCGTTGCGCGCGGACCAGTCGACGTGGTCGATGGCCGCGACCGCCTCGACGATCGCCTCGGCGACCGGCTTGCCGGACTCGCTGTTGACAAGGTCGGCCAGCTCGGTGATCTGCTGGGCGAGGAGGGCGCGCCAGCGCAGCAGCCGCTCCTTGCGCCCGGCGAAGCCGAGGCCGGCCCACCAGCGCCCGGCCTCACGCGCCCGCTCGACCGTGCTGACCACGTCGTCGGGGCTGGCCACGGGAAAGCGGCCGGCCTCCGCGCCGGTCGCCGGATTGGTGGAGACGAGCTCGCCGTCTTCGATCCAGGGAGCACCGGGCGTGTGCACAGCGGTCATGTCTCGGCAGTCTAGACCCAAACTTACCCGCCGGTAAGGGCATTGCTATGCGATACATAATAATCTCGTGACGGACCCCGAAGCGTTGGCCGCGATCCAGGCCTGGACGCGGCTGGACACGGCGATCGGCGCCTTCAACCGGCGGCTGGAGCGGGAGCACGGCGTCACCGGCGCCCAGCTGGCGATCCTGCGCATGGTCCGGGAGTGGTCGAGTGGCGGCGACGGGGTGGCGCTCTCGGCCATCCGCGAGCGCCTCGTGATGCACCCCGCGACGCTGGGCCAGCTCCTCGACCGGCTGGGAGCCCGCGGCCTGGTCGACGTCTCGCCCGATCCGGGTGACCGCCGCCGCCGGCTGGTCCGCCTCACCGGGGAGGGGGAGCGGCTCGTCGAGGCGGCCCCGCTCGCCGGCCCGGTGCGCCTGCGCTACCAGCCGGCCGACCGCACGACCCTGCGCCGCCTGGCGCAGGCGCTAGACGACGCGATCATCCTCTTTGGACTGGAGGGATACGCGCGGGGCGAGCTAGGTCAAGATCGGCCCCGAGGTTGGCGGCGGACCCGCGGCGGGTAGGCACCCCGGCCGCGGAGACGCCGCACCGGATCGCCGCGCCGGAGCCGGCCCAACGCCTGGCTGACGCTGGGCTGCGCGACCGCACACCCGCCCAGGCCGCACTGGCACCATTTCCAACGATTGCAGTCGCGCTAATGGCGATCAAGGAATTGCCGGCAGCGGGGCGATCTTCTTCACGTAGCTTGACCGGGTGCTCCCCGCGGACGCGGGAAGCAGGTTGCCACCCAACAAATAAGCACCCACTGGCTGCGGCACACCACGCTGACCTGGGTCGAGCGCACGTTCGGCTACCCCGATCGATCGTGGTTCCGGCCGCCCGGCGAGCGGCCGTTATCCGGGAATGGATCAAATCTCCCTGGCGCCACGAACTGGGCTGGGTCGCGTCCCTGCCCGCCCTGTCCAACGAGCGGCTGCGTGACCTCATCGCCATCAACGACTGGCTGACCCGCACCGACGGCGGTCAAGCCCCCGTGGTTCCGGTCCGTTACCGGTCGGCGGAACTGTTCGGCGACGAGAAACGCCTGGACAGCATGGCCCGCACCAATCTCTTCGGACCGGGCCGGCTCACCCTGCCGCTGCTGGCCTGCGTACGCAAACCCGCGCCCCTACCGGCAGTCGTGGTCGGCGAAGGACCCGACGTGCTGGTAGTCGAAAACAGCGACACCTACTGGGTCGCGGTAGACGCCCTCGCCGACCGATCCGACCACCCGGTCGGCGCCGTCGCGTGGGGGAGCGGCAACGCGTTCCCATCTCAGGTCGCCGTGCTCGGTGTCGACCTGGCGGGCCGCGGACCGGTCACCGGCCGCGTCTGGTACTGGGGAGACCTCGACCCCAGCGGGGTCGCCATCGCCACCGACGCGGCTGCCGCCGCCGTCACAGCCTCTGCGCCGCCTATCCTTCCCGCCACCGGACTGTGGGCCGCGATCGCTCTGGATTTCGGGTCGACGTTCATCCGATCGGGTCGCCGCCGCGTATTTGCTGTCGTCGACAAGTTGTCGACGACAGGGCCCCAGCTGCCCTGCCCGGTAGGGCGGCGACGGGACACGCGATGTCAGGGAGGTTTTGTGCAGGTCGTCCGTCTGGGGCTCTTGGGGCGCCGCGTGTCGGGTGCCGCTCTCGCCTCCCTGGCGTTGATCTTTCTCGTGCCGCAGGCGGCGCGGGCTGAACCGGGTGTTCCGGTGCCGCCCAGCGAGCTCATCCCCGACAAGGCCAAGGGCACGGTCGCGGCCGCGGACGAGGACCTGGTTGTCAAGGTCCGGCTCGCTGGCCTGTGGGAGATCCCGGCCGGACAGATGGCGCAGGAGAAGTCGAACAATCCGCGGATCCAGCAGATCGGCCGCAACATCGCCGACCAGCACGAGGTGCTTGACCAGCTCGCCCGTAACGCCGCGCAGAAGCTGGGCATCGACCTGCCCGACGAGCCGAACAGTGACCAGCGGGGCTGGCTGGACGAGATGCGCGCCGCGGACGGCGAGCAGTTCGACCAGATCTACATCGACCGGCTGCGGGCGGCGCACGGCAAGATCTTCCCAGCGATCGCCACGGTACGGGCGACGACCCGCAACGACACGGTGCGCAAGCTCGCGCAGCAGGCGAACCAGTTCGTCGCCACCCACCTGACTCTGCTGGAGAGCAGCAACATCGTCGACTTCAAGGCCCTGCCCACCGCCCCCAACCCGAACCCCAACGTGAACGCGCCGGCGGCGGCGAATCAGGTGGTGGCCGTAGCCAACGACAGCCGGTTGTCGACGACGAACCTGCCCGTGATCCTCGGCGTGCTCGTCGGCGGTCTGCTCGTCGGCGGTTTCGCGACAAGCCGCCTAATCGGCAACCGCCGCCGGACGGATAACCGCCGCCGGACCTACCGGCACTGGTGACCGCCTGCCGGATGGTGGCAAAGGCTGCCAGCGGCCCAGCCCCGACGGCGGCTATGTCCTGGCGGAGGGCCTGCCGCTCGCCTTCCCGCGGACGAGGAACACCGCGACCGCGGCGAAGACGATGAACACGATCGTGGCTAGAGCGGCCAGCGTTGACCAGCCGTTGGCCTGCTGGGTGTCGACCGCCTGGTCGACGCCGCCGGTGGACAGGAACGTCGACGGGTCGGTGAGCGCATGCAGCACGATCGCGGCCCAGACCGTGCCGGTGACCCGCATCGCCAGGTACATACACACGCCGAAGCAGAAGGTGTATGTGACTACCAGCCATAGTTGACACTTCCCAGCGCGAGTTGGCACAGCAGGCTGGCGCTATCGCGGGGGGCCGGCTCGGTAGATAAGCACCGCGCGGACGTAGCGCAGCTGGTCGACCCATTCTTTGGTGAATACGTTCAATGCGAATCGGCAGAAGAACCCCGGTCCGGACGGACCGGGGGTGCTGCGTTGACGGAGTGAGCGATCATGAGATTGTGCCCGACTTGACATTGCCGGAGGCCGCGTTCGTTCTCGCTCATCCTTCGTCCGGATGGCGTCACCCACGCTGGTCCACTGTCGAGGTCCTGGTCGGTGCCGCTGCCCTGGCGGAGCTTTATCTCGGCGAGCGGATCGAACTCGACCCGGACGGCGTGACCCTGAAGGTTCGATCGTCGGCACCATCCGGCGACCCGGTGCTCGACGAGGTAGTCGCCCGCATCACTGGCTCCAATGCCCGTTCGCCGGTCGAGTGGCTGGGAGAGCTCGCACCCTCCGTGACTGCCGCCGTCCTGGCGCGGCTGCGCGAACGGGGCCTGTGTGAAGCCGACGGGCCGCTCGACGTGCGCTGGACGGGGCTCGATGTCGAAAAGGACCTCCGCCGCCCCACTCGGGAAGCGCTCACCTCGGCGCTGCGCGATGGTGACGTGCACGCCAGCGTGGTTGTTCTGGGCACACTGTTGGCGGGTGTTGGCCTGGCGGGTGTGGTGGCGTCGTTCGGTACGAAGCGCCAGCTGCGCCGCTTGGCCAAAGACGACTGGCTGGCGGTGTCGATGCGCAGCTACGAGGGCTACCTCATCAACGTGGCCCTCGGCACCACCAACCGTGTCTATGCTCCTGCGGAGTCCGTGGGCAAGCGGCTACGAGGAAAGCGGATGGCAGTTTGTTTCGTCCTCCTCCTGATCGGTGCTGGGATCGCGACCGTCGCGCTTGTCGAGCAGAGCCGCCAGGAGGCGAACGCCAAAGCCCTGCGTGATCAGGGCACGCCCATGATGGCCGACGTCGTCAGCCGCAGCGACCACCCCCAAGGCCGGTACGAATCTCTCGTCGAGTCGAAACTGACGCTCGTGTACCGGTATGCCGACAAGCCGTACCGGACACAGATCGCATGCATCGGAACTTGCCCGGCGCAGGGCGACCAGACCCGCATCATGGTCGACACCTCACAACCGCGCGTCTTTCTGACCGAGTGGGGCGAGTTCACCGACGTGTCGCCGAGAAGCGACATGGCGATTCTGGCCGGCGGGGCATTGATAGTGGTCGGTCTAATCGGTGCCGTCGGCGTGCTGATGCCGGAGACTTCCGGGCCGCGTCTGCTGCGCCCTCGTCGGGGCTCTTGACGAAGCCGAGCCAGTCTTGCGAAGGGCCGGCCGTCTCCGACTTGGACTGAAGATTTCGATAACGTCTCCGTTGGAGAGCGTCGACTCCAGCGGCACCGGCTTGCCGTTGACCCGGGCGCCGATGCACTTGTGGCCGATCTCGTGTGCATCGCGTACGCGAAGTCGACTGGGGACTCGTGAATTTTGGAGCCTGGGCTGCGGTGGGGGAACTCCGGGTGGGAGAAGTGACCGAGGCGAGCCGGCGGTGCGTGAGATGGGCCACCTGGCGCGGTCGGGCGGGCGGGACGTGGCAGACTCGCGCGCATAACCTTAGCGAACGTTAGGGGCATCGCTGTGGCGCGTGAGATCAGCACCGTGGGCGTAGTCGGTCTGGGCACGATGGGTGCGGGGATCGTGGAGGTCTTCGCGCGCAACGGGATCGACGTCGTCGCGGTCGAGGTGGCCGACGCGGCGCTGGAGCGGGGGCGCACCACGCTGGTCGGGTCGACCGACCGGGCCGTCGCCAAGGGCAAGCTGGAGCCCGCTGACCGGGACGCGTTACTGAGCCGGGTCAGGTTCGCCGTCGGGCTTGGGGCCCTGCGGGACGTGGACCTCGTCATCGAGGCGGTGCCTGAGCACCTCGACCTCAAGCAGCGGATCTTCGCGGAGCTCGACCGGGTCTGCAAGCCGACCGCGATCCTCGCCACCAACACCTCGTCGCTGAGCGTGACCGAGATTTCGGTGGCCACGCACCGGCCCAACCAGGTTGTCGGCATCCACTTCTTCAACCCGGCGCCGATCATGAAGCTTGTCGAGGTCGTGCGTACGGTCGTGACGGCGCCAGAGGTGGTGGCCGACGTCGAGGCGCTCTGCGAGCGGCTGGGCAAGGTCGACGTGACCATCAACGACCGGGCTGGGTTTATCGCCAACGCGTTGCTCTTCGGCTACCTCAACCACGCGGTGACGATGTACGAGGCCCGGTACGCCAGCCGGGAGGACATCGACGCGGCCATGAAGCTCGGCTGCGGGCTGCCGATGGGGCCGCTGGCGCTGATGGACCTGATCGGGCTCGACACGGCCTACGAGATCCTCGACACGATGTACCGGCGGGGCGGACGGGACCGGCGGCACGCACCGGCCCCGCTCATCAAGCAGATGGTCACCGCCGGGCTGCTCGGCCGGAAATCCGGGCGCGGCTTCTACACCTACGAGAAGCCGGGCTCCCCGGTGCTCGTACCAGATAAGCAAACGCCGACCGCGACGGCGTCGGCGACGGCCGACGGCGCGCGTGGGATCGCGAAGGTCGGCGTCGTGGGGTCCGGGACCATGGCCACCGGGATCATCGAGGTGTTCGCGAGGGCCGGGTACGAGGTGGTGTCCGTCACGCGCGGCGCGGAGAAGTCGGCGCGGGTGTGCGAGGCGGTCAAGCGTTCGCTCGACAAGGGTGTGGTGCGGGCGAAGCTGACCGAGGCGGAGCGTGACGCGGCGCTGGGCCGGGTCAACTGGTCGGCAACGCTGGAGCACCTCGCCGACGTCGACCTGGTGGTCGAGGCGGTGGTCGAGGAGCTCAGCGTGAAGCAGGCGCTCTTCGCCTCGCTCGACGAGATCTGCAAGCCCGGCGTGGTGCTCGCGACCACGACGTCGTCGCTGCCGGTCATCCAGTGCGCGATGGCCACCCAGCGGCCGGCCGACGTGGTGGGGCTGCACTTCTTCAACCCGGCGCCGGTCATGTCGCTGGTCGAGGTGGTGCACACCATCCGCACCTCGCCGGAGGCGCTCGCCACCGCCCGCGCGGTGGTCGCGGCGCTGGGCAAGACCGCCGTGGTCTGCGCCGACCGGGCCGGCTTCGTGGTCAACGCGCTGCTCTTCCCGTACCTCAACGACGCGGTCCGGATGCTCGAGGCCAGCTACTCGACGGCCGACGACATCGACCACGCGATGAAGCTGGGGTGCGGCTACCCGATGGGGCCCTTCGAGCTGCTCGACGTCGTGGGGCTCGACGTGGCGCTGGCCATCCAGCGAGAGCTCTACCTGGAGCTGCGCGAGCCCGGCTTCGCACCCTCGCCGCTGCTGGAGCACCTTGTCACCGCCGGCTACCTGGGCCGCAAGGCCGGCCGCGGCTTCCGCGACCACACCTCGCCGTGATCAAAGGTCCTCTCAAGCCGTTCTAACTGCTTGAGAGGACCTTTGATCACGGCGAACGTAGCTGTTACCTTTTCCCGCCCTGGTTCGTCATGGAGTCATGAACGAGTACGACTGGATGGCCGAGCGCTTCGAGGCGCACCGCGGTCACCTGCGCGCGGTGGCGTACCGGATGCTCGGCTCCCTCAGCGAGGCGGACGACGCGGTGCAGGAGGCGTGGCTCAAGCTGACCCGCGCCGACACGAGCGACGTCACCAACCTGGGCGGCTGGCTGACGACCGTGGTGGGGCGTGTGTGCCTGGACATGCTCCGCTCCCGCAGGGCGCGGCGTGAGGAGCCGCTCGGCGTGCACGTCCCTGACCCGATCATCAGTAGCGCGGACGGCCTCGACCCGGAGCAGGAGGCGCTGCTGGCCGACTCGGTGGGGCTGGCGCTGCTCGTCGTGCTGGAGCAGCTGGCGCCCGCGGAGCGGCTGGCGTTCGTGCTGCACGACACGTTCGCCGTGCCGTTCGAGGAGATCGGCCCGATCCTCGGCCGTACGCCGGCCGCCGCCAAGCAGCTCGCCAGCCGGGCCCGCCGGCGGGTGCGCGGCGCGGAGCCCACGTCGGACGGTGACCTGGCGAGCCAGCGCGCGGTGGTGGAGGCGTTCCTGACGGCGGCTCGCGGCGGCGACATGGAGGGCCTGCTCGCGATCCTCGACCCCGACGTGGTCGCCCGGCCGGACACCGGTGCGGTGGTGCACGGCGCCAGGGCGCTCGCCACCAACGCCATCACCTTCGCCCGGTACGCGAGCGCGGGCCGGCTGGCGCTCATCAACGGTGTCCCGGGGCTCATCGCGATGGACGGCGAGCGGGTCAGGTCCGTCATGGCGTTCACTATCCGTGGCGGGAAGGTAACCGCATTGGACATTCTCGTGGACCCGGATCGCCTTGCCAGACTGGACATCAGCCCACTCGGGTAGTGACGGACAAACCCGTATTGGCCATGTTGGGAATGACCGGTAACCTGCGGGACGGCCCAGGTAGACCTCACCCCGACAGGAGACCTTGTGCCTGCCGCGAAAGCCGTCCCGATGTTCAGCCCGGAGCTCCGCCGAGGACTCGGCCGGCTGCTCGCCCTCGCGCTGCTGGTGACCGTCGGCCTGGTCGCCTCACCGGCACAGGCCGCGGCCAACCTGGTGCAGAATCCGGGCCTGGAGTCGTTGGACGCCAACGGTTTCCCGGTCTGCTGGGAGCGGTCGGGCCAGGGCGACAACACGTATACGACGGGTGTCACCACCGACGCGCGCACCGGCAAGCGGGCCATGCGGGTCAACGTCACGCGGCTCGTGTCCGGCGACCGCAAGGCGATGATGCTGGAAAACGCGCAGTGTGCTCCTCGTGTCACTGACGGTCACCAATACGACCTCTCCGTGTACTACAAGTCGACGACCGCGGCCAACGCGCTGACGCTCTTCCGCCGCGACACCAAGCTCGGCTGGCAGTACTGGATGGATCCGGCCACGCTCCCGGCCACCGCCACGTGGCAGCGCAAGGTGGTGCGCACGCCGCCGGTCCCGCCGAACACCGACCGGATCACGTGGGGCGTCAGCATCTACGGCGTGGGCACCCTCACCACCGACGACTACTCGATGGTCGACGCGAGCGCGCCGGCGCCCACGCCCAGCGGGTGCACCGACGCGGCCGGCTGCACCAAGGGCAAGTGGCAGGTCATGCCGTACGAGTCGACGGTGCGCGGCGTCCACGCCGTGATGCTCCACAACGGCAAGGTGCTGCTCGTCGCGGGCTCCGGCAACGACCCCAACGCCTTCGCCGCGGGCACCTTCAAGACCGCCGTGTACGACCCGGCGAGCGGCGCCTTCACCAACGTGCCCACGCCCAAGGACCTCTTCTGCGCCGGTCACGTGCAGCTGAAGGACGGCAAGGTGCTGGTGATGGGCGGCACCAAGGACTACGCCAAGGCGGACGGCACGGTCGGCTACAAGGGCTTGAAGAACTCCTACGTCTTCGACCCGGTCACCAACACGTACACGGCCACCAACGACATGCTCGCCGGCCACTGGTACCCGTCCGCGACCATCCTCGGCAACGGTGACGTGCTCTCGCTCGGCGGCCTCGGCGAAGACTCCACCGGCACCACGACCACCGACTACTACAGCGCCGCACAGGGCAAGTGGCTGGGCGACGTGCAGCAGACCTGGTCGTGGTGGGGCCTGTACCCCGCGATGGTGCTGATGCAGGACGGCCGGCTCTTCTACACCGGCAGCCACACGTTCGGCAGCGGCCTGCCGGGCACCGGGGCGTCCATCTACAACTACGGCACCAAGGCCATCACCGACGTGCCCGGCCTCCAGCGCAAGGACGAGCGCGACCAGTCGATGAGCGTGCTGCTCCCGCCGGCGCAGGCGCAGCGGGTCTTCACCGTCGGCGGTGGCAACGGCGACGAGGGCAAGACCGCCAACCGGCTCACCGACCTCATCGACCTCAAGGCGGCCAACCCTCAGTACCAGCCGGGTCCGCTGCTGCCGCAGGGCACGCTGACCGGTGGCGCGGCACAGACCGGCGAGCAGGGCAAGATGTACGTCTCGCTGGTGCTGCTGCCCGACGGCACGGTCTTCGAGACCGGTGGCGGGCTGCACAACAGGGCCGACCCGGTCTTCGAGGCGTCCATCTTCGACCCGCAGACCAACAAGTTCCGCGAGGGCATGGCGACCGACCCGGTGCCGCGCACGTACCACTCGTCGGCGTTCCTGCTGCCCGACGGCCGCGTCATGGCGGTCGGCGACAACCCCGGCAACGGGTCGTTCGACAACCGCATCTCGATCTACTCGCCGCCGTACATGTTCAAGGGCGCGCGGCCGGCGATCCAGACCGTGGCCAACACCAACTGGGGATACGGCACCACGCAGCGGATCACCGTGAACTCGGCGGTGACCCGGGCGTCGCTGATCCGTCCGGCGGCCGTCACGCACTCGTCCGACCCCAACCAGCGGTTCGTCGAGCTGCCGATGACGGTCAACGGCAACACCATCGACCTGAACGTGACGAGCAACCCCAACCTGGCCCCGCCCGGCTGGTACATGCTCTTCGTGCACAACGCCAACGGCGTACCGTCGACCGCCAAGTG
The DNA here is from genome assembly GCF_059359075.1 of Phytohabitans sp. LZ39. NCBI lineage: Bacteria > Bacillati > Actinomycetota > Actinomycetes > Micromonosporales > Micromonosporaceae > Phytohabitans > Phytohabitans sp. LZ39. Next base: position 41,449 of record NZ_JCADBM010000018.1, on the reverse strand, counting down.
GGTCAAGCTCGGATGAGTCGCCTGGCCGCGTGGCTCAAGGCCCGCAGCCGCCGCGAGCAGTACGGGATCGCGGCGGTGGCCGCCGTGCTCGTGCTCGCGACCGCCGGCGTGGCGGTGGCCGGTGGAAGCGACCGCGACATCCTCTGGTTCGACGGCACGCCCGCCGCGGCGCCGGCCGGCGAGCAGGCGCCGGAGAGCGGCGGCGGCGCGGAGCCGGGGCGGGGCAGCGGTGCCCAGCAGCAGGCCGGGCCGGACGAGTCGCCACCGCCGTACGTGCAGCCGTTCGCCGAGCAGCCGGGCGCCAAACCGCGCGCGCCGCAGCCGTCGCCGACCGCGGGCGTCGACATCGCCGAGGGTACGGACGGTTGCGACCACGCATACGGCGATCGCGACGTTTGCGTGCCGTGGGAGTTTCCGGCCGGTGTGTCTGACAAGTGCGCTTGGCTTCGAGAGAGGGGATTCGAACCCCTTAAGATCACAGGTGGGCGCGACCGGCACGGCCTCGATCGCAACGGCGACGGGACCGCGTGTGGCGCCGGAGACTGACCGTTTTTCGTGCCCAGTAACGGGGACTCGTACCCAGCAAAGGGGATTTGCCTGTGAGTAGGGCGGCCCGCTCGCAACTTCCGGTGGCGACCCCCAACGGGGAGGTACACATCCCTCTCCCGCGCCGGGTCGGTGTCGTGGAGACGCCGGCGCCGACTGCCCCGGCCGACGCGACGATCCTGTTGCCGAAGTCACCCTCCCAGGAAGAGGCCGAGCGCAAGCAGCGGTGGGAGGCGTGGCAGCGCCGGATCGCCTGGGGCGCACCGGCTCTGGTGACCGTCGTGCTGTGCGTCATCGGGCTGACCGGGCCGGGGCTGTGGGCCGACGAGCTCGCGACGTGGGGCATCACCACGGTTTCGTGGTCGGAGCTGTGGAAGCAGCTCGACGGCACCGACGCGACGATCGGCCCGTACTACGTGCTGATCCGGGTCTGGACAACGGTTTTCGGCGACTCCGACCTCTCGCTGCGCCTGCCGTCCCTGCTCGCGATGGCCGGCGCCGCCGCCGTGATCGGGCTGATCGGCATCCGCCTCGGCTCGCACCGCATCGGCCTGATCGCCGGCCTCACCTTCGCGATCCTGCCGATAACCACGCGCTTCGGGCAGGAGGCCCGGCCGTACGCGCTGGCGACGCTCGCCGCGGCGGTGGCCACGCTGCTGCTCATCCGGATGCTGGAGGGGTTCACGCTCGGCATCGCGCTCGCGTACGCGGTCGCCGTCGCCGCGCTCGGCGCCATGCACCTCGTCGCGCTGCTGATGCTGGCCGGCCACGGCCTGGCCGTGCTGCTGACCAAGCGCAAGTTGCTGTGGCGGTGGACACCGAGCGCGTTCGTCGGTCTGATACCGCTCATCCCGATCATCCTGATCGGCCGGCGGCAGCAGGGCAGCCAGATCGGCTGGATCCCGTTCACCGACCTGCACCAGATCGAGGCGTACGGGCTGGAGTTCTTCGGCGGCGCGCTGATCGGCGGCGCGATCTTCGCCCTCGGCGCCGCCGCGGTCTCCCGCGAGCGGGGCGCCGTCGTGGCGATCAGCCTGAGCGTGGTGCCGGCCGGGCTGCTGATGGCCCTCGGCTCGCTCACGCACATCTGGCAGCAGCGGTACGTGCTCTACACGGTCGTCGGCTGGGTCGTGCTCGTCGGCCTGCTGCTCGCCAAGCGCGGCCTGATCGCGGCGGTCGCGACGCTGGCGGCGCTGACCGTGCTCGCCCTGCCCGGCCACGCTTCGGTGCGCAAGCCGGCGTTCCGGTACCAGGACACCAAGGCGGTCGTGGCACTGATCGAGCGTGACTACCAGCCCGGCGACGGCATCGTGTACGGCCTGAAGGACCGCGGCCCCGGCGTGCTCAACCGCGACGTGATCGCCCACTACCTGCCGGAAAACCGCCGCCCGACCGACCTGCTCGTGGACCGGCCGATGCGCACCGACGGCTGGATGGTGGCGAGCGAGCACGCGGACGTGGCGGTCCGGCTGGGGGAGACCCGGCGCGTGTGGGTGCTGCGCCTCGGCGAGTACGGGGACCCCCTCGACGACCTCGATGGAAGCAAGAAGGACGTCCTTAAGGAACGTTATGATGTCGCCGACAGTTGGTGGACAACGGGCTACACCGTCGCGTTACTGACCCGGAAGGAACCCGTGTGACGACGCACGTCGCTCCCTCGCGGCGCGACGAGCCGGGTGAGCGGACACAGATCATCCCGCGGCAGCAGGAGCACCCCGGCGAGACGCACGTCATGCCCGCCATCCGCATGCCGATCACTCCGCGTGCTACCACGATGGCGCAGCGCCACGCCGGCTGGCTTCCCCGGCTGTGGCCGCTCCTCGCGTGGTTCGTCGCGGTGCTCGTGGTGACGCTGTTCCTGAGCGTGAAGTCGACCGGGCCGCTCGGCGCGGTGGTCACCATCGTGTGGACCTATCCGGTGATCGGCACGGTCGTCGGGCTGGTGGGCGCGTTCGTCACCCGCCGCCGGCTCCGCCGTGACCGGCTCACCGCCGCCGACGACAAGATCATCCGGTGCAACGACCGCCTCGTGGTGGTGGTGCCGACGATCGGGCGCCACGACACGTATCCGGCGCTCGACCGGGTCGTGCACTCGTACATCACCTACCTGCCGGAGTGCTTTCCCAAGCTGCGCGTCGACGTCGTCATCGAAGAGGGCTGCGAGGCGGCGGAAAAGATCCACAAGCTCGGCGAGATCAGCCGGTACATCCGGATCATCACGGTGCCGCAGAGCTACCACACGGTCAACCGCACCAAGTTCAAGTCGCGCGCCAACAACTACGCCCACGAGCTGCGCATCGCCCAGCACGAAGACCGCGACGACGTGTGGGTCCTGCACATGGACGACGACACCGGCGTCGGGCTCGACACGGCGATCGCGGTGGCCCGCCTGATCGAGCAGCAGCGCGAGCTCGGCGACGAGGCGTGCCACCTCGCGCAGGGCATCCTCACCTACCCGCGCGAGCACGCCCGCAACAGGCTCACCTGGCTGGCCGACGCGAGCCGGCCGATCGCCGACGTGACGGTCTACTCGGCGTTCACCGGTGGCGGCCACCCGCTTGCCGGGGTACACGGTGAGCTCCTGCTCGTCCGCGCCTCGGTGGAGGCCGAGATCGGCTGGGACTTCGGGCCCGAGGCGATCGTCGAAGACGCCCAGTTCGCGCTCGTCTTCAGCCGCCGCTACCCCGGGCGCAGCGCCTGGTTCGCGGGCCGCTGCTACGGCGCCTCGCCGGCCACCGTGCGCGACTTCTTCCGCCAGCGGGAGCGGTGGGCGTGGGGCCTGATCGGGCTCTCGCTCGACGAGCGCATCCCGCTGCGCGACAGGCTCTACATTGGATACTCGACGTTCACCTGGGTGATCAGCCCACTCCAGCACCTCGGCACGATCCTCTTGCTGGGCTGGGTGCTCGGCTCCTTCGACACGGTGCCGATCACGCTGGCCGTGCTGCCGATCTGGGCGCTCAACATGGCGTACGCGATCTGGCTCTACTCCGAGGGCCTGCGCATCAACGTGAGCGTCTCCCGCCGCGCGAAATACCGGTGGTGGGAGGGGATAGCGGTGATCCTGCTCGTCCCCGTCTTCTCGCTGATGGAGGGGATCGGCGCCGTCCGCGGGCTGATCCGCTACCTGCGTGGCGGCCAGCAGCAGTTCGTCGTCATCGCCAAGCCGATATGAGGCGCGCGGTCGTCGCCGCGCTCGCGGTGTTGCTGGCAGCCGGCTGCTCGTCGGGTGAGGGCGACCCGCTGACCCGGCTCTCCGAGGGGCCACCCGGTGGCGGCGGCGATCCCACGGCGAGCGCGAGCGCGTCGTCCGAGCCGCAGGTCGCCAAGGTGCGCCAGCCGTGGCAGCCCGGCATGCGGCAGTACGGCATCGCGGTCTACTGGGAAAACAACGGCAACGACACCGACCAGATCGTCCGTGCCAAGGCGCAGAAGGTCCTCGACCACGTGGTCGAGCTCGGCGCCAACTCGGTCTCCATCTCGTTCTCGTTCGTCATGGACTCGGCGTACGCGAACGCGGTGCGGATGGACCACCCGATCACGCCGACGCCGGCGCGCCTGGAGATCGTGCTCGACGAGGCCAACAAGCGCGGCCTGCGCACGGCGGTGCGCCCGATGCTCAACGAGCGCAACCTGACCAAGGACGACCCCGACATGTGGCGCGGCTCGATCCGCCCGGAGAGCCGCACCAAGTGGTTCGCCTCCTACCGGGACATGCTCGTCCAGTACGCGAAGGTGGCCGAGACGGCGAAGGTGGCCACGTTCGTCGTCGGCACCGAGCTCAACTCCATGGAGAGCAGTACCACCGGCTGGCGCACGGTCGCGACCGGCGTCAAGGGCGTCTACACCGGCGAGATCGACTACAGCGCCAACTACGACCGGCTCCGCGACAGCGGCCCGGCGCCGGGCATCACGCTCTCCGTCGACGCGTACCCGCCGCTGGAGGTGGGCGACAGCGCCTCGGTGAGCCGCCTTGTCGACGGGTGGAACGAGTGGCTCGACGACAACCGGACCGCCGCCACGCTCCCCGACCTGGTGCTGGCCGAGGTGGCGATCGGCGCGCGCTCAGGTGCGTACCAGGAGCCGTGGTCGCCGCACTCGAAGGGCACGATCAAGCCGGAGATCCAGCAGCGCTGGTTCGACGCCGCGTGCCAGGTGATGCGCGAGCGCGACCTCGGCGGCATCTACTTCTGGATGATCAACCTGGACACCGACCCGAAGGCGAAGCAGCCGGGCAAGTCACCGATGGACTTCCTGGGCCGGCCGGGCGAGCAAAACATCGCCCGCTGCTTCGCCAAGGATCCACGTAAGTGAGCGAGCTGGCGCGGCGGCGTCTGGACGTAGCCGCCCCGCCGACGAAGTCGGGGTTTCGGGGTGGCGGAGGAAGACGTCGCCTTCAGCGCCGCGCGAGCGAACGAACCAGAAAGCCCAGTGGGCCGGCTGAGAGGGAGTAGCGTCGCACCATGCTCGACCGCGTCTGGGGGATCGCCCGCTCCCTGGTCATCTATCACGGCCAGCCGACCAAGCACCGGCGGTTGCGGCGGCTCTACAGCCAGTTCCTCGGCCCCGGCGACATCGGGTTCGACATCGGCGCGCACGTGGGCGGCCGGGTGCGCCAGTGGCGAAAGCTCGGCGCCCGGGTGGTCGCGGTCGAGCCGCAGCCCGACTGCCTCCGCGTCCTGCGCTTCCTCTTCGGGCGCGACAAGGGCGTCACGCTGGTGCCGGTGGCCGTCGGTGAGCGGCCGGGCAAGGCTTCGCTGGCGCTCTCCACGACCAACCCGACGGTCTCCTCGATGTCTCCGGAGTGGCGCGACTCGGTGTCGAGCCTCTTCCAGGGCGTGCGCTGGGACCGCTCGGTCGAGGTCGAGGTCGTCACGCTCGACGACCTCATCGCGCGCCACGGCGAGCCCGCCTTCTGCAAGATCGACGTCGAGGGCTTCGAGGCACAGGTGCTGGCCGGCCTCTCCCGCCCGGTGCGCGCCCTCTCCGTCGAGTACCTGCCGTCCGTGCACGACGCATCCATGGCCATGCTCCACATGGTCGACAAGCTCGGCGCGGCGGCCGGCGGATACCGCTACAACTACTCGCTCGTCGAGACCGCGCGCATGGTGAGCGACGAGTGGCTCGACATGGCGGGCCTGACCGCGCTGCTGGAGCGGCTCCGGCCGGCGGGCCGGTCGGGTGACGTGTACGCCCGCCTGCCCTGACGTCGATGCCCCGCCGCAACCCCGACCGCGACGACGTCCCGCCGCTCGACCTGGAACGCGCCCGGCAGGGCGTCCAACGGGTGCAGCGGTGGAGCGACGGCGAGTGGGCTGTGCGCACGATCTCCGGCGGGGCGTCCACGAAGACGTACCGGTGCCCCGGCTGCAACCAGGAGATCCGCCCAGGCACCCCGCACGTGGTGGCCTGGCCGGTCGACGGCCGCGGCGACGAGAGCGACCGCCGGCACTGGCACGCCGGCTGCTGGGGGGCGCGTGAGCGGCGCCGCTAAAGAAGCGGCCCGGCTGCCGTCGACCGGCGGCGGTGAAAGACTTGCGCCGTGAGTGAGAAGATCCGCGCCAACTCGATCCTGCCGGGCCGGCGGGAGGACATCGAGCTGCACACCGCCGACGGCCTCAAGCTCGTCGGCGAGCTGGCCCTCCCGGCCGACCGCGACCCGGTCGGCGCCCTCGTCTGCGTCCACCCGCTGCCCACCCACGGCGGCATGATGGACAGCCACCTCTTCCGCAAGGCGGCGTGGCGGTTGCCCGCGCTGGCCGGGCTGGCGGTGCTGCGGTTCAACACGCGCGGCACGAGCAGCGTGCGCGGCACGAGCGAGGGAGAGTTCGACAAGGCGGTCGGCGAACGCTTCGACGTGGCGGCGGCCATCGAGTACGCGGAGTTCGCCTCGCTGTCCAACGTCTGGCTGGTCGGCTGGTCGTTCGGCACCGACCTGGTCCTGAAGTACGGCTGCGACCCGTCCGTCGCGGGCGCCATCCTGCTGTCGCCCCCGCTGCGCTTCGCCGCGGAGGAGGATCTGGCGGCGTGGGCCGCGTCCGGCAAGCCGGTGACCGCGCTCGTGCCCGAGCTCGACGACTACCTGCGGCCGGCGGAGGCACGCCAGCGCTTCGCCGCCATCCCGCAGGCCGAGGTCATCGGCGTAGACGGCGCGAAGCACCTGTGGGTCGGCGACGCCGAACGCGTGCTCGACGAGATCGTCACCCGCGTCGCACCGGACGTACCGACGCCCCTGCCCTCCACATGGGACGGTCCAATGGAGACCGGCGACGCCAGCGCCTACGCCGACCGCACGGTAGCCGCCTTCGCCGACGTCCCCGTAGCCGCCCCGAAACCGGACACCCAGACCTAGAGGCACGTGTCTCAGGCTTCCTTCGCAGCAGGGGTCCCGTATGCCCGCCCAGACAGTGACAGGGCTGCCCTCTTGAGAGCCGGGCGGGAGGGGTGAGCGGGGCCTGGCTGGTCAGGGGAGCTTGTAGGCGATCAGCGACTTGGTGAGCCCGACGATGCGCTCGCTGCGGATCGTCGACTGTGGAAAGTAGTGGCGCATCTGGGTCTTGTCGATCAGCTCGGTCCACAGCACGGCCTGGCGTGCCTCCGCGAGGCTGGACGCCGGGGTGTGCGCCAGCGGCCACTTGTACGCCATCCGGGAGCGGAGGGCGACCGGCAGGAACTGCATGCCTGGCGCCACCCAGTGCGGCTCGATCGGGAAGTAGCGGTAGGGCGTCTGCACCCAGTGCGCGTCGGCGAGCGCGTGGATCGACTCGGCGAAGCGGACGCGGCGCTCGTGGCCGCCGACGTGCTCGATCACCGAGTTGGAGAAGACGAGGTCGTAGCGGCGCTTGGCGATCTGCGGCGGCAGCGCGCAGGCGTCGCCGTAGTCGAGCTCGGCCCACTCGGGCAGCTCGCCGGGGAGTGGCTCCAGGTTGACGACGTGCACGTGCTTGGGGCGCACCGGTGCGCGCTCCCACGTGTCGACCCGCCCGCCGAGGTCGATGACGGACATCTGGGCGAGGTCGGGGAAGGTCTCGCTCAGCCACTGCGCCCGCCGTGCACGGCGCTTCGCGCCCCACGAGTCCGGCGAGTCGACCAGCCGCCGGCGAATCGAATGAAGACCCACGCAGGGAGGGTATTAGGCCAGGCTGCCCAGCGGCAGGTCCGTCCGGTTCACCCTTCCATCAGCTATCCGACACTCAGTCTTGCGGGTTCTCCATGAGCCAGGTGTCCATGTCGTCTTCGCGGACGGCTTTGTAGAGGCCGGCCGCTGCCTGTTCGTCCGAGAGGACGACGCTCTGGCCGCCGATCATGCCGGTGGAGCTCGACGGGCTCGTGATCGAGGTGATGGCTTCCTCGCGCAGGTCGCGCATCGACCAGGCGGTCCCGAAGAGATCGAGGTCCTTGTCGACGCTGACCGCCTTGGCCGTCGCGCGGAGAAAGCCGTTGAGCCGCCCCGGATCCCGCATCAGGCCCCTCTGGGTCGCCTTGGCGACCACGGCGCGGACCAGTTGTTGCTGGTGGCGTATGCGGGTGAAGTCGCCGTCCTTGAACTGGTAGCGCTGCCTCGCGTAGTCCAGCGCGGTCGCCCCGTCCATGTGCTGATCGCCGGTCGCGAACTTGCGGTGCGGCGGGTGTATAGAGGTGAAGTCCTTGTCAACGGTGAGGTCCACGCCGCCCAGCGTGTCGACGATGCGTTCGAAGCCGGCGAAGTCGATGAGGACGACGCTGTCCATGCGTACGCCGGTGAAGCCCTCCACCGTCCGCACCAGCAGTGGCACGCCGCCCCACGCGAAGCTCGCGTTGATCTTCGCTTCGGTGCCGCCGTGGCGGCCGTCCGCGGACTTCGGCACTTGGACCCAAGTGTCCCGCGGGATCGAGATCATCTGGGCGCTTTTTCGATCGGCCGCGACATGGAAGAGGAGGATGGCGTCGGTGCGGGACCCGTCGGTGCTGTCCGGAGCTCGGGAGTCGCTGCCCACGACGAGGTAGTTGTGCGCTTTCTCAGCGACGACGGGCGGGCGAGCACCCTCGGGCACGCCCGCGAACGCGTCCACCCGCTCGATGTCGCCCTCGACGGAGCGCGCGTAGAGCCAGAGCGCGCCGCCGCTCCCGGCCGCGCCGAGGACGAGCGACAGCCCGAGCACCAGTGCGATCAGCCGCCACCACCGCCGCTTGCGGCTCGGCGCCGGTGCCTTGTCTGGGGTCTGCTCCAGCACGTCGAGCGGGCGCTCCGGGGACGCCTCCTGCGAAGGCACGGGCGGCGATGTGTCGGCCATGACGCTCGACGCTACGCCGATCATCCTGAGCGACGAATCAGCTAAAGGCGGAACAACAACGACGGGTTACCGACACTTCTCTCACCCGGACAGCGGAACCGGGCCGGCGGGACGGGAGGGCAGGATGGTCCGTGGCGCGGCCGCCGGTCGCGAACGAAGGCGAGGAGCGGTGTTGAGGCAGGCCGAGGAGACGATCGCGGTCGTCGTCGTCACCTACAACAGCAAGCGTCTCCTCGACGACCTCGTCGCCTCGCTCGGGCCCGGTCTGGAGGGCATCGCCTGGCACCTCACCGTGGCCGACAACGCCTCCGCCGACGGGAGCGCGGCGGCGGTCAAGCGGGTCGCGCCGGGCAGCATCGTCGTGGAAATGGGGCGCAATGCCGGCTACGCCGCGGGCATCAACGCCGCGGTAGCGGCCGCCCGCCCGCACACGGCCGTTCTCGTGCTCAACCCGGACATCCGGCTCGCGCCGAAGTGCGGGCGTGAGCTGCTCGCGGTGTTGCGCGGCAGCGACGCGGGCATCGTCGTGCCCCGGCTCGAGCGCGGCGACGGCTCGGTCATCCACGTGCTGCGGCGCGAACCGAGCCCGCTGCGCGCCCTGGGCGACGCGGTGCTGGGAGCGCACCGGGCCGGGCGCTTCAAGCCGTTCGGCGAGCTCGTGGTCGACGACCACCTTTACGGCGCGCAGACCGAGGCCGATTGGGCGGCCGGTTCGGCGATGCTGCTAAGCGCGGAGTGCTGGGCACGGGTCGGCCCGTGGGACGAGTCGTTCTTCTTGTACTCCGAGGAGACCGACTTCGCGCTCCGGGCTCGCGACGCCGGGCTGCCGACCCGGCTGGCGCCGTCCGCGCTCGCCGTCCACCTGGAGGGGGAGTCCAAGCAGTCGCCCGGCCTGTGGGCGCTGCTCAACCTCAATCGCGTGCGCCTCTACCGCCGCCGCCACGGCCAGGTGCTCACGGCGGCGTATTGGGCGGCGCTGCTGCTCCGCGAGACAAGCCGCGCGGTGCTCGGCAACAAGGCCAGCCGTGCCGCCGCCCGGGCGCTCGCCAGTCCGTCGCGGCTGCGGGCGACCCCGAGCCCCGAGTTGGTCGCCGCGCTAGCCGCGTAGGCGGCGCAGCCGGTTGACCGCGGGCCGCACCGCGCGGCGGGCCGTTTCGGCCGCTACGGCGGCCCGCAGAGCCGGGCCGCGCAGCATCGACTCGACCGGGCGCTCCCGAAACGCGGGCTCGAACTCGCCCTCCCGCAGCGCGCGGTGCACCGCCGGCAGGTCGACCGTGTCGCCGGCCAGTTGGAGCCGCATCGCCAGCGGGAAGAACTGCCGGCTGGTGTGGAAGTCGACGGCGACGAAGTGCCGCAGCCCTTCCCGCCGCGCGAGCTCGGCCGCGTGCCGGTTGGGCGCGATGCCGTCGTACTTGCGGTTCCATACTTCGACGGCGGCCAGGTGCGCGCCCCACGCGGGCTGGTACCGGCGCCACGCGTCGCGCCGCCACGGGTGGGCCAGCACGCTGGTGCCGCCGTCGGCCGCGACGCCGGCGAGGAGGGCGCCGATGTCCGGCACCTCCTGCCCGTAGAACGGGACGTCGCCCCAGACCGGCACATGCACGGTGTTGTCCAGGTCGTTGTATTCGATCCCGGGCACCAGCAGGATCTCGCTGGTGCTCGCCTCGGCGCAGGCGGCGCGGTACTCCGCCCACCGCGTGGCGACGAACTCGCGGCAGTGGTCGGCGAGGAGCACCACGTCGTATCCGCGGGCCGCGAAGGCGGCGGCGATGTCGGCGAGCTTCCAGGTCGCGTCGTCGGACCACTCCGAGTGCACGTGGGCCGCCGCCCGGGTGGTGGTCATCGGCGGCGCAGCTGGTCGGCCACGGTGTGCCAGGTGTCCCGCAGGAAGACACCCCATTCGTCCGCGTGGTACCACCTGTTGCCGCGCTCGCGCCGCAACATCGCCCGCAGCGTGGCGGTGCGAGAGGGCCAGCGCCCGGCGTCCGCGCCTTTGCCGCCGCGCATGACCGCCAGCAGGTGTACGAGCTCGCGGCCGGCGTGCCGGCAGAGCAGGTGCGGTGCCTCGGCCGCCGCGGGCGGACGCCAGGCAGGGTCGAGCGCGGTCTGGACCGCCCAGGCGGGGTACGGCAGGCCGCGGTGCCGAGCCAGCGCCATGCTGCCCCAGGTGCGCCCGTTGAGCTCCATGAACCACGGCTGCCCGCTCGCGTCGCGCAACAGCTCGATCATGAAGATGCCCTGCCAGCCGGCCTCGGCGACGAACCGCCGCACCGGCCCGACCAGCTCGGGATCCACGGGAATCGAGCGGCAGGCGCTGGAGCCGGAGCCCCGCGGGTTCATCATGCGGACCCGCCGGTGTGCCGAGAGCGCGTACGCCTCGCCGCCGACCGCGATGCCGAAGACGCCTTCGCCGGTCCCGTCGATCACGGGCTGCACAAGCGCGGGGCCGCCCAGCTTGGCCACGATCGCCGGTACGTCGCCGGGCTCGCGGGCGATCGCACCGGCCGGCCGTCCCAGCCGCCCGTCCGCCTCCACGGCGGCGAGCGCCGACTTGACCATCCACGGCCCGGGGCCCGGCGGCGGCTCGGCGGAGCCGGTCGGCGGCACTGGGATGCCAGCCTTTTCCGCCAGGGCGATCTGCTCGCTTTTGTCCAGCGCGAGGCGGGCCGCCGCGCCGGTCGCGCCGGCCAGCGGCACACCCAGGATGCGCCCGTCGACGGCGTCGACCGCACGGTCGCAGGCGAGCAGCGCGGCGTCGTCGAGCGGGAGCACCGCCGCCGGGCGCTCGGTGGCGACCAGCGACCGGATCGCCGCGACGGTGGCCGCGACGCCCGCCTCGGGCGCTGGCACGGGGCGCACCGTGACACCACGCGCGGCGGCGAGCGGCGGCCGCCTCCCGGCCCGTGTGAACGCGACCACCTCGTATCCGGCGTCGCGTAGGCACCAGGCCGACTCGATCGCGGCGAGCGACTCGGCGAAGCCGATGAGGACCTTCACCGCCACCGCTTTACCACTCCCACGGCGGTGGCGCGGACCCGGCGAGCCAGCGGCGGGGCGGTGAGGATCTCGGCGCGCAGACCCTCGGGGGTGTCCAGGTGGCGCACGCTGTAGCGCGGCTGTAGCCAGGAGCCGCGCCGCGCGGTGCGCCGGTCGCTGGTGAAGACACGCCGGTATCCGTTGCGGCGCAAGGCACTCAGCACCGCGCGGTCGTACTGACCGAGCGGCAGTGCCGCGGTGTCGACCGGGCGGCCGACCACCTCGGCGAGCCGCACGCGGGCGGTTACCAGCTCGTCGTGCGCCTCGGTCGTGTCGAGGCCGCGCCAAGAGCGGTGCCACATGCCGTGCGTGCCGATCCCCATGCCGCGGTCGCGCAGCTCGCGTACGTGGTCGGCGCCGAGCGAGCCGGGCTTGTCGAGCCGACCGGCCACCACGAAGAAGTCGGCGGACAGCCCGCGCTCGGCGAGCTCGGGCAAGCCGATCTCGACATCGGACGCGTTGCCGTCGTCGAAGCTGATCCGTACCGCCGGCCAGGTGGCGACCTCGTCGAGGATCCGCCGGAAGCGGTCGACGTCGACCCAGTAAACGTCTTCGCCCGGCTCGAGCTCGCGCTGCGGCGTGCCCACCCCGTGGAAGCACACGTTCACGACACCGTCGGTCGCCATCTTTCTCCTATTTCTGAGCGGCCGGCTGCCGGCTCGACTCGTCGTGGCCCCAGGCGACCGTCCCCCGCCGCCGCTTGGCGGTGACGGCGGCGATGACCGTGATCGCGGCGTAGCACGCGCCGGCCGGCCACAGCCATGGGCGCGGGAGCACCACGTCGCGCAGCCAGGAGGAGCGCGCGCTGGAGCGTACCGCGGGCGGGGCGTCGCCAGCCGCGGACGCCGCCCGCATCGCGGCGTTGCCGGCCCGCACCCGGACCAGGCGCCGCACGAGGTCGCGGGTGCGCCGGGGCGTCGCGACCGTGGAGACCACGGCGGCCACCTCCCGCTTCTCCTCGTACGCGAAGAGCGAGTCCAGGTAGAGGTCGTCCGCGATCACCGACGGAAACTCGTCGAACCGGGCGCGCCCCTCGGCCGACAGCGCGATCGCCCCTCGCCCGAAAAGCGCGCGGTCGTACGCCGGAAGGCGGGAGTTGACCGCGAAGAAGGCCCGCACGAGCAGTGGGCGCCCGGACAGGTCGAGCTTTCGCCGGGGCACCGCGGCAAGCGGCGCTGGGCTGCCATCGGACACCGCCGCCGCCAGGGCGTGCACGCCACCGGGCGTCAGCACGATGTCGGCGTCCAGATAGAGCCGGGGAAAGCCCCGCGCGACCGCGTCGCCGGCGTTGAGCGCGCCGGCCTTGCCCGGCTCGGGCCGGTCGACCACCCGCACGCCCGGCCGAGCCGCCGCGACCGCGGCCGTGTCGTCGGTGCAGCCGTTGGCGACCACGGTCACGTCGAGCCCTGGATCGCTGGCCAGCAGCGCGTCCAGGCAGCGCCCGATGACCGCCGCCTCGTTGTGCGCGGCGATGACGACACTCGTCATTCGCGGCCCGCCGGCTCAGCGATCTTTGAGGATCCCGGACCGCCGGCGCGCGGCCGGGGCACGGCCGGGTCGGCAGGCCGCCGCCGGGCGAGAAGCTGGTGCCACACCCGCACGTACGCGCGGGCCTGGTGGTCCCAGGCCAGCTGGCCGGTGAACCGAGCCAGCCCCACCTCGCGCATCTTCGCCCGCCGCTCCCGGTCGCGGAGCAGCTCGTCGATCGCGTTCGCGTACTCCGAGGGGGTGCCGTTGGGCACGTAGACGGCCGCCTCTCCCGCCGTGCGCCGGGTCTCGACCAGGTCGGCGGCGACTACCGGGAGACCGCGTGCCACGTACTCCACGGTCTTGGCCATCGTGGACAGGTTGTTCATGGTCGTGGGCAGGTCGGGCTGGATCGCCACCGTGGCCGAACGCAGCAGCGCGTCGACCGCAGGGCCGTCGAGCCACCCGGTGAAATCCACCATGTCGCCGAGCCCTCGGTCAGCGACCAGCTTGCGCAGGGCGGGCAGGCTCTCGCCGTCGCCGGCGATGCTGAGCCGCCAGCCCGCGCGCCCACGGATCCGGATCAGCTGCTCGGCGGCGAGCACTGTGCCCTCCACGTTGTCCTGGGGGCCTAGCACGCCCAGGTAAACGAGGTGGTGCTCGCCGTGCCGCCCCTCGCCGCCGTCATCGTCACCGGGCGGCGCGACCTCGTCAAGCGCCGGCCCGTTTCGCACCACGGTGACCTTGTCCTCCGGTACGCCCCGGCGCACCGCGTTGTCGCGGAACGACTCGTTGGTCGCTAACACCGCGGAGGCGGTGCGCAGCGTGAGCCACTCCATCAGCTCGAGCGCCCGGTAGACCCACCGGTTGGGCTGGCCGCCGGAGCGGGTCGCGTAGACCTCGGGGCACAGGTCGTGGTGGTCGAAGACCCACGGGCGTCCCATCGCCCGCATCATCAGGGCGAGCGGCCAGTAGACGTCTGGCGGGTTGCACACCTGCACCGCCTGGGCCCGGCCGGCGAAGACCTCGCCGAGCAGGCGCACCGCGATGCAGAGGAACGACCAGACGAACTCCGCCGCGAACGACAGTACCCCGGAGCCGTAAACGAAGACCGGGTACGGCCGCAGCCGCGTGCTCCGGCTGCCCGGCAGGACTTTGAGGCTCTTGTCGCCGCGGGGCGCGATGACCGTGACCTCGTAGCCCGCTTCCTCCAGGGTCAGGCACTCGCGGATGACCCGGCGATCCCGTTCGGCCGGGAGGTTGGCGATGAGGATGGTGATGTGGGCCCGGCGGTTCTTCATCAGGCGGTTACCTCGTCGACTCCGTGCGGAATGCGCCTCGGCGATGCCGAGCGTATGGACACGCCTACCGAACCTTCCTGGAATCCCTCGGCCCGGACAATGGGCCACGTGGTGGGAGTGGGTGTCGAATGTCTTACACCTGCTCCGGGCGGACGGGCGTGGCAGGGTACGCCATCCGGCCGGCAGACTTCGGCCGCAGCAGGCGCATCCCGGGCAGCTCCACGCAGCGGTAGAGCAGCCAGCTGCCCGCCACCGCGAACACCAGCGCGCCGAGGGCGACGCCGATCGCGGCCAGCGACGAGTGCTCGACCCCGGAGCCCTTGAGTACGACGCGGAGCGCGAGCTGGTGCACCAGGTAGAACGCGAACGAGATCTCGCCCAGCCAGATCATCCAGCGCGAGCGCCACGGCGTCGCCAGCCCGGCCGCGTCGGCCGCGCCGACCGCCGCCACGAGCAGCGCCAGGGGAATCGCGGTGCCGGCGACGAGCCGGAAGTCGTCGGGGAGGAAGCGGGAGGTCAGGTAGGCCACGACGGCGAGCGCGGTGGCCGGCCAGACGCCGAGGCGGGGCCACCGGCCCTCCCGGACGATCCGGGCGAGCAGCATGCCGGCGAGGAACTCGGGCGTCCGGGCAAGTGGAAATATCCAGATGGCCCAGTAGCGGTGCTCCGCGGGGAGGATCTGGGCCAGCAGCGGCACGGCCCACACCGCGAGGAGCGCGATCGTCGCCGCCGGCCACAGCATGCGGCCGGGCAGGCGTATGAGCCCGGCGAAGAGCAGCGGAAACACCGCGTAGAAGAATGCCTCGCAGGCCAGCGACCAGCTGACGGTGTTGAGGCCGAAGAAGACGTCGATGTCCGGCGACCAGGCCTGAGCGAGAACGAGGTTGGGGAGGGCGACGGCGAGGCTTACGCCGGCGCCGGTGACCACCGCGACGGCGAGCGCCACGAGCCAGGTCGCGACGTGGTTGGGATAGATCTTCGCGATGCGCCGGCGCCAGAAGCGCACCGCTGTGTCGCCTTTGCGTGCCGACCAGGTGAGGACGAATCCGCTCAGGATAAAGAAAAACGACACACCGACCGCGCCTTGGCCGAACAGCCATTCCATTGTGGTCCGTACGGCCCCGGGCGCCATTAGATGCTCAATGTGCACGTGGAAACCGAAGACCAAGAAGGCGGCGACGAAGCGGAGCCCGGTCAGCGACGGAAGCCGGCCCGCGGTGGTATCTGGGCTGGCCGGAGGCGCGGCAGCCGGTCGGACCGTGGTCACCGCGTCACCATACGCGGGCCGTGATCGGACCGGGGTGTCGCGATCACGACACCGCCGACGAGGCGCCGCACTTCCTGTCCGTACGCCCAAATGACCGTTGCCTACGGTGCTAGCATTAGCGCGCTCATCGCGAATGACCATAATGCGACGCCCGACCAGGGATCCGCCGTGCCTGTGATGCCGAGCGGTGCAGGTTCGAGTAGGGAGCACCAGTGCCAGATCCCTCCGACAAAACGCGCCATATGGCGCCGGACCCACGACCGAATCATCGCTCATCGCGTAGTAGGTCCAGAAACGTGATGCTTGCGGTTTTGGGCACGGTCATCGCGCTGGCGGTCACGTTTGGCCTGGTCCGTTTGACCGTCAGGGTTTTCGAGGCGCCCGCCAGCAGTGGAGAGCCGACGGCCGGTGCGACGTCGCCGCAGGAGGAAGGGCAGGTCTCCACCGCCACGCCGGTGCCGGACGGTCAGGGAAGGTTCGCCGCCGCCCCCAGCGCGTCGGCGTCAGCGAGCCCGTCTGCCTCGTCGGCCGGGAAGACGGAGTCGTCCGGCGGCAATTCGGCCTGTCCTCGCTTTCCGCGTTTCCCAGACGAAAACTGCACCGGTTACAAGCACACGGGCGTAAAGTTGCGCGACTGTGCCAACAACGTGACGAAAAGCAATATCAAGTTGGACGGTTGCCGATTCACCAATGGACTGACGATCGAAGGTAAGAACGTTACGATCACCCGCTCGCTCGTCAAGGGAAAGGTCGGCGGCACGTACAAGACCGACTGGAGCCTGGTTGGGCTGAAGCTGATCGACGTCGAGATCGACGGTGGCGGGAAGGTCGACCCCAACGGCGAGGCTGCCATCGGCAACGACGACTACACGTGCATACGTTGTCACATCCACGGCACCGGTCGCGGTGCAAACATGCGCAAAAACGTGCATATAGAAGACTCATACCTGCACGGCTGGGTGTACGTGGACGGCGCCCACCAGACCGCGATCGGCTCCAATGGTGGCAGCAACTACAAGATCATCCACAACAACCTGGTCTGTGACAGCGAGGGCTGCTCGGCCGCCCTCTCGCTCTACGGCGACTTCGAGCCGATCAAAAACGCACTGATCGAGCGCAACCTTTTTAATACCAACGGTGGCTACTGCACCTACGGCGGCTCAACCTCGGCCAAGCCGTTCCCGATCGGCACCGACATCCGGTACGTCAACAATCTGTTCGGGAAGAAGTACGGTCCGAAGTGCGGCTACTACGGGCCGGTGGCCACGTTCGAGTTCCACCAGGGAAACGTGTGGAGCGGCAACTCCTGGCAGGACGGCTCCGGCCCGGTCAAGCCACAGTCCTGATCTCGCACAGCGGAAAGCCGGCCGGGCGAAGGCCCGGCCGGCTTGTTTCGCCGAGTGACCCGCTCAGTGACCCGCGGGCACCGCGGTCTGCGTGTGCGCGAGGAGCGTCTCCCGCATCGCGTCCCGGCTGGCGCCCCGGAAGAAGATCTGCCCCCAGACCTCAAGCAGGATCAGCCGGGTCAGCCAGTCGCTCGGGCCGTCGCTGATCGCGGTGGCGATCGCGTCCTCGTCCAGCGCGTACAGGTCGGCCAGAAACCCGTCGGCGAAGAACTTCGGCGAGACCGAGAGCCGGCGGTTGATGGAAACCGGGAAGCCGCGCTTGGGCCGGGCGGAGAGCGCCGATGGCAGGCGGCGGGCAGCCACCTCGCGGATCGCCCATTTGTCGATGATGAACGGGTGGCGCTTGTCGTGCGCGCGGAGCGTGCGGCGCAGCTTGTACCGGTCGGGCAGGTTGACGGCCAGCTTGGCGAACTCCGGTGCGAGGAACGGGAACCGCGCCTCCAGACCCCACGCCATGCCCAGCCGGTCGTTGCGGTGCAGCAGCGAGACCAGGTGTGACTGTGCGAGGTTGAGCGAGGTGATGCGCGAGCGGCGGTCGCGGCGGCCCATAGCGGTGCCCAGCGCGGCGGCGCTGCGATCGGCCACGATGCCCGCCTCGAAGGCCGAGTTGAGCTCGAGGAGGCGGTGTTCGAAGGTGTCGTCCGACTTCGGCCAGAAGAGCTGGGCAGCCTTCGGCGAGAGCGCCTTGAGCCACGAGCGCGGCACCGCCTTGACCCGGTCGATCAGGTCGAGCACGGGCTTGAGGGCCTCGTTGGGGTAGCCGATCAGATATTCGTCGCTGCCCTCACCGGTCAGGAGCACCTTGATCCCGTCGGCGGCGGCGAGCTCGCAGACCGCGTAGAAGGGAAGCGCGTTGAGGTGGTAGATGAGCGGCCCGTCGTTGTACCAGGTCACGTCCGGGATCGCGGTGATGATGTCGGCGTCGGTGACCCGCACGGTGTGCAGCTTGAGCCCGAGGGCCGCGGCCAGCGCCTCAGCGGCCGGTCGCTCACTGTCGTTGGCTACGTCGGCGTGGTAAAGCGGCAGGTCGGACCGCTCCCGGCTAGCCAGCGTGGCGATCAGGCTGGAGTCGACACCACCGCTGGCGAGGCAGGCGAGCGGGGCGTCGCTGACAAGGCGGGAGCGGACGCCCGCGGTGATCGCGTCTTCGACCCGCTGGACCACCTCGGATGCCGGCGCGGCGCGCAGCTCGCGGTACAGGTCGTCGTCGACCCAGTCGACCACGCGGGCGAAGAAGCGCCGCTCGATCCGCCCCGTGGACCGGTCGAACGTGAGCTGCTCGCCCGGGCGCACGGCGCGTACACCGCGGTAGAGCGTGCGGTCGCCCCAGGTGACCGAATAGCCGAGCAGGGCGGCGTTGACCGCGGCAGGGCTCGGCTCGCTGGCGGTCGAGCCGACCTCGATGAGCGCCTTGAGCTCGGAGCCGAAGCGCAGGCTGCCGTCCGGGCCCGGCGCGTAGTAGAGGGGCTTGACGCCGTGCACGTCCCGGCCGAGCGTCAGCAACTCGTCGCGGGTGTCCCAGACGGCGACCGCCCAGTCTCCCTCCAGCTTGGCGAAAGTGGTGGCGCAGCCGTGCA
Organism: Phytohabitans sp. LZ39; assembly: GCF_059359075.1. Taxonomy (NCBI): domain Bacteria; kingdom Bacillati; phylum Actinomycetota; class Actinomycetes; order Micromonosporales; family Micromonosporaceae; genus Phytohabitans; species Phytohabitans sp. LZ39. The sequence goes on along the minus strand of NZ_JCADBM010000018.1, from coordinate 22,576 downwards.
GCGCGATGTGCGACAGCAGCACCTCGGTGTCACCGGTGGAGTGCACCTCCACACCTTGCGCGATCAGCTCGTCACGCAGCTCGCGAAAGTTGTAGATCTCCCCGTTGAAGGCGAGCGCGTACCGGCCGTCGAAGGAGACCATCGGTTGCGAGGCCGCGGTGCTCAGGTCGAGGATCGACAGGCGCACATGCCCCAGCCCGATGCCCGGATCTGTCCACACGCCGTCGCCGTCCGGGCCGCGGTGCCGGATCGGTGCGAGCGCGCGCAGGATCTCGTCCGCGGAGACGGTGGCCGTGGCCCGGGCGCATCTACCCACCAGACCGCACACGTGTCCTCCCTCTATCGAGCGGCATCAACCGCGCGCCCGCCGGGCCGCACCGGCGTGCGCGAACTATCCGAAGTGCGATACCGCCGGGTCACCGGCCGTATTGGTGCCGGAGACCCGGCTCAGCTCGACGGCTTCCGTCGCCACGAGCGTGTTCATCAGGAACGCGACGGTCGCCGGCAGGGCGTCGCGGCGACCGTCGAGCAGCTCGTCGAGCCACGCCTCGCGCACCATGCCGGCCCGGCGCAGCGGCGCGGTGGCATCGGGCGCGGCACGCCAGTGCGCCACCACCCGCGCGGCGACGTCGGCGGCACCGAGCTGGGTGCGGCGCGCGCCGGCCAGCCGCTGCCGTACCTTGCCGACCGTCTTGCGGGCGGTCACCCGGGCGACGGCCACGCTGGTGGCGAACCCTGGCCGGCCCAGCCGCGCCGGCACCAGCCCAGAGTCGAGCGGCACCGCCGCGAGCCCCGGGTCGAGGCGGTGCATGAGCCGCCCGGTGAGCCGCGAGTCGCGCTTGTCATCCGGCGCGACCGCCAGCGCCAGCTGCACGAAGCGCCGGTCCAGCAAGGGATTGACGAAGAAACGGTCGACCGCTGCCGGCGTGCCCTGCGCGCCCGCCCACCGCGCCATCCGGTCCCAGAGGTAGAAGTCGTCGGTGGCACGCAGCCAGTCCCGGTGGTACGCCGTGAATCGCTGAGTCACGGCGGCCAGCGCGTAGGTCCGGGCGGCGGCGACGAAGTCGGGGTCGAGCGCGTCCGGCTCGGCGGTCTCGTTGGTGAACAGTCGCCACTCAGCGAGCCGCCGGACCATCCGCTCGTCGGTCTCGGCGTGTCGGGGCTGGCCCGGGTAGTAGAAGCCGCGAGCCAGCTCGCCACCGGCGCCGGAGAGCCGGTGCCCCTGATCGAGGTCAGCCTCGATGAGCGCGAGCGGGGCGAGGGCCATCGGGCTGGCCATGGCATCCAGTGCGGCGGCGGCGGCCCGTGCCGCGCGGTGCCCGGCCGCCGCGTCGACCGGTGGCCGCTCGTCGGTCCGGTGGACGGTGTGCGCGAGGCCGCACTGCGCGGCGAGACGGACGGCCACCCGAGACTCGACGCCGCCGCGGGTGTCCAAAGTGAACGCTGCCATCCCGCGGCGCAGCTCCGGCGGCACAGCGCCGAGCAGAAGCCGGGAATCCTGGCCGCCGCTGAGCTGTAGCACCGTATCGGGGTGGTCGGTCAGGTAGGCACGGTGGAACGCGCGGAGGATCTCGGCCATCTCGTCGACCGCCGCGTCGAGACTGGGCGCGGCGTCCAGACCGAGGTCTTCGGTCGCGTACCGCTCGACCGTGACCCGCCCGTCGCGGAGCTCCGCGACGGCGGCGGGGCCGAGCTTGGTGACGCCCGTGAAAACCGTCTCCAGGCCGACTTGCCAGCCCATCAGGCTCTGCACGCCGAGCGCGCCGGCGTGCAGGCCGTCGCCGGCCAGCGCGCCCAAGGCCAGGGCGCTGGTGGAGACCGCGGCGACGCCCTCGCCCTGCCACCAGAAGAGCTGGCGGAGGCCGAGCCAGTCGCCGGCCAGGCGCACGGGCGCGCCGGTGTGGGCCAGGTGCGCGCCCGCGAACGGCGGCAGGATGGCGGCCAGCGCCTCGCCGGTCGTGGAGACCTCGCCGCCGAGCAGTGCGGCGAGACGGCCGGTGTCGAGGTCGCCCTCGCGGTCGCGGATCGAGCGGGTGAGCCGCACGGTGAAGCCGGATGCCGGATCGGTGCCGAGGCGGTCGTCCGGCTCGGCGGCGGTGAACGCGAGCCAGCCGTCTGGCGTCGGAGCGGTCGTGGCGCCGGCGTGCGGGCCGGCCATGAGGGCGAGCGCGCCGGGGTGCGGGACGCGCGCCGCCACAGGCCCGCCGGGGCTCACCGAGACGGCCAGGAAGCCGCGCATCTCAGCAGGCCGGCGGCGGGTTCAGGCACATGGGGCTCACTGTAGACGCGTGGGCAAGCGGCGGGACCGGCCAAGCGGTGACGGCTAACCGACACACGTTCCGCCCGCACCGGACTATCTGGTTGGATATCTGTACGGGTGGTGACGACCAGATCTCAACGATGAGCATCTATCTTATGGGCCTGGTCTGGCGGGTCAAGCCAAGCGTCGGGTGTCCGACCCCCTCGTATCGAGGCTCTGGGCAGCCCTTCCCTGGCCGCGTACCCTGTCTCTAGCCTGTCGGACCAGGCGGCCGGGTAATCGTGCATTCGCGCAGGGTTACGGGCTCTAGATGTGTGTGCTGTGGCGAATCGAGAGGACACTGTGGATCTCTGGGATCTGACCAGGATGCTGTTCCGGCGCTGGTATGTGTTCACCCCACTGCTGGTCGTTTCGCTTCTGGCCGTCTTCCTCATGACGAAGAACATCAAGCCGGACTACAGTGCCGTCGGTCACCTCCAGATGATCCCGCCGCCCAATTCGACGACCGGCGAAGGCGCGGTGAAGAAGCCCACCAACCCTTGGCTCGACCTCGGGTTCGCCGCCCTGGGCTCCGCGGTCATCCTCCAAGCGCAGGACGAGCCTGTGCTCGAACAGCTTGTGGAAGATGGCTATACGGACAGTTTCACCATCGCCGTCGAGTACGGCACGACCTACTTCACCATCGAGGCGGTCGGTTCGACGCCGGCCCAGGCGACCGCGACGGTGCAGCGGCTGATGAAACTCCTCGACGAGTTCGTGGTGGCACAGCAGCAGCAGTTCGGCGCGACCCGCGCCACGTCCATCACCACCCTCCCGCTCGACAACGGCGACAAGGTCGTGGCCATCACGTCGAAGAAGAAGCGTGTGATGATCGTGGGCCTCGGCATCGCCCTGATGATCAGTGTCGGCGTCTCGATCGGCCTCGACGCGCTCCTGCGCCGCCGTACGAAGAATGGCGCCAAGACCAGGAAGCCGGACGACTCGGCGAGCGGCGCCGGTCCGGCCCGCCCCGGATCCGTCGACTCCGGCGGTGACTCCACGATGGTCATCTCGATGGGCAACGCGACAGTTGGCGAGTCAGGCGCCGCGCGGAGCAGTCTGTTCACCCGCGTGCGGCAGAGCAACGGCACTGGGCGCACCCACGAGAGCGCGGCCGCCGCGGAGAGCGCGGCCGCCAAGGGGGCGAAGGTATTCAACGGGACCAACGGCACCAATGGCAGCACCAATGGCAGCAATGGGGCGAAGGTGCCCAACGGCTCGGTGGGCGGGGAGACGGTCCGCATCCAGCAGCCGGCTGAGGAGGTCGACAGCACGATCGTCCTTCCGCTGTCCCAGGTCTCGTGGCGCACCGGTCAAGACAAGAACAAGGAACGTTGACCGCTTACGCTTTCCACCCGGTCGACCTCGAGCCGTCGCTGGTCGCCGAAAGCACATACGCGACGCGGCGGCGCCGTGCCCGGATCGACGTGGCCGCCGTGGTCAGCGTGATGATCTGCTTGCTCTACCTGATTCCAGGCACGCTGATCGTGCCCAACATGTCGTTCGCCGGGCGTCCCGCCCTGCTCGTAGCGTTTGCCCTCTTCGTGTGGTGGGCGCTGACCCGGCTTAACCGTCGGCTGGTGATGACCGGACCGCAGCCGATCCGCTGGGCCGCGTTTTTCTACCTGGCCGGCACGATGGGTTCCTATCTGGCCGGCCTGCTGCGCGGCCTGCCTGCGCTGGAGGCAAACGCACAAAACTTCGCGATGCTCCAACTCTTCCAGTTTCTCGGCGTGGCGCTCGTCGTCGCCGACGGCATTCCCAACTGGGACCGGCTCAAAGGCGTCCTCCGCGTCTTCGTCTGGTGTGCTGGCTACATGGCGGCGATCGGGATCATCCAGTCGACCACCCAAATCAACATCGCCGAATACCTTGTGGTGCCGGGCCTGGAGGTCAAGGGCGGCATCATCGGCCTGTCCCAGCGCGGCACCGGCGAGTTCTTCCGGGTCGCCTCGACCGCCGCGCACTACATCGAGTTCAGCGCGCTCATGGCGGTCGCCCTGCCCTTCGCCATCCACTTCGCGCGGTACGCCGCGCTGAAGCGGCACCGCTACCTCGCCGGGTTGGTGGCTCTGCTGACCGCGGTCGCGGTGCCGATGTCGATTTCCCGCACGGGTGTCGTGGCGCTTGCCGCCGTTCTCGTCGTCATGATGATCGCCTGGAACTGGCGAGTGCGATACAACATGCTCCTGCTTGCGGTCGCGACGATGGCCGGCATGATGGTGGTCCGGCCCGGCCTGCTCGGCACGGTCAGCTACATGTTCACCGGCGCCGAGGAAGACCCGAGCATCTCCGGCCGCACCGACGACTACGAGCTCGTCGGTCACTGGTTCTCCCAGCGGCCCTGGCTGGGGCGCGGGCCCAATACCCTCGTGCCGGAGCTCTACGACGGACTCGTCCTCGACAACCAGTGGCTCTACACGCTCGTCACTGGCGGCCTGATCGGTGTCACCGTCTTCGCGCTGATGCACCTGACCGCCATCGTCCTGGCCGCGATCGCTTGGCGGCGCTCAACGATCGAGGAAGACCGGCACCTGTGCGCGGCACTGATCTCGGCGCAGGTCGTCTCGCTGCTCGTGGCCGCCACCGTCGACTCCCTGTGGTTCACCACATTCGCTTTGACGGTATTCCTCCTCATGGGCGTCTGTGGCGCCGTGTGGCGACTCACACATCCCGCGCGCACCGTGCGGACCTCGACGGTCGTGTCGTTCACCGAACGGCCGGAGCGGGATGACACGCACAATGCGGAGCGGGTCGCTGACGCTGTGATCAGGATCGCGCCGGTGTATCGACGGCCGTAACGCTTTATTGGTATCGTCAGAAAGCCGCGCGCCCGCGTTTGTCGGAAACCTGTCGCTCGCCCACCCAGGTCTGTCTCTAAGGTTGAGTTCTCCACGCCGTCTTGGTGTCGCGTTATGGGTGGTCGCCTCATTGCCCCATGCCCCTTCGCGCCGTTAACGTCCGCAGAGGCCGCGGGGGATCATGATCCGGCTGCCAGCTAAATCGTGGAGAGTGAGCTTGCGTGGGCACCAAGCACGGTGATGGGACGGACATACGGTCTGGGGGGACCGGAAAGATCCGGATGACGGCGGTGTGGGCGGATCGCGTGCGGTCCGTCGTGAAGGGCTTGGTCGGCATTGGCCAGCGCGGCCTCTCGATCGCTTCGATTGCACTCCGTTGGTACGCGGGGCTCCGGCCGACCGCGCGCCGCATCGTGCTCGCCGCCAGCGCGACGCTGCTCGTGCTCACCGGCGGTGGCCTCATCGCGATGCCGGCGGCATTCGCGGCCGCCGACCCATGCAACCCGGTGGTCAATCCGATCGTCTGCGAAAACAGCAAGGACGGCACGCCGCGCGACCAGTGGGACGTCGACGGTGTCGGCGACGCGGCCATCCAAGGCTTCGCCACTGACATCAGCGTCAACGCGGGCCAGCGGGTCAACTTCAAAATCAAGACCACTGCCAACTCGTACGAGGTCGACATCTACCGGCTCGGTTGGTATGACGGCGACGGCGCCCGCAAGGTGGCGGACAACGTCACCGTGTCGGCATCGCTCCCGCAAAACCAGCCGCCCTGCGTGACCAGCACGACGACCGAGATCTACGACTGCGGCACGTGGGGGATCTCCGCGTTCTGGGACGTTCCGGCGGCGATGGTGTCGGGCGTCTACGTCGCGCGCCTCCAGCGGCCCGGCGCCAGCGACGGCAGCCACATCCCCTTCGTGGTGCGCAACGACGCGAGCAACTCGGCGCTGTTCTTCCAGACCTCCGACACCACTTGGCAGGCCTACAACAGCTACGGCGGCGCCAACTTCTACAGCGGTGGGGACAACGGGCGGGCCTACAAGCTCAGCTACAACCGGCCCTTCGCGACCCGGGGCGGCGTGACCTCGCGCGACTACCTGTTCAGCAACGAGTATCCGATGATCCGCTTCCTCGAGCGCAACGGGTACGACATCAGCTACACCACCGGCGTCGACTCCGACCGTCGCGGCAATCTGATCCAAAACCACCAGGTCTTCCTGTCCGTGGGCCACGACGAGTACTGGTCGGGCCAGCAGCGGGCCAACGTGGAGGCGGCCCGCGACGCGGGTGTGAGCCTCGCGTTCTTCAGCGGTAACGAGGTTTACTGGAAGACCCGTTGGGAGTCCAGTGTGGACGGCGCGGGCAACGCGTACCGGACGCTGGTCTGCTACAAGGAAACATGGGCAAACGACAAGATCGACCCGTCGTCCGAGTGGACCGGCACGTGGCGGGACCCGCGGTTCAGCCCGCCGTCCAACGGTGGCAAGCCGGAAAACGCGCTCACCGGCACGATGTTCCAGTCCAACAACGCCAGCCTGTCGCTCCAGGTGCCGGCCGAACAGGGCGACATGCGGCTCTGGCGCAACACCGGGTTGGACGCCCTCACCGGCAACCAGGTGGCCACGCTCGCGCCGAACACGGTCGGCTACGAGTCCAATGAGGACATCGACAACGGCTTCCGTCCGGAGGGTCTCGTCAAGCTCTCCAAGACGGTGGGGGAGACGCCGGAGTACCTGCGCGACTTCGGCAGCGTCGTCACGCCCGGCACCACGACGCACAACCTGACGCTGTACCGGGCGCAGAGCGGCGCTCTGGTCTTCTCCGCCGGCAGCATCCAGTGGGCCTGGGGCCTCGACGAGCTGCACGACGGCGTGCAGTCGCCGCCCGACGAGCGGATGCAGCAGGCGACCGTCAACCTGCTCGCCGACATGGGCGCGCTGCCCGCCACCCGGATGCCTGAGCTGGACGCGGCGACCACCTCCACCGACACCACCGCCCCGACCGTGACGGTATCCGCGCCGGCCCAGGGAGCCACGTTCGCCAACGGCGCACAGGTGACCGTGCAGGGCACCGCCGCCGACACCGGGGGGCGGGTCGCCGGCGTGGAGGTCTCCACCGACGGCGGCACGACCTGGCACCCGGCGAACGGCACCACTTCGTGGTCGTACGCGTTCTACACCAGCGGTGTGACGACCCAGACCCTGAAGATCCGGGCGATCGACGACAGCGCCAACATCCAGCCGGTGCCGGCCACCCGCCAGATCAACCTGACCGGCAAGTCGACGCTCTTCGGCGCCCGCGTGCCGGAGAACCCGGCGGTCGGCGACACTTCGCCGGTCGAGGTAGGCGTCAAGGTCGTGCCGCAGACCAGCGGCTACATTTCCGGCATCCGCTTCTACAAGGGCGCCGGTAACACCGGCACGCACACCGGCACGCTGTGGAACGCCACCGGCGGGCTGCTCGCCACCGGCACGTTCGGCAACGAGACCTCGACCGGCTGGCAGACGCTCAACTTCTCGCCCGCGGTGCCGGTCATCGAGGGGCGCACCTACGTCGCCTCGTACTACGCGCCGAACGGCCACTACGCGGCGGATCCGTACTTCTTCACATTCAACGCGCACTCCGCCGGCCCGCTCGTGGCCCCGCGGGCGTCCGATGTGGAGGGCGGCAACGGCGTCTACGGCCTTGGCGCGGGCTTCCCGACCGAGACGTACCAGGACACCAACTACTACGTCGACGTGCTTTTCACCGACAGCGGCAGCTCGGCGCCGGTCGTGGTGTCGACCACCCCGCTCGGCGGCGCCTCCGGCGTGGCGGCGAGCGTCAAGCCGTCCGCCACGTTCTCCAAGTCGGTGGTCTCGGCGTCGGTCCAGTTCACGCTCAAAAACCCGGCCAACCAGACGATCGCCGGCACGAAGGCGTACAACGACAGCACCAAGACGGTGACGTTCACGCCGTCGGCGCCGCTGGCGCACGCGACCGAGTACACCGCGACCGTCTCCGCCAGCGACACCCAGAGCAACGACGTCAGTGAGACCTGGTCGTTCACGACCGACGTGGACCCGAGCGTCGCGCGGCTCTTCGCGGCCGACGCCACGCCCGCCACAGCGGCGGCGAGCGACGGCTCGGCGGTGACGCTCGGTGTCCGGTTCACGCCGTCGCAAAACGGCCAGCTCATCGGCCTGCGGTTCTACCAGGGCCCGGGCAACACCGGCACGCACACCGGCAGCATCTGGAGTTCGACGGGCAGCCGCCTACGGCAGGTGACGTTCGGGGAGGGGAGCGGCTCCGGCTGGCAAACGGCGCTCTTCGACCCGCTGAACGTCACCGCCGGCACGGAGTACGTTGTGTCGTACTTCGCGCCGAACGGCCGGTACGCGATCAACACAAACTTCTTCGGCTCCACATGGACCAACGGGCCGCTGAGCGCGCCCGGCGGCGCCAACGGCGTGTACGCCTACGGCGGCGACACGTTCCCGGAAAATTCGTACAACTCGTCGAACTACTGGGTCGACCCGCTGTTCATGCCCTCGGGCGGTGGCAACCCCGAGCCGACGCCGTCGGCGACGCCGACCCCGAGCACGAGCGCCTCTCCCACGAGCAGTCCGTCGCCAAGCCCGACCACCAGCCCTACGGCCAGCCCGAGCCCGACCGGCAGCCCGACGCCCTCGCCGAGCCCGACGCCGACCGTGCCGCCGGTGCCGCTGCCCGAAGGCGCGCTCACGCTCTTCCCGACCAACGCCACGCCGCAGAACGTGGAGTGGGATGACCGGAGCCCCATCGAGCTGGGGATGACGTTCCGGTCGGAGGTGGCGGGACAGGTGCTGGGCGTACGGTTCTACAAGGGCCCGCAGAACACCGGAACCCACACCGGTTCGCTGTGGGACGCCACCGGCACCCGGCGCGCCACCGGGACGTTCGTCGGCGAGACCGCCTCCGGCTGGCAAAACCTGATCTTCGACGAGCCGGTGACGATCACGCCCAACACCGCGTACACGGTGTCCTACTACACGCCATCCGGCTGGTACGCCGTGGACGTCAACACATTCCAAGCCGGTGGCGTCGACAACGTACCGTTGCACGCGCCCATGACGGCGGCAGGTTACCTGTACGGCTCCGGCGGCGGTCACCCGAGCGCCGCCTCCAACCACAACTACTGGGTCGACGTCATCTTCAAACCCACCGGTTCCTAGCGGGAGAGTGACATGCGGCTGCTCGTCGGCTTGCACCATCTCGAGCTGGGGGGCAGCCAGCTGAACGCCCTCGACTTCGCACTCACGATGCGCGAACACGGCCACGATGTGGCCGTGTTCGGCGTCCACACCGGAGTGCCCGGGCCGATGGCCGAGATGGTCAGGTCAGCCGGCCTGCCGTTGAGCCTGGTGCGGCATCCGGTGGAGCGGCACAGAGCCGTGGTGCCGTACCGTCGGGCGGTCTCCCGCGGCCTTACCGCCGCGGCCAAGGCACACCGCGCGGACCTGGTGCACGTGTATGAGTTCCCGCTCGCCCTCGACGCGTTCGACGGGCCACACCTGCGGCTCGGCCTCCCGGTCGTGGTGACCATCTACGGCATGGCGGTGCCGCGCTGGCTGCCCCGCTATCCCGAGCTGATCGTCGGCACCCAGGAGCTGGTGGACGAGGCGGCGGCGTTCCGGGCGCGGCCGACGCTGATCGAGCCACCCGTCAACACCGACGCCGACGACGTCACAGCGGTCGACGGCCAGGCTTTCCGGGACACGCTCGGCATCCGCGATGACGAGCTGCTGCTCGGCGTCGTCTCCCGGCTTGAGCCGGACATGAAGGCCGAGGGCATCCTGCGGGCCATGGCCGCGCTGAGCCGGCTAGACGACGAGCGGCTGCGGCTGGTGGTGGTCGGCACCGGGCCGTCCGCCGGCGAGCTGCGAGCCGAGGCGGCGAAGGTCAACGAAGCGCTCGGCCGCCCGGCCGTGCTGCTGCCCGGCGCGCTGGAGGACCCGCGACCCGCGTACGCCGCGATGGACATCGCGCTCGGCATGGGCGGTTCGGCGCTGCGGGCCATGTCGTTCGGCCACCCGCTGGTCGTGCTCGGCATCGAGGGCTTTTCCCGGGAGTGCACCCCGGAGACGCTCGACCACTTCCTCAGCGCTGGCTTCTGGGGCATCGGCGACGGTGATCTCGACGCCGGCCCGCTTGCCGAGCAGATCCGCGTGCTGGCCGCCGATCCCACGCTTCGCGGTCGCCTCGGTGGGTGGTCGCGGCGCCTTGTGCTCGAGCGGTTCAGCCTCAAGGCGGCGGCCGACAAGCTCGCCGAGGTGTACGCCCGGGCGCTGGCGCAGCATCAGCCGCCCACTCGCCGGATCGGTGAGGCGGCCCGGGTCGCGGCGCACAAGGCGGCCGCCGACATGATGCCCGAGTCGGTCCGTCAGCGGCTCCGGCGGGCGCGGTGAGCCTCAAGGTCGCCGAGGACGCGTCGCTTTTCGCCAAGGCTGGTCGCGCGCTCGGCTGGAGTTTCGCCAGCACCGCGTTCGGCCGGCTGAGCACCCTGGTCATCGGCATCGCGCTGGCCCGCATCCTGGGTCCGGAGGCGTTCGGCACGTTCGCGGTCGCGATGGTGGCGCTACTCGCCGTGCTCAGCTTCAACGAGCTCGGCGTGAGCCTCGCGATCGTGCGGTGGCCGGGGGAGCCCAAGGAGATCGCCCCGACCGTGGCCACGGTCTCGGTGGTGGCCAGCTGCCTCGTGTACGCCGGCTGCTTCTTCGGCGCACCATTCTTCGCCTCCGCGATGGGCGACCCCACCGCCACCCCGGTGGTCCGCGTACTGGCGCTCAGCGTGATCGTGAGCGGGCTGGTCGCGACGCCGGTGGCGCTGCTTCAGCGGGGCTTTCGGCAAGACCGCAAGACGGTCGCCGACCTGACCACCAACTGGTCGAGCGCGCTGACCTCGATCGGCTGCGCACTGGCCGGCCTCGGCGCGATGAGCCTGGCGATCGGCCAGCTCACCGGCGCGATCGCCGGCGCGATCCTGTTCTTCCGCTTCGCGCCGGAAGGGCTGCGCTTCGGCTTCGACCGCCGCAAGGCACGCGAGCTGCTGCGCTTCGGGTTACCGCTGGCGGGTTCGAGCATCGTGGTCTTCGCCGCGACCAACGTTGACCGGCTCATGGTCGGTGCGCTGCTCGGTCCGGTGGCGCTTGGTTACTACGTGCTCGCCGTCAACCTCTCCAACTGGCCGATCAGCATCTTCTCCCAGCCGGTACGCGCGGTGGCGCCGGCGGCCCTGGCGCGGCTGCAAGGGGACGCGCCCGCTATGCGCACCGCGTTCCTTTCCACCGCCGGGCTCCTCGCCTCTGTGACGTTGCCCGCGTGCGTGCTGCTCGCCGCGGTCGCCGACCCGCTCATCCGGTTCGTGTACGGCGGTGTGTGGCAGCCGTCCGCCCCCGTGCTCGTGTGGCTGGCCGTCCTGGCCGCCGCCCGCATCGTGTTCGAGCTGATCTACGACTACTTCGTCGTCATCGCGAACACCCGGGTTGTCTTCACCGTCCAGGTGATCTGGCTGGTAGCGCTCGTACCAGCGCTTTGGCTGGGCGCGAATGCGGGCGGGCTCTGGGGCGCCGGCGCCGCCCAGGTGGCGGTCGCGTTGCTCGTCGTGCTGCCGATCTACCTGTTCGAGATGCGCCGGGTGGGCATACCGCCTGGCGCGTTCACCTGGCGGCTGGCGCTGCCGGTGGCCGGCGCGCTGGCGGTGGCCGCGGTGTCGCTGGTCGCCGGGCGGCTCAGTTCGATCGACGTGGTCGTGCTGGCGATCGCCGGAGTGGCTGCGGTAGCGACGATCGCGCTACTCGGCTACCGGATGCGTCACGTGCTGCGATCCCTGCGCACGGTCGGCGCGACGGCCGATTGAGGCGCGGTGCCGTCAGCGCACGACGGCCGGTGACCAGGCGTCCTTGACCAGCAGCCGCGGCGCGCCGGTGCCGTCCGCGGGCACCTGCCAGATGTCGCTACTGGCCGAGGACGCGCCGCCGCGGGGCAGGCCGTAGAGGATCGTCCTGTCGTCGAGCCACTCGGCCTGGTCGTCGACGCTCCGGGTCTCGGCCAGCACCGTCTCGCGGCCGCTCGCGAGGTCGTACACCGCGAGTCGCCACTGCCCGGCGGGCAGGTCGCCGTGGCGCTTGAACGCGATCCGGGTGCCGTCCGGCGACAGGGAGGGACACTCGGCGTCCTCGCGCAGCGCGGTGACCGTACGCGCGGAAAGGCTGCCGCGGACGAGCCAGGTCTTCTTGCCGGAGGCCGCGGTGGCGTAGAAGGTGTCGTCGTCGACGAACGTGACGCCCCAGAGGTTCTTGTCGATCGCCGTGACGGTCTTCCCGCCGACGGTCAGCCGGAACGTCTCGATGTCACCTACGACGTCTCCGCCGGCCCGGGTGACCACGGTCCGGGTGGAGAACTGGCCCGGGTTGGCGTAAGAGTCGCCGAAAACGAAAGCGGTCGTCGCGACCAGGCTGCCGTCCCGGGACAGCCGGGCCCGGCTCGGTATCCCGGTCAGCGGGAGATCCTGTGTGGGCTTCCAGTCCGGACCGAGCAGCTTCGCCTGGTAGGTAGTGACGATCCCGCGGTCGGCGGTGAGACAGACCGCCTCTGCCGCCGTCGCGTACACCCGGTCGCAGGTGGCGCCGGTGAGCGCGCGCGACCCGTCCGGTGCCCGCAGCGGCACCATCGCCACCTCGCCGTATCCGTTGCCCAGCGCGGTGTTGCGGAACACCAGGTGCGGCTCGCCGCGCAGGGCGTCGACGTCGTCGCGGACTGCCACATCCGGCGCGGCCGCCTCCTTCCGCTCCTGCGCGCGATGCTCGCTAAGCACGAAGCCGCTCGCGCCAGCGGCGGTGACGAGGAGGACGGCGACCAGGACGGCGATCCGCCAGCGCTGGCTCATGATTTCACCATCGAATCCACTAGCGGTGGGCGCCGGTCGATGCCGCGAAGCAGCATGACGGCGGCCGGGATGGCGGCGGACAGGGCGACGGAGACGATGACCAGCGCGGCGCCGCGGCCCGCGAACTGCCACAGGATGCCGAAGCCGAGCGATGCCGCGAAGCGGGAGAGCGCCACGACGGTCTGCGCGGCGGCGATGCCGCTGCCCCTGGTTTCCGCTGCCACGAGCCGGCTCACCAGCGCGGGCAGCACCCCGTCGGTAGCCGCGTAAAACGTGCCGAGCAGCGCCAGCACGGCCAGCGTCGCGGCGACCCCACCGGCCGGGCGGGCGGCAAGCAGGTAACCGACCACCAGCGCGAGGTGGCCGGCGACGAAGACGCGCGCGCGGCCCACGCGGTCGGCGAGGCGGCCGAACGGCACGGCCAGCGCGAGGTAGGCGACGTTGGTGCCGATGTAAAGCAGCGGGAAGTAGAGCGCGGCGAAGTCGTCCCGGTCCTGAAGCGAGAGGTAGATGAAGCCGTCGCCGACGGTGAGCAGGCCGAGCAGGCCGGCGGCGATCAGCGGGCGGCGCAGCGAGCGCCCTGCCAGCTCGCGGGCCACGCGCCGCAGCCCGACCCGGGTCGCGCTGGCCGCCGTGCGGAGGTTGGGGACCAGGAGCAGGAGTACCGCGACGCCCGCGGTGGCGAAGCCGAACGAGACCACGAAGACCGAGTCGTAGCTGTCGGCCACCTGCCAGAGCAGCGTGAACGCGAGCAGGGGCCCGAGCGCCGCGCCGAGCGTATCCAGCGTCCGGTGCACGCCGAATGAGCGCCCGAGCGTGGCCGGGTCGGACGAGGCGGCGATGAGCGCGTCGCGGGGCGCGGTACGCAGACCCTTGCCGAGCCGGTCGGCACTGGTGACGGCGGTGATCGCGGCGAACCCCTGCGCCGGCAGCAGCGCGATCCGGCTCAGCGCGGAGACGCCGTACCCCACCAGCGCGACGAGCTTCGGGTGCTCCCGCCGGTCGGCCGCGTATCCGCCGGCGATCCGGACGACCGCGCTCACGCCCTGGTAGATGCCGTCCCAAAAGCCGTACGCGGCAGGGCTGAGCCCGACCACCGCCGTCAGGTAGAGCGGCATCACCGACGCGACCATCTCCGAGGAGACGTCGGTGAGGAGGCTGACGACGCCGAGCAGGATCACGGTCGACGAGACCCGACGCGCGACGGCGCCCCCTGTCTGCGACTCTCCGGCGGGTCGATCCCGGACCGATACGTACACGGAGTCCTGCCTCAGCCGAGTGCGGCGGCCAGCTCCCGGACCACGCGCTCCTGCTGTGCCGGGGTGATCTGCGGGTAGATGGGCAGCGAGAGCAGCTCGGGCGCGATGCGCTCGGCGTGCGGGAATGAGCCCTTGCCGAGGCCCAGCCCGGCGAAGGCGCCGGTGCGGTGCACGGGCACCGGGTAGTGGATCGCCGCGCCGACGCCGGCCGCGTGGAGCTTGGCCAGCACCTCTTCCCGGCGGGGTACGCGCACGCAGTAGATGTGCCACACGTGCTCGTTGCCCTCGAGCGTCGTGGGGCGCACGACGTCGAGCCCTTCCAGCAGCGCGTGGTACCGGGCGGCGGCCGCCCGCCGGGCCTCGTTCCAACTGGCCAGCCGGGTCAGCTTGGCCCGCAGCACCACCGCCTGGAGCGCGTCGAGCCGGCTGTTGACGCCGACCACGTCGTGCGTGTATTTGGCCAGCCCGCCGTGGTTGGCGATCGTCCGCACCGCCTTCGCGAGCTCCGCATCGGCCGCCACAACCGCGCCGGCGTCACCGTACGCGCCGAGGTTCTTGCCCGGGTAGAAGCTCGTCGCGGCGATGCCGTCCGCGCCGGCGCCGCGCCCGAAGCGGGTCGCGCCCTGGGACTGGGCCGCGTCCTCCACGATCGCCACGTCGCTGCCGCCGAGCCGGGCCCGGATCCGCTCGACCGGCGCGAGCTGGCCGTACAGGTGGACCGGGACGATCGCGCGGGTCGCCGGAGTGACGGCCGCCAGCGCCGCGTCGACGTCGATCAGGTAAGTGTCCGGGTCGCAGTCGACAAGCACCGGGCGGGCGCCGGCCCGGGCCACCGCCTCCGCCGTCGCGATGAACGTGTTGGCCGGCAGGATCACCTCGCTGCCGGGGCCCGCCCCGACCGCCCGCAGCGCTAGCTCGATCGCGTCGGTGCCGTTTGCCACGCCGACACAGTGCGGCACCCCGGTGAACGCCGCGTACTCCTCCTCGAAGGAGGCCACCTCGGCGCCACCGATGAAGGCGGTGCCTCCGATGATCCGCTTGAAGCCGGCCTCGACCTCCTCCGCGACCTCGGCATGCGCGGCGGCCAGGTCGACCAGCGGGATGTTGCTCATTGCGTCTTCTCCTTGAAGAGCGATGCGGCATGCGCCGGGCGCAGGTGTCGGGCCGGGTTGCCGACCCAGACCTCGCCAGGCGGGATGTCGGCGAGCACGACCGAGCCCATGCCAACAAGCGAGTGCGCGCCGACAGTAACGGACTCCCGAATCAGCGCGCCGGCGCCGAGGTAGGCGCCGCGGCCGACGGTGACCCCGCCGCCGACCCGCACACCGGAGGCGATGGTGGCGAAGGCGGCCACCCGGTCGTCGTGGGTGAGCACGGTGTGTGGCATGACGGCGACGTGCGCGTCGACGGTCACATCGGCGGTGAGCACGACCCCGGCCAGCAGTACGGTGCCAGGCCCGATGAGGCTGCCGGCGCCAATCTGTGCGGCCGGGTGCACCAGCGTCGCGTACCGGTCCGCGGCGAGCCCGAGCCGGTCGACCACCCGCTCCCGCACGCCGGGGTCACGCGGGTTGCCGACGCACACCACGACGGCGGCGTCGGTCTCCGCGGCGGCGTCCAGGGGACCGAGCACGGGCACCCCCAGGCGCGTGGTGCTGTGCAGGGCCGGGTTGTCGTCGAGCAGGCCGCGCAGCCGCCACGCGGGCCGGACCTCGTTGATGGCGCGAACGGCGGCCACCGTTTCACGGGCGAAGCCGCCCGCGCCGACGATGACCAGATCCCTCATCTTCCGGCCAGCTTGCGCAGCACGCTGACGACGTGGTCTTGGTCGGTTTCGGTGAGCGCGTGGTGCAGGGGCAGGATCAGCGAGTCGCGGGTGAGCCGCTCGGTCACCGGCAGGGGCGCCGGGGTGACGTCCGCGTACGCCGGCTCCAGGTGAGCGGCCATGATGCCGCGCCGCGCCGATACGCGGGCCGCGGCCAGCTCGGACAGGACCTCGTCGCGCCCGACCGGGAACGACTCCAGCAGCACCCAGAACGACTGGTAGTTGGTCTCGCCGTACGCCGGGTCGCGCACCGGCACGAGGCCGTCGAGGTCGGCGAGCAGCTCCTGGTAGCGCGCGGCGAGCTCGCGGCGCTGGGCGACCAGACCGGCCAGCCGGCCCAGCTGTACGAGCCCGACGGCGGCCTGGATGTCGGTCATGCGGTAGTTGTAGGCGGTCTCCAGGTAGGCCTCGAGGACCGGCTGTGTGCTCGCGTGGCGGTCGGCGGCCGAGACGTTCATGCCGTGTTCGCGCAGCCGGCGCAGCCGGACCGCCCAGTCGCCGTCGTCGACGGTGAGCATGCCGCCCTCGCCGGTGGTGATCACCTTGCGCGGGTGGAACGACCACGCGGCCACCTTCGCGCCGGCGCCGACCGGCTTGCCGTACGCCGTGGAGCCGGCCGCGCAGGCCGCGTCTTCCACCAGCGCCACGCCCCACGAGTCGGCCGCGCTCCGCAGCGCCTCGACGTCGAACGGCACGCCGCCCTGGTGTACCGCGATGACCGCCCGGGTGCGCGGGGTGCGTGCCGCGTCGACGGTCTCGACGGTGAGGTTGCCGGTGGCCAGCTCGACGTCCGCGAAGACCGGGGTGGCGCCGACGTACCGCACGGCGTTGGCGGTCGCGATGAACGACAGCGACGGCACGATCACCTCGTCGCCGGGGCCGATCTCCAGCAGCACGAGCGCCAGGTGCAGCGCGGTGGTGCAGGAGCTGACCGCGACGCCGTGCTCGGCGCCGACGAGCGTGGCGAACCGCCGCTCGAACTCGGCGACCCGCGGGCCCTGCGCGACCCAGCCGGAACGGACGGCCTCGGCCGCCGCCTGCGCCTCCTCCTCGCCGAGCATGGGGATCATCACGGGGATCTTCGCGCTCACGACTTCGTCCCCCGCCACCAGTCGACCAGGCCCTGAAGGCCCTCGCGCAGGCCGATCTCCGCCTTGAAGCCGATCTCGTCCAGCGCCGCCGAGGTGTCCGCGAGCCGCCGGGTCACGCCGTTGACCGCGCGGGCCGGGCCGTGCTCCGGCGCGAGGTCGGACTTCATCACCTCGGTCAGCGCCGCCGCCAGCTCCTTGAGGCTCGTCTCGGTGCCGCTGGCCACGTTGTACACGGTGTCGGTCACGTCGGCGCGGGCCGCGAGCACGTTGGCGCGGGCGATGTCGGCCACGTGCACGAAGTCCATCGTCTGGAGGCCGTCGCCGAGGATCAGCGGGGGAGTGCCCGACTCGATCCGCTCCATCCAGCGGATCAGCACCTCGGTGTAGAGGCCGTAGATGTCCATCCGCGGGCCGTACACGTTGAAGTAGCGCAGCGCCACGTAGTCCAGCCCGTACATGCTGTGGAAGCTGCGCAGCGTGCCCTCGTTGAACGCCTTCGCCGCGCCGTAGAACGTGTCGTTGTTGTACGGGTGGTGGCGCTCGGTGGTCGGAAACTCCTCGGCCAGCCCGTACACGGAGGCGGACGACGAGGCGATCACCTTGCGCACCTGCTCCGCCGCGGCCGCCTCCAGCACGTTGAACGTGCCGTCGACGAGCACCTCGTTGGCCAGGCGCGGCTCCTCGGCGCACTGCGTGATGCGGATCGCGGCGAGGTGGAAGACGAGGTCGTTGCCCTTGGTCAGCTCGCGCACCAGCGCGGCGTCGCGGATGTCGCCCTCGACGATCCGCACCGGGCCGTGCTCCAGCGCCCAGGCGAGGTTGTCCTTGCGGCCGCGCACGAAGTTGTCGAGCACGACCACGTCTGCCGCGCCACCGCGCACGAGCTCGTCGACCACGTGCGAGCCGATCGTGCCGGCACCGCCGGTGACCAGCGCCCGCGTCCCCTCGATCTGCACCGCGGAAGTCACAGGTCCTCCTCGTCAAGGTCGATCATGGTGCCGCCGCTGGCGAGGCTACGCGACGCGGCCTCGAGGATGCTCAGCACCCGCAGGCCGGCCCGCCCGTCGGTCAACGCCGGAGTGCCGCTGTGGATCGCCCGCGCGTACTCCTCGACCATCGTGCGCAGCGCCTCACGCTCGCCGAGCGCCGGAGCGATCATGTCGCCGGAGCGGTAGGAGATCAGCATGTCTCGCCGCTGGTCGTCGGCGAGCTCGTCCGGCCCGGCCACGTCGACCCCGCGGTCGTAGAGGGAGAGCCGCTGGGACGGGTTGAGGTCGTCCCACACCAGCGTCCGCTTCGAGCCGCCGACGATCGTGGTGCGCACCTTGACCGGCGAGAGCCAGTTGACGTGGATGTGCGCGATAGCGCCCGTGTTGAGGTGCAGCGTGAGGTAGGCGACGCAGGCCCGGCCGGCGCCGATCCCATCGGCACCGTGTGCCGCGACGGACACCGGGCGCACGCCCGGCGGCAGCACGAAGTCGAGGATGGAAAGGTCATGCGGCGCGAGATCCCACAGCACGTCGATGTCGCGCTGCACGAGCCCCAGGTTGATCCGGACCGAGTCGAGGAAGTGCACGTCGCCCAGCTCGCCGCCGTGCACAAGCTCGCGGATGCGCAGGACCGCCGGCGTGTAGCAGTAGGTGTGGTCGCACATCAGCGTGAGCCCGCGCTGCTCCGCCTCAGTGACCAGCTGGCGCCCCTCGGCGTGGCTGGCGGCCAGTGGCTTTTCCACCAGCACGTGCTTGCCGGCGCGGAGCGCGGCCATCGCCACGTCGAGGTGGGTAGCGGCGGGTGTGGCGATCGCCACCGCTTGGACGCTCTCGTCGGCGAGCACCTCGGTCAGGTTGGCGGTCGCCTGGATCGTGGAGTATCCACCCAGGACCCGGCGGGCCCGCTCCACGTCGAGGTCGCACAGCCACCGCAGCCGGAAGGCACTCGAGGACTGGAAGTTGCGTACGAGATTGGGCCCCCAGTAGCCGGCGCCGATGACAGCCACGCCAATTGGCTCGGTGGCCGTGACAGGTGAGGTCACAGATGTCCCGTTTCGGTCCGTGAGAAGGATTTGTGCCACGAACCACCTGCGCCGTGGCATGGCGGACCGTGATCCGCTCCGGCAAGCTATCGTCCCGGCGCCCGCACGGGCCAGCGCACTGACGGAAATCCGGCAGAGAAAAGCAGGTCACCGGTATGTTTGGCGGCTCGGTCGAACCTGTCGGCCGATGCCACTCGCACACTCGGCGGCGCTTCCGCGCGGTCGGCAGTGCGCCCGGTCCGGTCGGTCCCGACGCCGCGTCGGGTTGGCGACTCCGCGTATATCACCTCCGACAGTAGGCTCACGCCGGACAAGCAGCAGGCACGGGAGGATCCGACATGACCGACGCCGTCGTCGCGCCGACTGCGGACGTAGACCCGCGGTCCCAGGTGGGGGCCGGCACCCGGGTCTGGCATCTGGCCCAGGTGCGCGAAGACGCGGTCGTGGGGCGGAGCTGCGTCATCGGCCGGGGGGCGTACGTGGGGCCCGGCGTCCGGCTGGGCGACAACGTCAAGCTTCAGAACTACGCGCTCGTGTACGAGCCGGCAGAGCTCGCCGACGGGGTGTTCATCGGGCCCGCAGCGGTGCTGACCAACGACGAGTACCCGCGGGCGGTCACTCCGGAGGGCCGTCTCAAGGGGGGCGACGACTGGACGGCGGTCGGCGTGGTGGTGGGCGAGGGCGCCGCGATCGGCGCCCGGGCGGTGTGTGTGGCGCCGGTGCGGATCGGCCGGTGGGCCCTCGTCGCCGCCGGTGCGGTCGTGACCAAAGACGTGCCTGACTTCGCGCTCGTCGTCGGTGTCCCGGCGCGGCGGGTGGGTTGGGTCGGGCGAGCCGGCGAGCCGCTGGTGGCCAAGGGCGACGGCCAGTTTGTGTGCCCCCGCTCCGGCAGCGTTTATACCGAGGTCGACGGCACGCTCACCGAGGGCTGAAGCCCATCGCGGTGTAGAAGGCGCGCAGGTCTTCGGCCAGCCCTTCCGCGGAGTATCGGGCCAGCACCCGCTCGGAGGCGGTCCGGCCGAGCTTGCTGAACCCTTCCGGATCGGCGTCGTACGACGCGCAGGCCTCGGTGGTGGCACGGGCGAAGCCGACGAGGTCACCGTCGTCGACCGCGGTGCTGTAATCCGGGTCGAAGAACTCGCGGCCGGCCAGCCCGTGGTAGCCGACGACGTAGGCGCCGCTCGCCATCGCCTCGGCCGGCGGCAGGCCGAAGCCCTCGCGGTCGCTGAAGCTGAGATGGATCGCGCTGCCCCGCATGATCTCCGCGGTCTCCCGCTCGGTGCGGTTTTCGATCGGCACGACCTCCCAGCCGCGCAGTGCGTCGCGGGAGCGGAGGATGTGCAGGAGTTGCGCGCGCTCGCGTGCCCGGCGGGTCGTGGTGAACGAGATCCGCCGTCCGGGCGGGCCTTCACCCGGGTGGAAGAGTGCCGGGTCGATGGCGTTGCGGGTGAGGTGCACGGGCAGTTGCGGAAACGCATACTCGAGGAGGTCGGCGTTGTCCCGCGAGACGGTGAGGATCGCGCGGATGTTGTCGTGCCCCGCGTATGGGGCGCCCGGGCCGGTCTCGCCGTACGGAACGTAGTCCCAGGTGTCGTACGCCCGCTGGTTGAAAATGACGACCCGGATGTCGCGCGGGATCCGGTCGAGGGTCGGCCCGTACCACTCCGGGACCACGAGCAGGTCCTCCGGGCCGATCCGGGTCTGCGACGTGTACTCGATGCGGGTCTGGTTTTCGAACCACGTGCTGCGGAAGCCGTCGGTGCCGTGCAGCACGGTGGCTTCGACGCCCATCCGCCGTAGCGCGTCGACATGCCGGTAGATGACCCGGATGCCGCCGATCGGCAGGTCGAGGTCGGGCCCGAGGTAGTAGACGGTGGGCGTCCTGGACTCGGGTGCGGTGTGCAACGCCGGTGGCTGGCGGCGGCGTAGCTCGCGCTGGAGCCGGAAGGCCTCCAGCCTTTGGTTGGCTTTTCCAGCAAGGCGCGAGATCACGACATCTCCGGTGCGGTGGTCAACGGGACAGGTACGAACACGGAAGCGAGGTGGTCCAGTCGGGCGGTATGGCCACCTCGACATTCTGCCCGGGTACCCGCTGGCACTCCTGACGGACGACGTCCAGCTCGTCACTCCATTGTGGACCATCCGCACGGAGGTTGTCGACGCGGAGGTTTACCGCGGCGATCAGCGTGAGTAGGGCGGTGAGCGCGTACAGCGGCAGCCGTGAGCCGGCCGGCTGTAGCAGTGCCACGAGCGCGGTGACCACGAGCATCGCGGGCGCGACGGCGTAGCGCGGGGTGGCCGTGCCGGCCAGCAGCACGGGCACCATGTAGAGCGCGGCGGCGTGCAGTCCGGCCACGACGGCGAGCGTCCAGGCCGGGCGGGTGCGCCGGGTGTATGCGACGAGCAGCGCGGCCGCCACGACGAGCCAGGCGACCGCGGCCAGGGCCACCCAGCGGGTGTCGACGCTGTCGCCGAGCCAGCGTTCGCCGATCAGTGGCGCGGGCACCGCGCGCAGCAGGAAGCCGGTGACCGCGAGCACGGGGTCGGGGGCGAGGTCGCGTTCGCTCGAACCGCCCAGCAGGCCGGCGAACTGGACCAGCAGCCCCACCGCGAGCCCGCCGGCCAGCGCGATGCCGTGCCGGTCGCGGCCGGGTGAGCGGCGCAGCGCACGCCACAGGGCGAGCGGGACGAAGACGACGGCGATGATGTCGCTGGCCGCCACGAGGAACGTCACCGCCACGGCCACCGCGCGACCGGCCGGCCGCGACGGTGTCCAGATCAGCACCCAGAAGAGTGCGT
This sequence comes from Phytohabitans sp. LZ39, assembly GCF_059359075.1. Lineage (NCBI taxonomy): Bacteria > Bacillati > Actinomycetota > Actinomycetes > Micromonosporales > Micromonosporaceae > Phytohabitans > Phytohabitans sp. LZ39. The sequence continues at coordinate 561 of NZ_JCADBM010000018.1, read as the reverse complement.
ACAGGCCGTACCAGTGGAAGTTGGCGATGGAGTTGAGCACGTCGCCTTGCGCGAGCGGGACGACCACGACGACGGCCGAGACGAGCACGCGGGAGAGTTGCCCGGTGAGGTGGCTGCCGCTGGCCGTGTACACAAGCAGGGCCAGCAGGGACACCGCGAGCGCCGCCTCCAGCGCCAGGACCGCCGAGGCGGCGCCGGCCGGGAAGAGCGACGCGACCGCGGCCATCAGGCGGGGTACGGCGTGGAAGTAGCCGGCATACGACGTGACGAGCGCGTCGAGCGGGCCCTGGCGTACGGCCTCGCCGAGGAAGACGTCGCCGTCTTCGGCCCAGATCGTGTCGAGCGCGCCGGCGCCGGGCTGGCGCAGGAGACCGAGCGCGGTGCCCAGGGCGACGGCTGCGACGCCGAGCGCGACGGTCCGCCAGCGGCCGGTGCGGGTCTGCGCGACCCGCACCGGCTCGGCGAAGAGGGTCGTCACAGCCGTCCGTCGTGTACGGCCTGGGTCACCCATGGGACGACCTCGTCGAGCATCGTGTCCAGGCTGGTGGTCGCTTCGAAGCC